>WTCB01000126.1 GCA_013138765.1 Candidatus Nanohaloarchaea archaeon
ATAAACAAACAGATAAATACTTTTTCAGACATATATCTTCATATGTTTTTCTTTAAAAGGTGTTAGTTGATATGGAAGATAAAGAGATTAAAGCGCTGAACAAGCGCGCAAGCGACTATTCAAATGATATCGATGAGGTTGTCTCACAGATCAAGAATGTTGTGGTCGGGCAGTCTGATGTGGTTGACAGGATCATGATATCACTTATTGCTAATGGGCACATCCTTCTTGAAGGTCTGCCGGGGCTTGCTAAGACGCTCATGATTAAGACACTCTCTGACACGGTTGATGCAAGCTTTAACAGGATACAGTTCACTCCAGACATCCTCCCTGCTGATATTGTAGGCACTAAGATATACAACCAGAACAATGCAACATTCTCTACAAAGAAAGGGCCCATATTTGCTAATTTCATACTGGCCGATGAGATTAATCGTGCACCGCCTAAGGCACAATCGGCACTTCTTGAGGCTATGCAGGAGAGGCAGGTGACGATTTCCGGTGAGACTTATCCGTTGTCTAAACCTTTCCTTGTGCTTGCTACACAGAATCCGCTTGAGACACAGGGTACATATACGCTTCCTGAGGCACAGGTGGACAGGTTCATGTTTAAGGTGAATGTCAATTATCCGCTTGAAGATGAAGAAAAACAGATCATCTCTCGGATGACTGGGTCGACAGTTCCTTTTGCAAAAAAAGTCATAACGCCTGCAAAGATCATTGAGATGCAAAAATTGTGCCATGAGATATATCTTGATGACAATGTTCGCGATTTCATCGTGAGCATCGTCTTCGCTACTCGTGACCCTAAAAAGTATGGCCTTGACATTGATAATCTAATTGAGTATGGTGCTTCTCCCCGTGCTTCTATCTGGCTTACTTTGGGTGCAAAGGCCCATGCGCTCCTTCAGGGCAGGGGCTATGTGATTCCTGATGATGTCAAAGAGATTGCAGTGGATGTATTGAGGCACAGGATAATATTGACTTATGAGGCTGAGGCCGAAGGTGTCAGTACGGATAAATTGGTTGAGATGATACTTTCAAAAGTTAAGTCGCCTTAAGTTTTAGATTTTTATTTGGTGCTGCGTTTATATGGATGATTTTTTTCGTGATAAAAAAGAAGATGTACGGGATGTACTTAAGTCTGCAAGAGATATAGGTATGTCATTCCGTAAACTTTCAGACAGTAAGATCCATGGTGCGCACATGTCAATGTTTAAGGGTCGCGGTCTTGAATTTAGTGAGATCCGCGGTTATCTGCCAGGAGATGATGTGCGGGCAATTGACTGGAATGTGACTGCGCGGTTCGGGCATCCTTATGTCAAGGAGTTTGTTGAAGAGCGTGACATGATAGTCTATCTTGTTGTTGATGTGTCTGGGTCTTTTGATTTCGGTACACAGGATTCTTTTAAGAGGATGGCGGCGGCTAAGATCTGCGCATCTGTCGCCTTAAGTGCAGTCAAGAACAATGATGCTATAGGGCTTGTTCTTTTTTCTGACAGGGTTGAGAAATGTATCCATCCATCAAAAGGCAAGAAACATATGATGCGTATTGTTCATGAGATTGTATCTTTTGAGTCTAAATCGCGCGGTACAGGGCTTAAGGCACCGTTAGGGTTTCTTTCAAATGTGATAAATCAGAGGTCTATATTATTTTTGATATCTGATTTTATGGATGATGTCCGTGAATATTCGCGTGAGCTAGGCTATCTTTCCAAAGAAAATGATGTTATTGCGGTTGACCTTTATGATGCGCGTGAAGTCAGCATCCCTGATGTGGGATTGATCGAGCTTGAGGATGAAGAGACTGGGGAGCAGATGTTGATTGATACTTCTGATTCGTCGTTTCGTGCTGATTTTGAGGAAAATGTTCGTGCGGATAGAGAAAGGCTGATCAGGTTTATGCGCAAGAAACGGATTGATCATGTATCAGTATCTACAACGGATGATGGCAGTTCTAAGATTTCAGGGCTTTTGAAGATGCGTTCTCGTCGGAGGTTATCTGCATGAGCGGTCTTTTTTATGAACCATTGTCACAGGTTCCATGGCTGTACGTTCTCTGTATATTGTTTGTCTCTGCTGTGTCTATAATATTTCATTCAAAGATGACAGGTCTTGATGTCCGTCGTGAGATGTCGGTTCTTGTCCGTGGCATGGTCCATATCATTATATTTTCATTGGTCATATTTTCAACTGTCGGGTTCTTAAAATATACAAGTTATCTGAAGATTGATATCATGCAGCTTTCTGTCTTTGAATTTTTTGCAGTATCTATTTTTGCAACAATGGTCATTGCCTGGAAATCTTTGTTTGCAGAGGTCAAGGTCTCAGATGTGGGGGCATTGCGATTTTTGACATCTATTCCTTATCCTTTAAGGCAGGCGTTATTGTTATTGTTGTTAGTTTCCATTGTTTATCTGTATAGTCCTGAGATGAGTATTTTTGGGATACTTGTTGCTGTTTTGCCTGTCAATGTATTGTACCACTTATACCGTATCGGTATTGCTGATAAAATATTTGTGGGATCTATAGACGGGCTTAATCGTGTTGATACTATTATTGATTCTGTGTCTGGTCTTGGGTCTCGTGATTCAGGAAAAAATAAGATTAAAAAAAAGAATAGGTTTTGGGGCGTTAAAAAATGAATTTTGCTAATCCGTCGTATCTTATCTTGTTTGCGCTTTTACCTTTAATCTATTATGTCTATGTTTCGGGGCAGAGAAAAAAACATATGTCTGCAATAAAATTTTCTAACCTGTCGCTTATCCGCAGGTCTGTCAAGCCGTCTGTGTCTGTAAAACGGAATAGGATAATCTTTGCTGTTGAATTTATGATACTTATCTCTTTGATATTTGCGCTTTCGGATCCGCAGATTGAGCTCATGCATAAAGGTGAGGGTGTGAATGTCGTGCTCGCTCTTGATGTATCCGGTTCGATGTCTGCGACTGATTATCAGCCTACAAGGATGGAGGCGTCAAAGGTCAGTGCGCGTACATTCATTGAAAGTCTTGAGACCAATGATAGGGCAGGCATTGTCATATTTTCTGAGGGGGCGACCACACAGTCGTTTTTGACACCGTCGCGTGAGAGGACACTCACCAATCTTGATGCCATCTCTGTCAGTCAGGGCAGGACGGCTATCGGTGACGGACTTGCTCTTGCGGTTGACATGGTCACGTCTGTGCCCAGCAAGAAGAAAGTGGTCATATTCTTGAGTGATGGCGTGAATAATGCTGGGGTCATAACTCCTTTGGAGGCGATCGGTTTCGCAAAAGAGCAGGACATACAGGTATATACGGTAGGTATGGGTTCAAATGAACAAGTAATATTGGGCTATGACTGGTTTGGACGACCGCAGTATGCTGAGTTTGATGAGGCTACACTCAAACAGATTGCGGAGGCTACTGGCGGCGACTATTTCAAGTCGGTCGATACTGAGACATTGAATGATATATATAAGACATTGTCTGAAAAGATTGAGAGGAAGGAAGAGCCGACAAGTACTATGATCTGGTTTATCATATTGAGTTTTGCGCTTATGGTGTGTGATCTTTATATCAGGCAGGTCAAGTACAGGGTTGTGTCCTGATTTGGGTTTATGGTGTTTGCTGTGAGGATTCGCTGTTCTTATGTTTTGATGTCTCTGTCTCTTTTATTCTTATTTTTATTCTCACCGGGTTCTGTGTATGCGTCTGATACACTTTCTGTTGAAAAGATGGTCCAGACAACTACGGTCAATTCTGGTGATACTGTAAAGATATATCTTAATATAAGCAATCCGTTCGGTACTGAGCTTGCTATTAAAGTCCGTGATAATAATTCTATCGGTGGGAGCACTGTTGATACTGTGTGTCAGCAGGCAGGCATTTCTTCTGGGTCTGGTGTTGCGGATTATATGGATATTCAGGCGTTTATGCCCGGGAATTATACTCTTGGTGTGATTGAAGTTAAGTATACTAATCCTGTTACTGGTCTAGTTGAGGTTGTTACGAGTACGGATGAGGTTGCCATTGAGGTCGTGGGCAGTCAGGGCAATGTCTTTAAGTCGTCTACACAGACTATCATGAACTGCCAGTTTGAGGATGAAGAGGAACAGCAACAGCAGCAACAGGAGTCTTCTGAGGAAGAAAAATCCATGATGGATAAGCTAAAAGAGATGTTGCAGCAGAGCGAGGAAGAAAAACAGCAGAAGGAAGAGGTTCAACAACAGGAGCAGCAAGAACCGCAATCTAGTCCTGCACAGCAGAAACTGTCATCATCACGGCAGGCGTCATCACAGGATATGCAGTCTGTGAAGGACGGTCTTCAAAAACAGGCTGAAGAGATGCAAAAACAGTTGGAGGACGGACTTGATAAGGTGTTGTCAGAGGATAAAGATTTCAAGGAGATGGAAGAGTCGCTTAAGGAGGATGGATATGAACTTGACTCTAAAGATGTACCGCCTCTGAAAGGGAATGAGACTAATTTTACTTATGATTACAAGAATGATAAAGGTGAGAAGGCGTCAATATCTGGGAATATGCGCGATGGTGAAGTGTCTGACCTTAAGAAGATGAGTCCGGAGGATCAGGAACAGCTGGAGGCAGGTCTTGAAGCTGACCCTGAGTTTCAGGAGATGAAAGATGATCTTCTTGAGCAGGGCTATGAGATGGAAAAGACTGAATTTAGTGGTCTTGATTCTGATAATAAGACTGATTTCACCTCATCCTTTAAGAAACCTGACGGCAATACTGCAAATATTACCGGGTCTATGCATGACGGCAGACCTTCTGACATGGGGCATCTGTCTGATGATGATATTTCAAATATCAAAGAGGCTTTAGAAAATTCTTCAGAGTATCAGGATCTGAAAGAAGAGCTTGAGTCTAAGAATATGTCGTTACCTTCTGATCTAAATGTTGAGCCTATCAAGGACGGGAAGACTGAGGTCAGTCAGGGAAACATTACTGCTTCTGTAGCTGTGTCCGGTAATGAGACTGAGATACTTGATATTGATTTTGATGATGGCCGGACTTTGATGGACAAGGTCAAGTATCCGTTGATCTTTCTCATATTTCTGATAATTGGCGTGTCTTATTATCTTTATAGAAAACGTGAGGCTCTGGTCAATCTTGTGGCCGACAATGTTCCTGTCGTTCGCGTCAAGAAGATCAATCCTAAAAAAGATGCGCTTTTGATGCTTTCTGAGGCTGAGAAGCTGTTTGAGGCCGGAGATATGAAAGAAGCATACACTAAAGTGTCTTTGGCTGTCCGGTTTTATTTCAGGCATACTATCGGTTCGGCTCTAAGTCGTGAGTTGACGAGCACTGATGTCATCCGTCTTCTGAAGAATGAAGGTCATGGTGATGTTTCAAAGGTCAAAGAATGCTTTTCTATGTGCGACCTTGTCAAGTTTGCAAAGTATAAGCCTAATAAGAAAGATTTCGGCAAGATTCTTGGGCTTGGAAAAGAGATTGTGGGAAAGTAAGATGCATTTTTAATTATTTCTTGATTGGTTGTTTTTTTGTGGTTTTATGATTTTAATTTAAAATCAGTTATTATTTTATAGTTATGTTTCTATGGGTTTAATATATATAATATAAAATCTATATTATATAGAGGTTTTATCTATGGTCTATCTTAAACCATAAAATATCTTTTAAGGGTGGTAATTATGGATATGGAAGCTGAAAAAAGAAAAACGATGATGAAAGCAAAGGTGGGTATGATTTTTGCAATAGTTGGTTTTTTGATGGTGTTCTCTGCAATCGTAACAGAATTTACAGTATTTAAGCCAACTTTACAAAGTCTTAATGAAAATCCTAAAGCGGTCTGGGAAGGGGCTACAAGGGGCGCAGATCCTGGACTTGTTGATATGCGTATAATTGCTAATTCATATGGGCCTATGCTTTTGACATTAAAGCTTGGCGGTATCGGGTTTATACTTGCTGGGATATTCTTGGCCTTAATTGCAATACTTGCTGCGCTTTCGATGATGCCTTATGCACTTTCTGATGCGATGAAGAATAAGTGATCTTTTTAATTATTTTCTTTTTTCTTTTCTTCTAGGATTTTTTCTATGTGGTACAGGTTGATTATGTCTTCTTTATTGTATTCTAAGAGTCTGTTGAGTGAATTGTTGCATCCATGCTGATATCGTCTCCAGAGACGTACGGCTTCACGTCCGTCTGAGATGCCTGAATCACGGGATATGCCAAGCATGTTCTCTATCTTTTTCAGGCCACCAGTCAGATCATGTTTTCTGCAGGTGTACATGAGATCGTGGTGTTGTGCGCTCTTGAAGTCTATGTTTGGGAACTTGTGCGCCAAAAAAGGTATGTCGAAGCGTTTTCCGTTGAAGGTGACCATATCTTTTGCTTTTTTGATTACATCATTTAGGTTGTCTTCGGTCAGGTCTATTCCGTTTATAAACTGTATGACTTCGTCACCTGTATAGATGCCGACCACTGTTATGCTGTTTCTTTGTCGGCTCAATCCTGTGGTCTCGATGTCTATGTATTGTTTCAATTGTATCACTGTAATTTTTAAAGAACTATGTTTTGATCTCTTCCAGGACCTACAGATACTATTTTTATAGGAAGGTTAAGGTATGAGGATATGAACTCTACATAGATTTTTGCGTTTTCTGGTAGATCATCATATCTTTTTATTGATGTTATGTCTTCATCCCATCCTTTGAATTCATGATATATTGGTTCTGCATTATCAGATATATACGGGTCTCCAGGAAATATGTTTGTCTTATTTCCATATATCATGTATTCTGTACATATTTTTAGTGTTTTCAATCCAGAGAGGACATCGATTTTAGTTATTATGAATTCTGTTAGGCTGTTAAGGTTTTTTGAATGCTTTAGCATGACAAGGTCAAGCCAGCCACATCTCCTGGGTCTTCCTGTCGTGGTGCCGTATTCGTGGCCTTTCTCTTGTAAAAATTTACTGGTATCGTCTTTAAGTTCGGTTGGGAATTGGCCTTCGCCTACACGTGTAGTGTAAGCTTTCATGATACCTATGACATCTGTGATTCTTTTCGGGCCTATGCCGGAACCTGCACAGGCTGATGATGCTACTGTATTTGATGATGTGACGAACGGATATGTGCCGTGGTCGATGTCAAGGAATGTGCCTTGTGCACCTTCCAAAAGAACTTTTCTACCTTTGTCAAGCTCGCTGTTTATGAATTCAGGTCCGTCAAATATAAGATGACGTATTTTTTCTGCTGTTTTTACATATTCTTTTATGATATTATCTGCATTGTCTTCAAACCCTATTATGTTGAAATAATCTTTATTGTTGTCAAGTATGCTGTATATTCTTTCCGAAAGTCGTTCTTCTGTTAGGAAATCATACATCCTGATGGCGTCAGATCTTCCGGCCTTTGATCTGTATGCAGGACCGATGCCTCTACCTGTGGTGCCTATCTTGTTTTTTCTTTTTGTCTCTTCATGATTGTCGATTGCAATATGCCATGGCATGATTGCGTGAGCGTTCCCTGCAATCTTTAGGTTTGTTATCTTGTGACCTTTTTTTTCAAGTGATTCTATTTCTTCGCAAAGTATTTTTGTGTCGATGACAACACCACTTCCTATTATGACTGATTTGTCTTCGTAGAGGATTCCTGAAGGTATCAGATGAAATTTGTAGGTCTTGCCATCCACCACAATCGTGTGGCCTGCGTTGTTTCCGCCCTGAAACCTGACTATTACATCATAATCTTTTGAAAGCATGTCTACAAACTTTCCTTTACCCTCATCTCCGAACTGTGTTCCGACTATCACTGTACTGGTCATATAGAAATCATCCTCATCTAAATATTTGTTTTGCTATGTTATTAAATCATTCTTTTTCGGGTCCAATTATATCTTTTATTTTTGAGTCTTTTTTTATGTCAATTATTTTTTTAAGTATGGTAAGACCTGAAGCGCCAAGGGTAATGCTTCTGATTGTTATGAGGATTGATTATATTATTTTTATTGTAATAAATTTAATGATTCTATTTTGTGTCTTTCAAGAATAAATATGTTTTTTATATCAAGAACATTGCCAGGAAATTGAAAGTGTAGCCTGTCAGGATTATCGATATGGTGACGATGGTGAAGAATGCTACAATGAGTGGCAGTTTCATTGCGCGTCGTAAAATGATCGCTTCAGGGATGCTCAATGCAGCAGTACCCATCATGAATGCGAGCGCTGTGCCTAATGGGAATCCTTTTTCAAATAGGACAACTGCTATCGGTACGACGGCTGCGCAGTTTGCATATAATGGTACGCCTATCAATGTTGCAATTGGGACTGAGAATATTCCACCTGTCTGAATAAGACTTATTACTGTTTCTTCTGGTATATAACCGTGGATTCCTGCAGCAATACCAATACCTACAAAGACCCACATCCAGATGCTTTTGATTATTGTTGTTGCTTCTTTTAATCCTGTATCTATTCTTTCTTTTTGTGTGCTGAAGATTTTTTCGTCGTTATTGCCTTTTGTCTCTATCATGTCTTGTACTATGTGTTTTTCAAGTCCGAGCTTGCCTATCACTATGCCTGAAAATACACCGATCAGTATTCCGCTAATTATATAGAGCGCTGTTATTTTCCAGCCGAAAAATCCGAGCATTATTATTGCAACGTATTCGTTTACCAATGGCGACGTCACAAGAAATGAGAAACTTACACCTAATGGGATTTTCGCTTTCATGAAGGATAAGAAGACAGGTATTGATGAACATGAACAAAAGGGTGTGATTGCACCCATGATTGCTGCTATTATGTTTCCTATGCCTTGTTTTTTCCCTGAAAGTAATTGTCTTATCTTTTTTTCTGATATGTATGTCCTTAAATATCCTACAATTGCAATCATTACGAAAAGAAGTAGTAATATCTTTATTGAATCATATATGAAAAAATTTAAAGTTGATTCTAGTCTTGTGCCTTTCTCAATGTTTAAAATGGATAAGACTATCCAACTTGAAAATTCTTCAAGCATATTAAATCTAAATCCTTAGTTTTAACAGCAGGAACCAGAACATGAACTGCAACAACTTTCTTTTGATTTCTTTTCAAGCTTTTTGTCAAGCTTTTCTGTAATCTTTGATAAGATACTTTTTTTGTTTTCTTTTTTATTTTCAGCCATTTGAATCATACAGTTGATTGGAGCGGTTAACTATTTATTGTTATTTATAGTGTTGCATACTATATTTATTATATATGGTATGCCTATCATATATTGTAGGTCTGTAATGTGTCTGGCGATTGAGAAGTATAACCGACTGTTAAAAGTTATCAGAGCTTTATACACTAATACAAACATTTATAAAGGTTTTGAAGAAAAAGTATCTTGTTCATTATTGGCTTGAAAACCTCTTGCTAATATACATATATTGTATATCTAGAGTTCTTTCATCATCTGAAATGTGGTACAAAAATCGATTTGTTTTTAAAGCTATCGTGTTAAAGGTAATATCTATGGGAAGAGTACATCATCCACGAAGAGGATCACTTGCATTTAGGCCAAAGACCAGGGCTAAAAGAATATATCCAACTATGAAAACTCTTCCGGCAATTTCAGAGACAAAAATACAGGAATTTGCAGGATATAAAGTGGGTATGACTCATGTGACTATTGTTGACAACCGTAAAGGATCAGTTACTTATAATCAAGAGATTTCAGTGCCGGTTACAGTAATGGAATGTCCAAATCTTAAAGTGCTTGGCATAAGGACATATTCACGAGGTGTTTACGGCACCAAGGCCATTTCAGAATCTTTGTCAGTTGATAATTCTGCAGATGATCTAAAAAGAGCAGGCGTTCATGTTTCAAAAGTAAAATCAAAAGATCTTAAGGAAGATATCGATTCAATTGCTGAAGTCCGTCTGATTGTATATACTCGACCTACAGAAACTGGTGTTTCAAAAAAGACCCCAGAAGTCTTTGAGGTAACAGTTTCAGGAAATAATACTGAAGAGAAACTTAAGCTTGCAGAAGATAAGCTTGGAAAAGAACTTGCAGTTTCAGAAATATTTAATGCTGGCGAAACTATTGATGTTCGTTCAGTCACTAAAGGAAAAGGTTTTTCAGGACAAGTAAAAAGGTATGGTGTTAAACTTTTAGCAAAAAAATCTGAAAAAGTCAAGCGAAAACCAGGTAATCTTGGACCTTTCCATCCACATAAGACAAGTTGGACTGTCGCACAGGCAGGAAATCTTGGTTTTAATAATCGGACTGAACTTAACAAGATGATTGTTAAGATTGGTGAAAAAGATTTGGACATTAAAGGCGGCTGGTTAAATTACGGTAATGTTAAATCAAATTATATCATGTTAAAAGGTTCTGTGCCAGGACCTTGTAAAAGATTGGTACGATTCAGGGCACCTGTACGACCACAGAAATACAAGTATGATGAACCACAGGTGACTTACGTTTCCCTAGAGAGCAAACAGGGTATTTAGATATGAAAACAAACATAATCTCTATTGATGGCAAAAAAGGTTCGCAAGTAGATTTACCTTTACAGTTTTTTGAAACTTACAGACCGGATCTTATAAAACGAGCTGTAATCACTGCACAGAGCAAGGCTAGGCAACCATATGGTGCTGATCCAAGAGCTGGCCTTAAGACATCTGCACATCATATTGCCAGGCGGTCTTGTTATGGCAGTCTTGCAAATCGTGGTATTGCCCGTATGAAACGTATTACCATCGGGACTGGTTCTCTGGCAGGTACTGGCCGTGTAGCACCTCATGCAATCAAAGGTAGAAAAGCTCATGCTCCTAAAAGTGAAAAGATATATGCTGTTGATATTAATAATACTGAACGAAAACTTGCTATCCGAAGTGCTATTTCAGCTACTGCGGATAAGGAAATAGTATCTGGTCGAGGTCATAAAGTTGATGGTATAACTGAATTTCCTATAATCTGTGAAGATAAGCTTGAAACTGTAACAAAAACACAGGATGCGCTTAAAATTTTAAAATCTATTGGATTATCTTTTGATATTGAACGATCATCTGAAAGGAAGATACGTGCTGGTCGGGGTACTATGCGTGGCAGGAACTATCGTATTAAAAAAGGTCCATTGGTTGTAGTTGCAAATAATAAGGGAATTAATGAGGCAGCTTCAAATATTGTTGGTGTTGATGTTATAGAAGTTAAAAATCTTAACGCTGAAATACTTGCACCTGGCACTCATGCGGGCAGGCTTACTGTATGGACAAAATCTGCAATTGAGATGCTTGAGAAAGAAAAATTATTTATGTGATATCTATGAAACTACAGATACTTAAACATACACATCTGACTGAGAAAGCTATGAATAATGTTGAAAGCTTGAATGAACTTGTGTTTGTGGCAGATATCAAGGCATCAAAACCTGAAATAAAAAAAGCTATTGAGGATCAATATAAGGTTAAGGTCATAAGGATAAACACATTGATTGATCAGAAGAAAAGGAAAAAAGTAACTGTTCGGTTATCTGAGGATACACCTGCAATTGATATTGCAACACGGCTTGGGATGATATAATATGGGTAAACGAATAATCTCTCAGCGTAGGGGTAGAGGAACTCCAACATATAGGGCAAATAGTCATAATTATCTTACTGACGCTAAATACAGTGCAAAAAATAGGACTGTTAAAACTAATGGTGTCATTATTGACATTAAACATGATGTGGGCAAAAATGCACCTGTTGCTCTTGTTAAGTTTGAAAATAATGAAAAAAGATACATGATCGCTTCGGAAGGTGTTTCTGTGGGTAAAGATATCTGTGTAGGCAATGGTGCAAGTTTTGATTTTGGAAATGTGCTTCCATTAGTTGATATTCCTGAAGGAACTCCTGTGTTTAATATTGAAGGCATTCCTGGTGATGGCGGTAAATTGGTCCGTTCATCTGGTATGTCTGCAGTAGTTTCATCACATAGCGGAACAACTACTGTTGTAAAATTACCATCAAAATCTTTTAAGACACTGAATTCATTTTGCATGGCAACAATCGGTGTTGCTGCTGGCGGAGAAAGAAAGATAAAACCGTTTGGTAAAGCAGGCAATAAATTCCATAATCGAAAAGCTCGCGGTAAATTGTATCCTATAACAAGTAAAGTTGCAATGAATTCCGTTGACCATAAGTTTGGTGGAGACAACAAGGGTGTATCTACAACTACTAGTCGACATGCATCTCCTGGTGCAAAAGTTGGGTCTATTGCTGCAAGAAGGACCGGTAAGAAGAGATAATATAATATCAAGTGATTTTTATGGCTAATAATATCAAGACTGACAAATTCGGAAAACGAATATTTACTTTCCGTGGTAAGACTGTTGAAGAACTTAGAGCGTTATCTATGGATGAGTTTATGGGTCTTATAAAAAGCAGAGGTCGAAGACATATGATTCATGGCTTTAGTGATCTTGAAAAAAAACTTATCGATGATATCAAAACTAATCCGGATAAATTTGTTAAGACACATGCACGGGATATGATTGTCTTGCCTGATTTTATAGGTAAAAAAATAGGTATACATAATGGTAAAGAATTTGTTTCTGTCGATATAAAAGAAGAGATGGTCGGTCATAGATTTGGTGAGTTTGCACAGACAAGACGAGTACTTAAGCATAGTGGTGTTGGTGTTGGAGCAACAAAATCCAGTAAATTTGTGGCATTAAAATAAAAATTAAAAATATGTTCAATGTGATACTCTATGACTGATATAAATCATCCTTACAAAGCAAATGAAGAAAAAGTAGCTCGTAGCGGTGCTACTAATTTGAGGATATCAACAAAGAATTCTGTTGAAATAAGCAGATTCATAAAGGGTCTTGGTGTTGAGAAGGCGATGGTCTATCTTTCAGATGTCGTCAAGGTAAAGAAAGCTATTCCCTATAAACGTTTCATCCGTGATCAAGCACATAGAAAAGGCGGTATGGGTCCTGGAAGATTTCCGGTCAATGCCGCTATTGAATTTTTAAAATTATTAAAGAATGCAAAAAGTAATGCAGAAGTTAAAGGTCTTGATGGCAATAATCTTGTTGTTGATAATGCACAGGCTAATATTGGCAGTTCACGATTTCATCGTGGTGCAAGATCATTTGGCAGAAGGCGAGCAAAAAGTACAAATGTTTCCATAACTGTAAAAGAGCAAAAAGTAAAAAAAACAAAAATAGTAACAAAAAAAGAAGCAGTAAAAGCTGTAAAACCCAAAGCTGTTTCAAAAGCTGCTGCTCAAAAAGCTACTGTGGATGAAACAAAAGAAATAAAAAAAGAAGATGTTAAAGATAACATCAAAAAATAAATCAATAAATAATGCTTAATGAGGCCAGGTTGCATATGATTGAAAGAAAATTTATAGAAGATCACATAAAATCACTAGAGGTTGAAGAGTACCTTGCAAAGGTTCTTGAAAAAGCTGATTATAGTCATACTGATATACAGATAACTCCTTTATCTACACGACTTATTGTGCATGTAGGTAGACCGGGCATTGCTATTGGCCGTGCTGGTAAGAATATTGAAATGATCACTAATGTACTTTCAGAAAAATATGCAGTAAAGAATCCGCAATTAGATATACAGTCTATTGAAAGTCCTGATCTTGATGCAACTTATGTAGCTCATCAGATTTCATCTGCAATTGAAAGGTATGTAAAACCAAACCGAATTACAAATATTTATCTCAGAAATATCATGAATGCCGGTGCTTATGGTGCTGAAATACAGATAAGCGGTAAAATTTCAGGCGGTCGAGGCAGAACTGATAAGAAACAGGTCGGATATATCAAAAAATCGGGGGATTTTGCAATTGGTAATGTTGATCGTGGTTTTTCAACTGCAATGATGAAACCTGGTGTTTTAGGAATTAAAGTTATGATAATGAAAAATCTTCCTGAATCTATGCTTATCGAGAAGAGGATTAAAGCAGCTATTGTTGATGAAGCTAAAGAAAAAGCAGATAAAAAGGCGGCTAAGTTAAAAACTGAGGAAGATGCAGCTGCAAAAGAAGATGTCAATGCAGTATCTGTTAAGAAAGATGAAAAAGAAGTAAAGGAAGAAAAAGAAGTTAAAAAAGAAACAGATAAAAAAACAACAAAAACAGATAAAAAAGAGGATAAGGAAGTTGAAAAAAAAGCAGCTGCTAAAAAAGAAAAAGAAATTAAAACTGTAAAAGAAGAAAAGGTTGAGAAAAAAGCAAAAGAAGCAAAGAATGAAGAAACAGCAGAAAAGAAAGAAAAAGAAAAAGTTGCTGAAACTTCTGAAAAGAAAAAAACAACAAAAAAAGAAGTTAAAAGAACTGCTGTCAAAAAAGAAAAAAATAAAGAATAAAAATTGTGATATTTATGGCTATACTCCGTTCAAGACAGATAAGAGACATGAGTGATGATGATCGAACAAAAAAGCTTAAAGAATTTAAACTTGAGCTTTTTAAGGAAAAAGGTAAGATTGATGTCGGCGGAGTGTCAGATAATCCTGGCAAGATCAGTGAAATCAAGAAAACGATTGCACGAATCCTGACAATTCAAAAGGAGATGTAAGATCTAAGATGCAAGATATATGTAATAAGTGCGGGCTTCCAAAAGATCTCTGTGTATGTGACACAATTTCTAAAGAAGCACAACAGATAGAAATAAGTTATATCAGAAAGCGTTTTAGAAAATATTCAACAATGGTAAAAGGACTTGATCCGAAATCAACAAATATCAAGGAGATAACAACAACTTTGAAAGGGAAGCTTGCTTGTGGCGGGACATCAAAAAATGGTCTGATTGAACTCCAAGGGAAGCATGCTGAAGAAGTAAAAAAGTTGCTTATTGACATGGGTTTTGGTGAAGAGTCTATTATCATTTCATAAGATGTTCATGGGTGTTTTTTATGATCACTCCACAAAACATTATACGACATGAGCTTGTCGGTCTCAACATAAAGGTATCTGAAAGCAACGATAAAAATTGTATCGGTGTTTCTGGGTGCATAATTGATGAGACCAAAGATATGTTGCTTGTGATGTCTGGTCAAAAAAGGATTTGGCTTGCAAAGAGTATGATGGCATTTGATATAACAATTCCTTCGGGGGATGTTGTCCGGGTGTCTGGGAAACGTATTTTAGGACGTCCCGAGGAGCGTATAAGAAAAAAAGTACCTTCCAAATGGAAAAAATAGTTCATAATTGTTTAAAAATAATAAAAATGGTTGATATGATGGCAAAAAATGCTGTAAAGAACATAGGAATTCCGACCAAGACTGTTCCTAAAGAGGTATGTACAGATGATACATGCCCATTTCATGGTACTCTTAAGGTAAGGGGCAAGATATTTCAAGGGACTGTAGTCTCTGCAAGCATGGATAATTCTGTGGTTGTCGAATGGAGTTATACACATTTTGTTCCTAAATTTGAACGTTATGAAAAAAGGAAAACAAAAGTTGTTGCTCATAAACCATCATGTTTTCACATAAAAAAAGGTGACATGGTTCGAATCGGTGAGTGTCGACCAATAAGTAAAACAAAAAAGTTTGTAGTAATAGAAAAACTTTAAAGATATTATATAAATTATGGTGAATATTTATGAAAGCTATGAGTATCAATTCAACAAAAGGTATACAGACCGGAAGCATAATTCGGTGTGTTGACAATACTGGTGCTAAAAAATTGGAAGTCATAGCGGTCAAAGGTTATAAAGGTATCAGAAAAAGACATCCATCTGCAGGAATTGGCGGTGTTGTCATATGTTCTGTTAAATCCGGTAACCAGAAAATAAAACATGAAATTGTAAAAGCTGTCATTGTTACACAGACTAAGGAATTCAAACGTGCAAATGGCGTTCGTATAAAGTTTTTAGAAAATACTGCAGTACTTATCCAAGATAATTTTGAACCAAGAGGAAAGCAGATTAAAGGAATTATTGCAAAAGAAGTTGTGGAACGATTCCCAATGATCGGGAAAATTGCAGCAACAATAGTATGATGGTGACTTGATATGAAAATCGGTAAATGGTCTGTAAAATGGAAAGGTTCAAAGGAAAGCGCAAAACAAAGGAAATATTTATATAATGCTCCACTTCATGTTAAACGAAAATTTTTATCTGCAAATCTTTCAAAAACATTGAGGCAGAAGGTTGGCAAGCCATCTTTACCAGTTCGTCGTGGTGATGAGGTTATAATCAAGAGAGGATCCAATAAGGGATCAACTGGTGAAATCGTTAATGTTTTCATAAAAAAAGGTCATGTCCATATTAAAGGCATTACAACAAAAAAGACTGATGGTACTGAAGTTCAGCTACCTCAAGATCCGTCAAATCTTCAGATAATATCTTTAAATCTTGAAGATGCAAAGCGTCTTAAAAATATAAAGTCTGATGTCGTAAAAAAAGATCAGAGCAAAAGCATTAAAAAAGAAGCTGTGAAAAAAGAGAGCAAGCCTGTCTCAAAGGCAAAACCTGAAGCAAAATCAGGGATTAAAAAGACAGTAACTAAGGATAAAACTAAAACAGCAACTCCTGTGAAAAAACAGGCAGATACTGTAAAAACTGCAGAAAAGAAAAAGACTGTGAAAAAGTAAAAATAATATTTATGGAATGAGTGATTGCAATGCATTTAAAAAGACTTGGAGCATCAAAGAGTTATAATATACCAAAGAAGACTGCTAAATTTGCAGTTTTGCCTAGTTCGGGTGCTCATGCTAAAGGTGAGTGCATACCGGTCGGTGTGTTCCTTAGGGATATATTAATGTTGGCAAAAACACTTTCCGAAGCAAAAACAATATTAAATAATGGATATCTTTTAGTTGATGGTAAGATCATAAAGAATTACAAACATCCGGTTGGTTTTATGGATGTTGTTGCATTGCCAAAAATTAAGAAATATTACAGGATACTTTCAAAATCGGGCAAATTAGTTCCGGTTGAAATTGATAGTAAAGAATCTTTGTTTAAGCTTGGAAAAATAATTTCAAAAAAGCAATTGAATGGCGGTAAAATGCAGTTTGGTCTTCATGATGGCCGAACTTTCGTCATGGCTGCAAAGAAAGCAATATACAAAGTCGGTGATACTGTTCAGATATCAGTACCTACTCAAGAGGTGAAAGCACATGTATCTATGGATATTGGAAATATTGTGATGGTAACTGGCGGAAGACATGTAGGTTCTATCGGTAAATTGAAAAAGCTTGAGATTGTTGAAAGTCCAGAACCCAATATGGTTATTGTGGATATTGATGGCAAGGAACTTAGGACGTTAAAAGATTATATATTTGTTATAGGAACTAAGACGTCCCTTATTAAACTTGAATAAATTATGGAGTATGTTGGTTTGTGATTATTATGAATCTTATGAAAGATATCAAGGTTTCAAAGGTTGTATTGAATATAGGTCTCGGAAAGAATGTAGATCGTTTAGATAGTGCGATTCTTCTTGCAGAAAGACTTACAGGATGCAAGCCTGTTAAAACCTTGGCTTCAAGAAAAGCAAAAACCTATAAAATCGGTAAAGGTAGAGTCATAGGAGTCAAAGTCACAATGAGGGATCAGAAAGCTTTGGATACTCTTAAGAATCTACTTCGTGCTAAAGGTAATGCGATTAAGGGCTCAAGTTTTGATAATGAAGGTAATTTTAATTTCGGTTTTGAAGAATATCTTGAAGTACCTGGTGTTAAATATGATCCTGCTATTGGAATTATGGGTTTTAATATAAGCGTAACTCTTGAAAGATCAGGTTTTAGAATAAAAAGAAGAAAAATTCAGAAAAGGAAAATACCTTTATCCCATAGGATAACACGGGATGAAGCTAGAGATTTTATGAAAAAGAAATTTAGTTTGGAAATCTTGTAATTGATTAATGTGATGTTATATGGGAGATTATAGAAAACTTTTGAAACAATTGGAACAGAAAGCAAATAAGACAAAGGCAGAAAAGTTTAAAAAACATAATATGCCAAGAGACAGAAGTAATGGTTTAGCTCTTAATCGATGCAGAAGATGCGGTAAGAAAGGTAAGGGAGTTATAAAATCTTATCATCTTAATTATTGTCATCAGTGTTTCCGAGAGATTGCAAGCAAGCTTGGTTTCAAGAAGTATGATTAAATATATTATATATATTATGGTGATTTTTTTATGATGCATAATCCTATCGCAGATGTAATGACTGTTCTCAGAAATGCTGAGTCTGTCGGAAAAAAAGAATGTATATTAGATTATACTTCTAATTTAATAATCAGTATACTTGATATATTTAAGGAAAATGGATATATCGCAAGCTATAAAGTTGTGGATAATAATACTGGTGGAAAAATTAAGGTAGAACTTATCGGAATGATCAATGATTGCAAACCAATTGTACCAAGACATTCAGTTAAAAAAGAGGATTATCTTAAATTTGAAAAAAGATATCTTCCAGCAAGTAATGTCGGTGTTATGGTCGTTTCAACTTCGAAAGGAATTAAATCACATAACGAAGTCAAAGGTAAAGTTGGAGGAAGTCTAATCGCTTATGTATATTAAGTATCTTGACTTTAGAAAATAGAAGAATATATTAAAATTATGGTGTTTTTATGGCATATGAACAGAAAATCGCAATCCCAGAGGGAGTAAAAATAGAAAAACAGGATGGTGGAAAAATTGAAGTTTCTGCTGATGGGTCAAGCGTGAGTAGGGTTTTTGTTCATCCACATGTTAAATATAATATTTCAGGCAGTACTTTAGTTGTCAGCACAGAATCAAAAAGAAACAATGATTGTGCTGTTGTGGGTACATGGGCATCTCATCTGAACAACATGATAAAAGGTGTTACAAGTGGGTTTGAATATAAATTAAAGATTGTATATACTCACTTTCCAATGAATGTATCTGTAAATGGTGATGTTGTAGATATCAAAAATTATCTTGGCGGTAAAGGTATCATGAAAGCAAACATATTAGGAGATACTAAAGTTGTTGTCAAGAAAGAAGATGTCATAGTTTCAGGTACAGATAAAGAAGATGTAGGCCAGACTGCAGCTAATATTGAACGGGCCTGCAAAGTAAAAGGTAAAGACAGGAGAGTATTCCAGGATGGGGTATATCTTGTAACTAAAGAATAATTTATATGTTAAATGGTGTTATTATGGTCAAAAGATTGCTTGAAGTACGAAAAGTGATAAAAAGTAAGAAACCGTCATTTATTAGGCAGGATTCCTATAGATATCTAAAGCTTGGTACTGCATGGCGCGGTAGAAAAGGCAGGCATAATAAATTTAGGCTGCACAGAAGAGGACATACAAATCCGACTCCTAGTTATGGATCTCCTGTAAAAGTCAGGGGTTTTCATGCTTGCGGTAAAAAAGAAGTGATGGTACATAATGTTTCAGATCTTGACAGTGTCAATAAAGATGATGAGGTTGCAAGGATTGCAGGTACTGTCGGACTTAAGAAGAGGATGGACATAGTAAATGTTGCTAAAACATCAAACATCCGAATATTAAATCCTGGTGTGGTTACTCTTGTTGCAATCAAAGCTGATCTGAAAAAAAAGAAGAGTGATAAAAAAGCTCAACCAACGGTTAAAAAAGATAATGTCAATAAAGATGAAAATAAAGATAATAAAAAGTAGATAAAATTAAAATTTATGAAATGGGTGAGTTGCGTGACATTGATAACATTTTTGCATGCAGGACATACAAAATGTCCAAAATGTGGAACTATTGGTGAATTACGCAAGAAAAAAAATATTGATTATTTTGAATGTCCGTTGTGCAATACAGAATTTACTGATGAGATCATATTATCCGAAGGCGTTGAAATAGAACTTACAAATAATTAAATAAAATTGATGTGATTTAAATGAACACGAGACAGCAAAAAGAACTGGCCGCAAGAATGCTTAAGGTAGGTAAGGATAGAGTATGGCTCAGTCCTGACAATGCTGAGGATATAAGTTCTGCAATCACTCGTCATGATATAAGAACTCTTGTGGATAAAGGAGTTATAAAAGTGTCTCCTTTAACAGGTCAGAGCCGAGTTCGTGCAAGAAAAATTGCAGAACAGAAGAAAAAATCATTAAGAAGCGGTTTTGGTTCAAGAAAAGGAACAGCAAAAACACGTTCAAATCCTAAAAGTCAATGGATGAAGAAAATAAGATCCTTAAGGGTTGAGCTTTTGAAGTTAAAAGCAAAAGAGATTATACTTTCAACAGAATATACAAAATTGTACCGTCTTTCAACAAGTGGTTTTTTCAGAAATAAATCCCACTTGAATTTGTATATAAAGAAACTTAAAGAATAATTTTGTATAAATATGGTGAATCTAATGAACTCAAGACATCTTTCACATTTCAGAAGAAGAGTAGAAGGCAAGACTAATTATAAAAAACGTCTTAACCTTTTGATCTCTAATAAACCGCGTATGGTCGTTCGCAGATCTAATACCAAAATAATTGCACAAATCATAGTTTCAGATCATGGACAGGATAAGGCAGTTGTCGCGGTTGATTCTACAAGTCTTACAAAGAGCGGTTGGAAAGGTTCATTAAAAAATATTCCTGCTGCATATCTTACAGGTCTTCAGCTTGCATCTATTGCAAAATCAAATAAAATTGATAATGCAATACTTGATATTGGTCTTTTGACACCAACTAAAGGCGCAACAATATTTGCCGTTTTGAAAGGTGCAGTTGATGGCGGTCTTGAGATACCTCATTCCTCAAATAACATACCTAGTGATGAAAGAATATCCGGGGCACATATCGATGCTTATAAAAAGACAACAATCGCTAAAGATTTTGATGTTGTCAAGAAGAAGATACTTGGAGGTTCTTCAGTCAAACCTGTTAAAAAAGCATCAGTTAAAGGAGACTCTAAGAGCAAAAAATAAATTTTAAATATATGTGATTATTATGGCTGATTTTAGAAGAAGGAATTCTGAGAAAAAAGATATCAAGGAAACTTGGGTTCCTAGGACAGAACTTGGACGAAGAGTTATGAATGGAGAGATCAAAAGCATCAAAGATATATTTGATCAGGGTCTTGTCATAAGAGAATCTGAGATTGTTGATTTTCTTATCCCTGAAATAAAAGATCAGGTCATACAGATTGGCGGTAATCCTGGTAAGGGTGGAAGCATTATGCGAACACCTATAAGGTATACTAACAGGATGCATAAATCTGGAAGACGTCGTTCAATTCATGCACTTGTTGCAGTCGGTAATGGTGATGGCCTTATAGGTCTTGGCTATGCTACCAGTAAAGATGTACCAACAACTATTGCAAATGCAGTCAAGAAAGCTAAACTTAATATTATCCCTGTGAGACGTGGTTGCGGTTCATGGGAATGTCAGTGTAAAGCTCATCATTCAATACCTTTTAAGACTGAAGCGAAGTGTGGTTCTGTGAACGTTACTCTTATGCCAGCCCCTAAAGGAATTGGTCTCTGTGTCGCTAAAGAAGCAAAAACTCTTATGAATCTTGCGGGTATTCGTGATGTATGGGGTAAAAGCCGTGGTCAGACAAAAACTCGGCTTAATTTTGTAAAAGCTATATTTGGTTCATTACAGCAATTGAATAAGATGAGGGTTTCAGAAGAGGTCAAGACTTCAACTGGTATGGTTGAAGGTATAATTAAATAGGTCAGGGATTAATATGTCAAAATTATATGCAGTCATAAGGGTCAGAGGAACTGTAGGAATCAGAAAAGAGATTAGGTATACTCTTGAATCCTTAATGCTTACAAAACCTAATCATTGTATTATTGTTCCTGAAAATGAATGTATGGTCGGTATGCTAAATAAAGCAAAAGATTATATCACTTGGGGAGAAATATCTGATGATATGTTAACCATTCTTGTATCTAAAAGAGGCAGGATTAGTTCTAAAGTATTTGCGGACACTAAAGAAGCTACAGCTGCAGTAAAGAACATTAAAGCAGGCAAGATCAGAGATTCTGGTATACGACCTGTGTTTAGACTTTCTCCACCTGTAAAAGGACATGAAAGAGGCGGAATAAAAAGAACTTTTGTTCAGAAAGGTGCATTGGGTTATAGGGGAGAAAAAATTAATGATCTTCTTACCAAGATGATTTAAAAATATCCAATTTCGTGATTAAGATGGTTGTAAACAAGACAAAAAAAGTACGGAAACTTAGAGGTTCAAGGACTCATGCATGGGGTTCTCCTAAAAAACATAGGGGTGCTGGAAGCCGTGGTGGTCGTGGAATGGCTGGTTCCGGAAAGAAAGGACAACAGAAGATGACAGCGCTTCATAATATTAAACAGCGGATCGGTAAATCTGGATTCATAAGACCTTTAAAGGTCATAACTTCAGATGTAACTATAAATCTGTCTCGGATAGAACTTAATCTTGATTCATATATTACATCTGGCGTGGCTGAGAAATCCGGAGCAACATATAATATTGATTTAAGTAAGGCTGGAGTGCAGAAAGTTTTAGGCAGTGGTATAGTAAGTTCAAAGATAAATGTTACTGCAGAGAAATTTTCAAGTACTGCAATTGAAAAAATTGAAAAAGCTGGTGGAAAAGCAATAGTTTTGGAATGAATCCAATACTTTATTTTTGTTTTTTTGGTTTTTTTGTATATACATATTTATATATGCTTTTTAAAATATTGTTAGCGGGCATTTAATTGTCTGTTTTTGTTTTGATCAATGCTGTCAAGACATATGTTTATGGTGCGGATCTGATGAATTACGAGTCTTTGATACAGAAGCTTCCTGGTGTTGCTAGACCTATCAAAAAACTTACATTTAAGGAAAAGTTTAAATGGACTATACTCGGTCTTCTTTTTTATTATATCCTTTCTGAGATTGCAGTTTGGGGTGTTGCTTCAACAGCGATTGCTCAGTTTCAGGCACTTGAAGATATTATGGGTGCTAGTTTCGGTTCTTTAATTACGCTTGGTATTGGACCTATCGTTACCTCAAGTATATTCTTGCAACTTTTGACCGGGTCGGGCATAATCAATTGGGATATGTCAACGCACCATGGTAAAGTTATGTTTCAGGGAACTCAAAAGATACTTACTTATATCTTATGTTTTGTAGAAGCGGCTGCGTATACTCTTATGGGTGCGATACAGCCTATGAATTTCTTGCCGTTGACTGTCGGTCTTGTCATTTTTCAGATTGCTCTTGGTGGAATTATAATTGTATTTTTAGATGAAGTGATAAGTAAATGGGGTTTCGGGTCAGGCGTATCTCTTTTCATTGCTGCGGGCGTCAGTAAGCAGATATTTTTGAGATTGTTCAATCCATTCGGCACTGCAGGTACACCGTCTGGTGTCATACCTTATTTTATTTCATCTGTGCTTTCAGGCATTCCTGATTTCTTGGCACTATTACCTGTACTTACGACGCTATTTATATTTGGTATGGTAGTATATGCGCAGGCCATGCGTGTTGAAATACCTTTAGCTTTTGGTTCTGTTCGTGGTTTTGGCAGGAAATGGCCTTTGAAGTTCATTTATACTTCAGTCATTCCTGTTATTTTAGCAGCTGCACTCTTGATTAATTTTAAGGTATGGGGTCAGCTTTTGGCTTCGCGTGGATTTCCATTGCTCGGTACTTTCAGTCCAGATGGGTCTCCCTTGTCTGGTCTTGTCTATTATTTAAGTCCACCATCAAACTTCATCTGGAATCTTGTTACGTTCAATATTGTTTTTGATGATGTATTGCGGGTTGTGATCTATACTACATTTTTTGTAGTTGCGAGTGTGGTATTTTCAATATTCTGGATGCATAGTGCTAATATGGATTCACGTTCTGTTGCAAAACAGATACAGAATAGTGGTATGCAAATTCCCGGATTCAGGAGAGATATACGGGTTGTAGAGAGAGTTCTTGACAGGTATATTCCTAGTCTTGCTGTTTTAGGTGGTGCATTTGTTGGGCTTCTTGCAGCATTTGCGGATTTAACCGGAGCTCTTGCAGGCGGTACTGGTATACTTTTGGCAGTTATGATCATCTATCAGCTTTATGAGGAAGTATCAGTGCAGCATGTTGAAGATATGTATCCATCTTTAAGAAAATTCATGGGCAAGACGTGATTTTATGGCTGAAATCTTAATCAATATGGTTAATGTTTTATTTAGTCCACTTTTAAGTCTTGAACCTGTATATGTAATAGCATTAATCGCTTCTTTTTTATCGTTGGTATTTGTTGTTGCCAATAAGATCTTGGTCAATCAGGATAAGCTTAAGCATGTTAAGTCTGAGATGAAAACTGTGCAGAAGCAGATTAAAAAGGCAAAGTCAAAAAATAATGATAAAGAGATAAAAAAACTTTTTGATAAAAGTATGAAATTGAATCATCAACAGCTTAAGATGGTCCTTAAACCTATGATGGTTTCAATGCTCTTTATATTTATGATATTTCCTTGGATGAGTTTTACTTATGGTGATGTCATTGCGCCGATAAATGATACCTCCGCATTGTTTGTTAAGGGTGATTTTGAGAATATGTTCACAGTTCATGTCGGTACGGGTGATGGTTCTGTCACTTTTGTTGATGAAGTCACTGGGAAAGTATATTCTTCAGGTGATAAGATTGTGCTTTCGGAGCAGGAATGGTTTATTGAGCATAAAGCATCTAAAAATGAAAATAGTGCAGCATCTGTCGTGTTTAAGACCATGAAAGTTAAGCTGCCGATCAGTTTACCTATAATTGGTGAATCTGTCGGCTGGCTTGGGATGTATATACTTATGTCAATACCTTCTACAATTATTTTCAGAAAATTGTTGGGTGTGCAGTAATTAGGATCAAGAATTTAATAAGGTTAAGAAATGTGTTTATTTTAAAAAGATTTGTATCGTAATTTATATCTATTGATTAATATTTATGTTCATGTAATTTATGATCAATAAAAGGAGATGTTAAATATGGAACCAAGATTTAGGTCAAGATCATTTAAAAGAATTGAAACAAGCCTTCCGGGCGGAAACAATGTTCTTCATTATAGGCGTAAAGGTGTAGCAAAAGCTCACTGTTCAACATGCGGCGTTCCACTTTCTGGAGTGCCTACAGGCAAGAAAGGTGATATTGCAAAACTTTCAAAGACTGAGAAGAGACCAGAACGTCCTTATGGGGGCGTACTTTGCAGCAGATGTGCAAAGGAAAACATAAAAGTCAAGTCAAGACTTTGATTTTAAATATATATTAGGTGATAATTATGTCAGCAATTATAGCGGGTAGAGTCTGTGTAAAGACTGCGGGAAGAGAAGCATCAAAATATTGTGTAATAACGGATGTTATAGATGACTATTTTGTTGAGATTACAGGTCCGAAAGCACTTACGGGCATGAAGAGAAAAAAATGTAATATTTCACATATCGAACCAACTGCAGATATCTTAAAGATAAAGGCAAAAGCAACAGATGATGATATTCTTAAGGCCATTGATACTGCAAAACTTACAGATAAGATGAAAGCAGGACTTAAGCTTTGATTTCTTATGTCAAAGGATGAATCTGGCTGGATTGTAAAAGATGAGGCAGAGACAGATCCTAAATTTGGCTGTTTTCCTCATGAACGGACCATCGAAGAGTGCTTAAACAATGGTCTTGTTGTAATTGATAAGCCAGCAGGCCCTACCTCTCATCAGGTTGCGGCATGGACCCGTGATATATTAGGCGCTAAAAAAGTAGGGCATTCAGGTACTCTTGATCCTCAAGTTACTGGCGTACTTCCATCTTTAGTAAACAATGCAACAAAGATAACTCCTGCACTTCTCACCGAAGGCAAGGAATATGTGTTTATCATGCTGTTACATTCGGATGTCTCTGAAAAGATGATACGTAATACTGTTTCTGATTTTATTGGGACTATCGTACAGATGCCGCCAGTCAAGTCGGGGGTCAAAAGACGTCTCCGTCAGAGAAACATCTATTCTTTGGAGATTCTTGAGATTTCAGGCAGATATGTCCTTTTCAAGACTGATGTTCAGGCGGGTACTTATATCCGTACGTTGTGTGTTGATCTTGGTAAACGGATGGGCGTCAAGGCACATATGCATGCGCTTCGAAGGATTCGGGCGGGACCGTTTTCTGAAAATCAGGCAGTTACGCTTCATGATCTAAAAGATGCATTTATCTCTTTTCAAGAGACCGGTGATGAATCACAGCTTCGTGAGATTGTCAAGCCAGTGGAATTTGGAGTCAAGCATATGAAAAAAATTCTTGTCAAGGATTCTACTGTGTCTGCTCTCTGTCATGGTGCACCTCTTCATATCGGCGGCATTTCAAAGCTTTCTAAAGGGATTGATGCTGATGACCAGGTTGCTATAATGAGCCTTAAAGGTGAGCTTATTGGTATCGGTACTGCTAAAATGTGTTCTGATGAGATTAAGGTCTTAAAGAAAGGTATTGTTGCGACACTTAACCGGCTTGTCATGAAAGAAGATTTATATCCGCGTATGTGGAAATAGATGTAAGTGTTAATATTATTTTGTGGTGTTTGTCTATGGTTCTGAAAAAAGATTTATTTGATATGCTTGCCTGCCCTAAATGCAAGGGTGATGTGTCTCTTAAGGGGACGTTTATATTGTGCGGGAAATGCAAGCTTGCTTATCCTGTCTTGGATTCTGATGTTCCTGATATGCTGATTGATGATGCGTGGGCTCTTTCAAAGGCTGAGAAGGCAGGGTTTAAGCACAATCTTAAGCTTTGATTTGTGTGATAGTTTTTAAAGTTTGTGTACTTATCTTTATTTGTGCAGAGGTCGCTTAGCCAGGTAGAGCGCTGGACTTGAGATCCAGTGAGTCTCGACTCACGGGTGTTCGAATCACCCTCTCTGCGTCTTTTTTTGTTTTTTTATGTATTTATCGGAATTTAATATTGACAAAACCTTTATAAAATTATCAAGACTATTCTTGTTGTTAATATAGTGCGCAGACAGATTCTTGATTATTTTTTAATTGGATATCTTTGTGTCTATAATTGATATTTTCGGTGACATGTATTGCGTGTTGCCGTTGGTTCTAAATACCCGGAACTAAAAAAAGGGGGAGTAGATATGGCTAAAAATGATATAAAAACTGATAAACTAAAAACAAGTCCTAAAAATGCTGCTGCATCATCTGGTGGAAGCAGACCTAAAATACATGCATCAAAGAATATTATACGTATAAAAGGTACTGATATTTTTTCTGATAAAAAACTTAGTATCGGGCTTACTGCAATAACTGGTGTGGATTATAATCTATCCCGTGCAGTGCTTCATGTCGGTGGTTTTGACCAGAATAGTTTAGTTGAGTCTCTTTCTGAAAAAGACATTGAAAAAATAGAGACCATCATTGAGACTCCTACAAAATTCGGTATTCCTGCATGGCTTGTCAATCGAAGAAATGATTATGTTACTGGCGATGATATGCATCTGATCGGTTCAGATATCCGTCTGACACTTCGTGATGATATAAATCGTCTTCGTAAGATTCGTGCGTATCGTGGCATCAGGCATGAACTTGGATTGCCTGTAAGGGGTCAGAGAACAAAATCCTCATTCAGGAAGGGTGGAGTTGCATCCAGGAAGAAAAAGTAGGTGATATGTTATGGGAGATCCAAGGAAATCAAAAAGAATATTTAGCAGACCTACAAGACCTTATGATAAAGATAGGATAACTGCAGAGAAAGGACTTATGAAAGAGTTTGGTCTAAGACGAAAAAATGAGATATATAAGGCTGAAGCATTTATACGGGACATAAAAAGACGTGCAAGGCAGTCTATTGCGTTAAAAGATGATGATGTTGAGCAGACTATACTTAACAAAGTTACAAAGCTTAGACTTTTAGGTGATAAAGAAGCAACAATCGATGCTATTTTAGATCTTGATCTTAAACATTATCTTGAAAGGCGACTTGAAACACAAGTTGTGAGACGAGAACTTGCAAATTCATTTTTGCAGGCAAGGCAGTTTATTGTCCATGGGCATATCTTTGTCAATAATGTAAAGGTGACATCACCACAATATCTTGTCTGTCTTGATGAAGATAGTCTTATAACTTATAGTTCAAAGTCTGTTCTTGCTTCAAGTTTTAAATATGCGCCCAAAAAAATTAAAGAGCGTAAAGAGTTCTCAGGTTCAAGAAGACCTTTTGGTGGAAGGGGCAGACGACCACCGTTTAGAGGCGGTGCAGGTAATGCACAACAGGGTGCACCAACTGGAGGCGTTAAGAAATGAGCAATATAACTAAGACTGCTAAACCTCAAAAGTGGGGCATGGTCCATATCTACAGCAGTTTCAATAATATTTTGATAACTCTTACAGATATTACCGGTGCTGAAACTTTGGCTAAATGCAGTGGGGGTATGATGACTGATCGAGGTCGTGATCAGGCAGGTCCATACGCATCTATGCAGGCGGCACAGCGTGTTGCTCAGGAAGCAGTTGAAAAAGGTATGACAGGGGTTCATGTAAATGTACGTGCTCCTGGTGGAAATAAATCTAAAACACCTGGAAAAGGTGCCCAACCTGCAATAAGGGCATTGATTAAAGGTGGACTGCGGATTGGTAATATTAAAGATGTAACTCCCTTACCTCACGATAAAACTCGTAAGAAAGGTGGAAGACGTGGAAGGAGGGTGTAGATATGAAAGTTAAGATGATAAGTCGAGATACTAATTCGCTTAAGTTTGAAATCTCTGAAACAACACCTGTGTTTGCCAGTGCTATCCGTAGGGTTATCTTGCAGAAGATACCCATACTTTCCATAACCCGTGCTGATTTTATAGATAATACCTCTGCTTTATATGATGAAATAATTGCTCATCGTTTTGGTATGTTGCCTATAGTCTTTGATCCAAAGAAATATGTTTTGGGTGCTGGCTGTAAGTGTGGGGGTAAGGGTTGTTCTTCATGCCAAGTCAAATTTGTGCTGAAAAAGGAAGGACCTTGCACTGCGTATGCTAAAGATATGGTGTCAACAGATCCTGCAGTCAAGGTTTTAGATGGTGACATAATAATCGTCAAGCTGTTGGAAGGACAGTCTATTGATGTTGAAGCAACTGCAACTATCGGGTTTGCTGAGGATCATGCCAAATGGCAGAGTGCTATCGTCGGCTACAGTTATTATCCTAAACTTATTGTGGATAAAAAGAGAATCAAAGAAGCTAAAGATTGTGTTGATGCATGTCCATTGGGTCTTATAACATCTGATCTTAAGATAAAGGAACCTTATTCATGTAACTTATGTGGTTCATGTGAGTTTGCATGCCCTGACGGTGCTGTAACTATTGAAGGAGACAGTTCAAGAATAATATTTAATATTGAATCTGTTTCAGGTCTTAGTCCTGATGTCATAGTCCTTGCGGCAAAAGAAATATTGGCCAATAATGTTGGCGAGTTTGAAGAGGCTCTAAAAAAAGAATTAAAATGAGAATTTATGCAGGGGTCGCCAAGCCTGGTCAACGGCGCTGGACTTAAGATCCAGTGAGTCAGTCTCTTCGAGGGTTCGAAACAACTGGTGCTCTGTTGATGTGCATTCTACATTCGTTTCTTTGATTCGATGTAGATTATATTTATTGAAATTATTTGCGCATTGGCGGGTCTTTGTTGGGAAATTCCCTTCCCCTGCATATCCCATTTAAAATATATTTATAAAGGTATTGGTATTAATTATACCTGTTCAATGTAATATTTACATTGTCTCCAAGTACGCAACCTATAAGGTTGCGCGCGAGGGAAACCATATAAGGAGGTTATTAAATGACAAAACATACGGGTCCTACAAATCCAGTGACTATTGGTCTTATAAGAGATCTCAATAAGCTGGGTTCAAAGGAAAATGCGCAAATCTGGAAAGATATTGCTAAATGGTTGGGGAAGTCTTCAAGACAGAGACCTGCTGTAAATCTTTCTAAACTAGAAAAATATTATAATGATAAACTTGAAATCATTGTTCCTGGAAAAGTTTTAGCTGACGGCATCATTACAAAACCCGTCAAGGTTTCAGCTCTTTCAGTATCTGGTTCTGCAATAAGTAAACTTAAATCCGTAAAAGGCGGTTTTACTACAATTTCAGAACTTATGAAAAAGAATCCTAAAGGCAAAAACCTAAGGATTATAGTGTAGGTGTTTATTATGATAATTGATGGTACAAATCTTATACTTGGAAGGATGGCATCTAAAGTTGCTAAAATTCTTCTTGGTGGGGAAGAGGTTACAATAATCAATGCTGAAAAAATTATAATTTCTGGACAGCGGAAAGAAATATTTTCAAAATATAAGGCACGACGAGATAGAGGGGATGTCTATAAAGGTCCTTTTACTCCAAGAATGCCGGATCGACTTGTCAGGAGAACTGTGCGAGGTATGCTTCCACGAAAGAAAGCTAAAGGTATAGCTGCATTAAGTAAGCTTTCTGTATATATGGGTGTCCCTGATACAGTTAAAGGTAAACCTGAAGAGATAGATGTTTCAAAAAGCAGTCTTAAAGATCAGAAATATGTCACTGTCCATGAATTGTGCAAGTGGCTTGGTGCTAAGGTGTAGATTATGAAAATTATAAATTCTGTAGGCAAAAGGAAAAATGCAGTTGCAAGAGCAGTCATAAAGAAAGGTACAGGAAAATTTAGGATTAATCGAATACCTTTTGATCTTGTTAAACCTGAGTTATCACGTCTGAGACTTATTGAACCTATAAGGCTTTCTAAATCTGTTTCAGATAAGCTTGATATTAATGTTATCACAAATGGCGGTGGGACTACCGGTATGATTGATGCTGCACGGCAAGCAATCTCGCGAGGTATTGTCTCATGGACTGGTGATGATGAACTTAAAAGTAAATTAATTGCTTATGATAGAAATCTTATCGTCAATGATCCAAGACGGAATGAAGTCAGTAAAGAATCACATTCCAGTAAGGGTCCTCGTAGGAAGAGACAATCAAGCAAGAGATGATGCAATATGATAATACCTGTAAGATGCATGACATGCGGTGCTGTAATCGGTGGAAAATGGGAAAAATATAAAGCCCTTGTTGAGGGTGGCAAGACACCAAAAGATGCACTTGATGAACTTGGTATTGGTCGATATTGTTGCAGGAGTCTTTTTTTGACTCATGTTGATCTTATTGATGATGTTGCAAAGTTTAAGATTGTCAGTAAAAAATAGGGCATAAGAGTTTTATATATTTTATTTTATTATTTTATTATAAAATGCTCCCGTAGTGTAGACCGGCCAATCATTCTGGCCTTTCAAGCCAGTGACTCGGGTTCAAATGAGGGGGCTCCCTCAAAGCCAAGGCGATTGCCTTGAGGCGTGATTGGCGTTCATCCTTTCAGGATGAATCCAATGTTTATTATCTAATATAATCTGCGCAGAAGGAGCTTTTTCTGGAATTCCCGGCGGGAGCATTTATTTTGGTTATGATTTTCATATGCAGGGGTTGCCAAGCCTGGTCAACGGCGCTGGGCTTAGGACCCAGTCTTATAGAAGTTCGAGGGTTCAAATCCCTTCCCCTGCATTTGTTTTTCTTTTTGGGTCCAGATATATATGTATATATGTTTAATTATAATATTGATATTGAATTGTGATAATTATGTTGCTTCAGATTAAGATGTATATGGTCATGGCTGTACTTTTTGGTATAGTCTATTCGCTTGTTTCAGTTGCTGGGATGTATCTCGGTATGGGTACATTTATGTTTTATGCAATTTTAGCGACTGTTTTTATGTTCGTGCAGTTTATGGTCGGACCTAAAGTTGTCGAATGGTCGATGAAAGTCAAGTATGTGTCGCAATCAGAAAATCCTAAATTGCACAGGATGGTTGATGAACTTGCAAGACAGGCAAACATTCCTAAACCCCGTATCGGTATCTCAGAAAATAATCTGCCTAATGCATTTGCTTTCGGGCGATGGAAATCTGACAGTCGTGTATGTGTCACTCGAGGTATCCTTAATCTTTTAGACGATGATGAGCTTCGTGCGGTCTTGGGTCATGAAATATCACATATTCAGCACAGGGATGTTTTAGTCATAACTGTCATAAGTGTGATTCCTATGATTGCGTGGCATCTTGCATGGAGTTTTATGTTTTCAGGCGGACGTGATCGTGAGGGTGGGAATACAATTGTTTTGGGTATTGCTGCATTCGGTATTTATATCCTTACTAATTTAGTTGTGCTTTATGCTTCTCGTGTGCGTGAATATTATGCGGATCGCGGAAGTGTGGCACTCGGTTCAAGACCTAACCATCTGGCATCTGCATTGTATAAGTTGGTATATGGGAGTGCGAAGACTTCAAAAGATGACCTTAAAAAGATTGAAGGCATGAAAGCGTTTTTTGCAAGTGATCCGTCTCGGGCAACATCTGATATGCGTGAGCTTAAAGAATTGGACAAGGATATGAGCGGTGATATCGATTCTTCTGAATTGCGCGCAGTCCGTGGTCGCAAGATGTCTGTGTCGCGTTCTGGTAAGATGATGGAGATGCTCAGCACACACCCTAATATGCTGAAGCGGATCCATGCGCTGTCTATGATGGAATGAACTGGGTTTTTTGGTTTTTATTTTTTTAATGGTGCTGTTTGTTAAATTATATAAAGTGTTGTATGCAATGTGTTGTTATGTATATACCTTTTAAACTTTTGCCTAAATTTATGAAGAAGCGACTGGCTGAGGAATTAAAAGATTTTATATCTTTAGTGACTGATCTTAAAACTACTAAGTGTGTTGCGTCTACTTATTTGTCGTCTAGTTCTCTTGAGTCTTATTTGGCTTCTGTTGATAAAACTGAAGAGAATTATAATCTTGTAGATGTGTCCTCTTCGTCTGGGGGTTTACCTTCAAATAATTTCGATTTTGATAAAATTGAACAGGTAGAGCGGATTATAGATAAGGATGGAACTGTTGGGCTGAAACTTTTTGACGGTAAAAATTATCCAGATATATATGGTATTTTAGCAGAGATAGATATTATTGATGAAGCTGAGGGGTTGGCTGCTGAAATTGTGGTGGCTTTAACTTCTCAATATACAGATTCTGGTCCTGGGTTCATGTCGTTTGGTCATCATAATGTCTATCTTAAGGGGGTTGCATTAGTACCTAAAGATTGAATGTTTTTTGTATTCTTAAAATCAAAATGTTTAAAAAGCTTATCGTGTTAACTATAGAATGTTCATCTGTGGTGAGGGTGAGCTAGCTCGGTTATGCTTGAAGACTGTGGATTTTCAAACCCGGGTTCAAAACAACCGATGCTCCGTTGACGCGCATTCTACGTTCGCATCTTCGATGCGAAGTAGATTATCTTTATCTGATGTATTTGCGCTAGGGGTTCGGTTGGGAATTTCCCGGCCCTCGCCCTTTTTTCTTTGTTTTTTTGATTATTTTTGAATGTTTTTTTCATTTATTTATAATATTATCATCACTATTGATCTTGTTACATTCAATCTTAATCGGTTGTTGCGCTGTTGCATCTTTTAGTGGTGTATTCGGTTTTGCAAAACCTTTATAAAGATTTGGAATGCATAACTTATATTCAACTTTAACTGTTAACATTTGCGTACAAATCCGTGCGTAAAGCTTGTTTTTGTTGGTCTATATACTGATATGGACTGTTTATGAACTGAAGCGCCTTTTTTGAGGTGCGGTGAAGGTTTTTTTAAAGGTCTTTTATTAGATACAATGTTGGCTTGTTTGATATGAGTCAGAATAAGGTGAATCTTTGTTGGCTTCGTTAATTCCGGTTGATCCTGCCGGAGGATGCTGCTATTAGGATTCGACTAAACCATGCGAGTCGCTGGTCTTCGTGACCAGGGCGAACTGCCGAGTAACATGTGGTTAATCTGCCCTTAAGTCTGGAATAATCTCGGGAAACTGAGGATAATGCCGGATAGGAGATTTGTTCTGGAATGATATCTCTCTTAAAGCTTCGGCGCTTAAGGATGAGACTGCACTGGATTAGGTTGATGTTAGGGTAAAAGCCTACCATGCCTATAATCCATAGGGGCCGTGAGAGCGGGAGCCCTCGGACGGGTTCTGAGATACTAACCCGGGCCCTACGGGGCGCAGCAGGTACGAAACCTCCACAATGCACGCAAGTGTGATGGGGGAATCCTAAGTGCTGGCACAATGTGTCAGCTTTTCTCGAGTCTAAATCGCTTGAGGAATAAGTGGTGGGTAAGACCGCTGCCAGCCGCCGCGGTAATAGCGGCGCCACAAGTGGCATCCATTTATATTGGGTTTAAAGCATTCGTAGCCGGTTTGATAAGTCTACTGTGAAATCCTATAGAAAACTATAGGGCGTGCTGTAGAAACTATTTAACTTGGGACCAGGAGAGGTCAGAGGTACTCCTAAGGTAGCGGTAAAATGCTCTAATCTTAGGGGGACCACCTGTGGCGAAGGCGTCTGACTGGAATGGATCCGACGGTGAGGGATGAAAGCTAGGGGAGCGACCCGGATTAGATACCCGGTTAGTCCTAGCTGTAAACGATGCTCACTTGGTATT
>WTCB01000101.1 GCA_013138765.1 Candidatus Nanohaloarchaea archaeon
TTCAGCCGCACATTATCATCAGACATGTACGACGGCTGGTCCGGCCATCCCCATACATGGAATGTCTCAACAGCGAACCATATCCAAAGCCTCTTTGAATCCTCTGTGCATGAGCCGGATGTATAGATGCAGAGCTCTGCCTGATACTCGCCGGTCGCATTAGGTGCTGTGAATTCAAATGTTCCTGTACCATTTATACCCTGCGAATCAATAGAGCTTACATTAACACTGCTCCACGCATGCACATTCCTCAACTCCACAATACTGACTGTGAAATTCTCGGAAGGATAAGATGTCATATTGATGACTACATCACTTCCCGGTGCATATGACCATGTGTCAGTCCACCAGTTGACATCAAAAGACAGCTCTTCTATCCTGAGCCACCTCTTCTCCCAGACATCTGCATACCCGTCTGATGTTGTGACATTCACCTTAGTGTGAAGTATATATTCTCCTGCAAAAAGTCCTGCAGATGAAGGTGTTATTGTATAGCTTGTAGTGAGATCAATATTATCTGAGCCCACGCTTCCGACCATATCATCAGATGTCGGCATCTCACCAATCTCTGTCATATAGAACTTTATACCGTTTATGTTTGATGTTGACGAGAACCCTACATCTACGCGTATGACATCATCAAGGCCGAACACATCATCATGGTATCCTGTATCATTATCATATATATCAACAGATACAGATGCACTCTTTACCTGTATGCCCGGAAGTTCCCATGGTGTCTCGGAAAGATTGCCGTCAATGTTAAGCATAGGATTATAGAACCCTGATGTTGAAGGTGCGATAAATGTTATCTTAGCCCTGCCCTGTGAATCTGTTGTAGCGACGCTGCTGCTTGCATTCACATATTTCCATGGCCAGTTCTCCGTATTGGCTAACTGGTATATAGAGACATTCTTTCCGGATGCACCGGTCCCATTAGGATACCTGACTTCAACCCACAATGCTACTGATTCTCCGGGAGAATATGTCCATTTGGACTGGTCAGCATACCACCCGCTTATCTGATATGTGCTTACACGGAACCATATGAACACTTCAGAGCTTGCTCCAAGCGCTGCGCTTGTGACTGTAAGGCGTGCCTCATATTCTCCGTCTAAAAGGTTCTCTGCAGAGAACTGAAATATAGCAGACCCTGTATCTGATGTATTTTCAGGAGTCCATGAAGGAAGCTCTACAGGAGTCCAGCTCATTGTATCGCGCAGTTCCTTAAAAGACACTGTAGCGTTTTCTATCGGAGTGCCGTCAAGATTCTTCGCAGATATGACGATTGAAACATTCTCGCCGCTGCTCACAACCCACTGCTGCGCATAGCCCCATACATCCATAACTCTTATATCAAACCATGCTTCCTGAATCTCAATCTTGCCTGTGGATGTGTCGTTTACCTTGATTATCGCCATGTGCTGTCCCTGAACAAATTTCTTACCGCTCTTGGGCTTCACCCATACTGTTGAGACTCCATTGCTTGTTGTTGAAGTGCCTGCCTCATATATATCTACAGGAACCTTTATCGGTGGTCCTTCTTTCATTATCATGACTGCATCAACTGATATTTCTGCACCATCTGCAATCTGTGTGCCATTAAAATAATATGCATTCACCTCAAATGTCACATTGTCTGTCGGGGCAAAATTCCATTTCCAGTCACCATTAATATCAAGAGTATCTATCCACACATTGAACTCGCTGACCTTGAACCAGGCCGAGCCGTATTCCTTATTACCATCCATATCAATCACAGAGAACTCTGCCCTGTAAAAGCCGGATGAAAGTTTCAGGTTCTTAAGAGATAGCATGATTACAGGCCTTCCGAAATCATCATTTGCCAGCTTGGATATGTTAAGAGTCTCATATCTTTTTCCTGTCATCTCAGATATTACAGAATCCACCTGGACAGAGAACTTTGATGTATCTACCTGCTGCCCTCCAAGACCTGTCACCATGACATGCATATATGCATCATCTTCAGAACCGAACTTCCACTGCCACATACCGGAACTGTCTGTCATATCAGCCCAGACATGATATCTTCTTACGCTGAACCCTTCGGTCGCATAAGCCACGCCGTCTGATGTGTTCACCTTGATCTTGACCGAATACCAGCCCGCCGTTTTTGGAGCGCTGATCGTAATCATATTTCCGTCTATGTCGCCTACAGTAATATTAGCTGTCACATCATTCCAGTCATCATCCCTCACTTCAGCAAGTGATATAGACTCTATATTACCTGTAACATCCTGTCCGTTCTCTCCGAACACATTTAGCTCAAGCATCACTTTCTCGCCGGGCCCGAAATCATTTCTCCAGCCGCCAAACTCATCCTTGACAGCTGCATAGGCAAGCACATTGCTTATATGTATAGATGTCCAGCCAGTGCCGGAGCCGCTTGTTGTAGTATTCACAATGACTTTCAACGAATATTCACCTATAGCATTAGGTGTTATAAAATCAATAACATTTGAGAACTCGCCGTCAGCAGTCCTGAATGTTCCGCTGTCTATAGAGCATGGATTCCAGTCTTTGTCCCTGCATTCAGATATTGTCGCATTGGTTATATCGCTTCCGGAAACTTCTTTTCCAGTCTTAAGATCTATTACTATAATCCCCAGGCTTGCATTCTGGTTACGGAGAAAACCCTGAAGTTTGGATGTCTTCTGGAAAGGTATAGCATCAACTCTTAATCTTGTTATCTTAAATTCAGAATATTTTGTCTGCGTAAGATTATTTTTGGTGACTTCTGTCTTGACTGTATATACACCATTGGTAAAATTAGAAAGTCCGTATTCTATAGATTTATATACCCCGTCAGAAGTCTCAGTGAAAGATGATATTATATCTGCAGTATTTCCTAAAGAATCCTTAATATACGTCTTGATGTTTGCACCTGTCACAGGCAGGACATTCTTGTCAGTCTCTGTCGCCACTGTGACCGCAATGACAAGCGAGT
>WTCB01000011.1 GCA_013138765.1 Candidatus Nanohaloarchaea archaeon
AACAGAATATGTTCTTAATGTGACTGAAGAATCGTTGAACGGGACTGATTATATAAGAAGCTTCAATCCGACTTGCAATTATACTGTGGGTCCAGCATACTGGAATGTTACAGTAAGTGGTTCACAGGCATATTCAGACAATACAACAACAGGATATAATACGCTTTCAGTAAATATTATCGGTGACCTCAATGCTACTTACATATCACCTATCTCTTTGCAGGAATATGAAATTAGTACAAGTGTGACATTTAATGGGAATGTCACTGATGACTGCCAAAGTGATGTGAGTGATGTCAATGTGACCTATAATATTACAACATCTGGTGCGTCGTATTTATGCTATTCTGCATCAACTGACAACCCATATACTTGTAGCTGGGACACTACAGGAAAAGTGGTAGGTGATTATAATGTGACAATGATCGTTGCAGAATCATATTATAATAATGATAGTTCTTTTGAGACAGATGCGTTCAAAATCAAGTCAACACCAAAACTTGATTCAGCTGAAGTTGACGTAAAAGATGACGGTTGGTCATTGTTAATGAATTTTACTGTCAATGTTACAGATAATACAGGTGATACGGTTACTGTCAGATTGTGGCAGGCACTGTTCGGTACAGATGATTGGGCTGAAGTAGGTTCAAGCAAGCAATGCGTCTCTTGTTCTGATACAATCTTATCGTGGGATACTACATATGATTGTTCTGATATTGGTATTATGAAATACAAGCTTAATGCTACAGACACAGAGGGTAACAGCTATACTACAACTACAACTGAATCTGATTATGTGATTGATGATCAGTTTACTATTAAAGAGAGTGATGTGAGTGTTGATTATATATTGGGCAATGGGACCAATGCAACTTTGGAACAGGCATCACAGATACAGTTGAGAGTATATGACCTTGATAATTTAACTTATATTTCAACAGCAGCATCTGTCAGTTTCAATGTGACAAAACAGGGAGTAAGTTCACAATATTATACCATCGGTACTAATAATACAAATTCAACAGGGTATGTAGTGTATGATATCTTACCTGATGCAACATATGCAACTGTAAAACAGAATTGGGTTGGTTTTGTACCTGAATCTGATTCATGTTACGCTTATAATTTTTCAGAAACATTTAATATGACTACATGGACAAATGTGCCACAAATAGATAATGTTTCAGTTGATCTTGTAACTTCTGGATGGGGTATGGAGAGGACGTTCAATGTGAGTCTCTATGACTCAAATTCAACAGCTGAACTGTATCTGTGGCGAGCTTCCAGTCTTAGCGGTCCTTGGGTACAGATGAATTCAAGTAATTATACAACTGTCGGGGCATGGCAAGATTTCGAGTTCACACAGATGTTTGATTGTTCATTGCAGGATACGTGGTACTTTAAATTCAACATGACTAACTCGATGGGAAATCTAAATTCTACAGTTGAGACTGCAATAAATAATTTTACGTTGACACAAGATACAATTTATCTTGAAGATGTATATGGTACAGATTCAACTGCCAATCGACGTGGTGCACAGACTGATCTGTTTTATCTTAGGGCCAGAGACATGAACGGTTCTTTGCTTCCTAACCTCATGGTAAATTTCACTATGACATTGTCACCTGGTGTATGGGGACCTGTGTATGGCAATGTAACAAATGAGACTGGATATTCTGTATTTAATTTCAATCCTGGATGCTCGCCAAAATATGAGGTGGGTGACCGGCTCTGGAAAGCATATGTGGCTGAGGAGACATCAACATGTTATGCGTTCAACACAACTTTAGATCTTAACTTTACTGTCATGGGTGACATAACGATTGATCTTCAAAAACCAGACGGATCTATTAATTATACACAAGAAGATACAATACCGTTCCTTGGTTCTACTGTTGATGATTGTGGTGACCCTCTTACAACAACAGTTCAGTTCTATGCAAATTACAGTGCGGTTTCAGGGTATAATTGCACTGATATAAGTCCTGTGGGAGCAAATGCATATACATGCGATCTTCCTACAACTTTGCAGACTAATATGGGTTGGTATAATACTACAATGTATGCCAACAAGACATACCATTATGATAATGATACATTAAGAAGTGGCGTATCTTTTGGTCGAGATAGCCTGTTCTATCTTTTTGAAAAATTAAAGCTTGAAAGTCCTGATGCATTACCATTGACGAACGGTTGGGGTTATGAGGGTTGGAACTTTTCAATCATTGCAAGCAGCGGTCATCCGACAGATGTATATACAGCATCATTGATGCTTTCACAGACACCACCACCTACTACGACTTGTGACAGTGCAACATGCATTAATCAGACCCAGGTTGAGTGTGTAAACTGTATTGATTCATTAAAGTATTGGTACCGAAATTTTACGGGAGCAGAAGTAGGTACATGGTATTATCGGTTTGATATGAATGGTACTTATTCTGATTTTGATACATCTTCACATAAGATAATAGTCACAAAAGATAATGTATCAATTGAATATGTGGCAGGTAATGAATCAGATGCAATATATTTACCACCACAATCTGCAAATTTTACATTGAGAGTTAATGATCTTGTAAGGCAACAATATGTGAATACTACAGAGGCAACCATTAAATTTGAAGTTACACGGGATTTTGCAAATACTGTATGGGAGACTATCGGTACCAATACAACAAATGCTACAGGTTATGTTAATTATGATTTTATTCCTGATTGTACAATACAGAATGGTACACGACTTTGGAGAGCATCTATAGATACTGTTTTGGATAATTATTATAATTATAATATTACTGATGAATTCTTGGTAAATGTCAATACAGAATCATGTACTGCGACAGTAGATGTAACAGTTGTCAAGAGTCCTTCTGAAATATTTGAGAATAGGACTTTCGGTATCAATGCAACTATTATGGCTTTGCAAGGAGATGCAATGGATGTAAATGTATCAATTGCTGTACCTGCTGGCTGGACTGTCTGGAATGGTACTGCTTATAGTACTGTGGTTTCAATAGAGTCAATATTGTCTGGGAATGTAGTGGATGCGCACTGGGATATAACACCTAATTCATCAAGAGATTATAACCTTACGATTTCAGTCAATGCTACAATGGATTCTGAATTGAGGATGGATTCAATTGAGGACAGTATATTTATCTATAAATTGTATGAAGGCAGTAATCCTGGTGTGTCTCTTCCGGGTGTCATTTCTGCAGGTGAGGATATGATTGCATCTTTTGCTTGCGATGCTGGTGAATATAGAGCAGCATACCTGAATATCAATTATACTAATGTAACATCTGAACCTAAAGATATCGGGCTTAGGGTTCTGTCTTATAACGGCACAAGTTGGAATGATATATCGCATAGCTATAACATCAATCTCACTTCAGATGGTGTATATAGGGTTCCCGTCCTGGCTGGACAGTTGGATGCTAATGAAACAGGGTACTGTCTGTTTAATGTGACTAATTTAGGTAATAATGATATCAACATTACTGCTATGGATCTTTCGGCATATTATAATGAGACTGTTTCAGTGCAGGATATAAAAGCATCAATTGATGGAGCTGAGATAACTGGTATGGAACCTGGTGACGGCGCGTTTAATGTTTCTGTCAGGGTTGCTAATTCAAGAAATGAATTGTTTGATGGTATGTTATGGTTGAACATTACCAATAGTACAGGGGATGCAATCAATTATACGAATCAGTCTGTGAGTGTTTCTGCAGATTCAATCTATATTGTAAATGTGACAGGCATCAATACCTCTTTATGGACATCGGATGATTATGATATTAGTGCATATCTGATCAACGGTTCTGATTCATATGTACGGTCAGAATCATTTATCTTTAAAGCAGTTACAGTGTCAAGCCTTGCATTTGACTTTATGTGCAACCAGACAACCGAGCAGTATAATGTTACAATAGACAATCCATTTACAGATGAGATTGAGTATAATGTGTCACTTGTTGTTCCTGCTGGTTGGACTTATTCGCCAGCTTATCAGGTGTTTAATGCTACATCTATTGGGGATTATACAGTAAGCTTTAATTTGACATCGTCTTCTTCTGCTTCAGAAACTGTCTATGTCAATGCTAGTGTTGCATATACTTATCCGGTAAGTGGGAAGGTAATTAATTCTACATCAATTGTTGTTGAAAATAATTCAATGGCTATACTTCGTATTGTTCGTGAGACACCGACTAAGGTTGGGACGGATACAGTGTTTGATTCGCGGTTGACTGTGTATAATGATGGTTGTGGTACAACACCATCTGGCACAATAATAAAAGAAATAATATCAACCGGGTGGACTCCTGCAAATCCATCAATTATGACAAATGAATATGGCAATGATATTGAATTGATCTCTGCAACCACTGATCTTGTAAATAATATTGTTGCTTGGGAATTGGGAGAGATTCCGGTAAATAAATATGCAGTGTTGACATATCAGGTAAAGTCACCTGTCAGTACAAGTCAGACGGGAGCATTATATTATAATTATTCATGGGAGGGCAAGAACTTTGTTGAATATGTTACCTCGCCAGTCCAGACATTTAATTATACTGATGAATCACATCTTGAGTTTGATATGGAGGCTATACAGCAACCAGCATATCCGTGGGTCGAACCAAGAAGTGCACAGGTCAATAGGTTTTATAATTATTCGTTGAAAGTCATAAACATAGGTGATGTCGCAACAGGTACAGAATGGAATGTGACGCTTGACATACCTGTTGACTGTAATATTACACAAGTTTATGAGTCTGGAAGTTGGAATGATACTACAAGAAAGATTACATGGGAATTGTCTGACATAGGGTCTTACGTGTCATCGTATGTAAACTTTACTGCAAATTGTACTACTGAAGAGACTCATGTATTTGTTGCTGAAGGATTAAGGGATACAATCACATCTACAACATTTTTGAATGATACAAATATTGGATGTGCCGGTGAATCCGCATGTTCTGCAACTGAAAGTTTTAGTTTTACAAAACCAGCTGGCGCAACATATGAGAGGATGACAGAGATTGATTTTTATGTAAGATATAATTGGACCGGCTATAATACTACCATTGGTCAGAGTATTGTTAATATGTCTGATGATTTAGGTGTCAATTATTTGGTATGGCAGAATTTCACATTTGATGACGCTACCGATTCTATCTGGAGCAATTATTCGGTTGATATTAGGGACCAAGATTCGTTTGTTGATTCGGCACGCGATATAAGTATAATGTCTTATGCTGATGGTACATCTGATTCTTATGTTAATTCAAGTGTGGATAAGTTGAGTTATACTTGGGTTACAGGTACAGCATTTTCAGAGAAACAGAATTTGTTTGTGAATGTCAAGGTATATGACTATTCACCGCTTCTTGATAATTCTACATTGTACATTGATGGGGATAATTCGTCCACTGTCGGCGGTTGGGGTGAGGGATTCAATTTCTCTACCATGGTCATGGACAGGTTCGGTCGGGATGTAACAGTCAATGTATGGCATAAGAAATCAGCGCAGGATTATGTATTGATAGATAGCTGGGCCTGTATATCATGTTCAAGCTGGACACAGGCAAATTTTACTTATGATTATACATATACAGACATCTCAAGCTGGGAATTCAAGTTCAATGCAACTAATGCGGATGGTTTGACTGAACTTTCTGGTTTCTCATATTCAGTTGAGAAAGATGATGTTGCGGTGTATAATGAGACGCCTGGCTGGAATTCAAACGTTATGCGAAGTTCACCATTAAATTTCACGACAAGGTTCAATGATACAGATAATGGGACGTCTCCTGAAATATTGGAATTCGGTAAAGGGTATTTCAAGATATCCAAATTTGGAAGCAATATAACTTTCAATGATTATTATCCTGCAAGTCCAGTGGTCAATTCAACAGGATATATGCAATATGAGATGACAACAGCTGAATGGTGTGATTCTGCTAAATCATATTCACTTGGTTCTAATTATTATATCACAGGTCTTTTGGGGTCATCTTATTATAAGGACAATTCAACAATTCCCGCACCGTACGATTCAATTCCTTTCACACTTTTAGGTAACCTGTCTGCATCATATATGACATTGCCTGACGGAAGCATCAATTATACGCGCGGCAGTTCAATACCTCTTGATGGTATCATTGAAGATGATTGCGGTGAGGTGAAATCTGATAGTGCAAAGTATGGGACTGAATATGTATTGTCACATGGAATTACTGAATATTCAGTCATTGTATCTCTTGCTACAGGGTCATGGGATTCGCCCGGAAATGCGCCGCTCGGATGGTATGATGTAACCATGACTACCTATTCAGAGGGTACTGAAGCAGGGGATTATGTTGATGGTGTAGAAGTTCTTTCAAATGCATTCTATCTGTCGACTGTGCCTCAATCAGATTATGTCAGCGTTGTGCCTGCAAGTGATGGGTGGTCAGCATCGCCCGTCAATTTTACGATAAATGTGACTGATGAAGATAATGATACGGTTGCGGTATATCTCTATCTTAAGAAAGGTGCAGGGGCTTGGGAGGAATATGAAAACTGGACATGTCATGATTGCAATGATAACCAGACAATGTTCAACAGGACGTTCACTCAGGATGATATAGATACATGGTATTATCTGTTCAACGCAACTGACCAGTCCGGAAATGTAAATGCATCACTTCAGACAGGGTCATTCACTGTCGAAAAAGATGACATATCATTTACAGATATTGCGCCTGTAACTGTTGATATAAATAGGACAAGCGGTAATGCAACATTGGCTTTAAGGATTTTTGATGATGATAATAATACCTATACTACAAACCTTTCATCAGTGGCACCTAATGAAGTTAGGTTCTATATAACAAATGATTCGACAGCATCTAACTGGCGTGAGGAAACAACTGACACAAAGAATACAACTCATTATTACTTTGATCTTGATCCGGGCTGTGAATATGTTGCGAATCAACAGAAATGGAAAGTCAATACGTCAAGTGATTATTTTGCGACAAATGATACTGAAAGTTTTTATACATCATATGTGAATATTTTTGGAACACTTACAGCTACACAGGTGTTCCCTGATACTTCAACAAATTATGATCAGGAAGATATCATACCGGTGAACGGTACACTTATTGATGATTGCGGTACTGCAATAACCGGGGCAAGCGTTTATTTCAATATTACCCTTGATGCAAATACATATAGGTGTCCAGTTTCGGGTGATGCAACGGATGAAGGTGCAGGTGTATATTCTTGCAGTTTTGATTCGGCTGGTAAAAGTGCAGGGGATTACAATGTTACAATGTATGCAGATAAGGCATATAATAATCCGGATTCTGATCTGCGCGAGGATGCTTTCTTCTTGATATCGCCAATTTCTTTATCTTCAGAGACTGTAACGTCTGATGATTCTGGTTGGGGTGCTGAAAGGAATTTTTCAATCATTGTAAGCCATTATACAGGTGTTAATCTGACAGTATGGCACAGTAAAGGATTGAGTGGCGGTCCTTACAGTGTTGTAAATAATACCTTTTTGCCTAGTCCATCAAGCCAGCAGGTGGACGTTTTCAATAACTATACCTGTACTGATATGGGTACATGGTTCTATAAGATTAATGCGACCGATTCAAATTCAGAGGGTAATTCCACAACTACATTCCATGATTATACATTGACTACAGATGACATCATGCTTGGTCAGTCTCATGTGGGAAATGCGTCTTATGTCAACAGGTCGTTGACAATTGATAATGCTTCTGTGCGTCTTGCGCATAGTGTAAATGATACTGTTCGAAATGTGTTTGTTGGTGCTACAACTGCTACACTTTACATTAATATTACAAATGATAATGCTGATAATTATACAACTGTTAATTCTAATACTACAAATTTAACGGGGTATATAAATTTTGATTTCTTGCCGGATTGCTCGTATTCTGTCGGTGCGCAAAAATGGCAGACTTATACGGAATCAGACACATGTTATTCAGATGAACTGTCTTCAAATTTCACTGTATATGTGCAAGGAGATCTGAGACCTAATGTTACACTGCCTAAAGATCTTGAACAGTACCAGAACGGAATCGAGAATGTAACGATAAACATAACACTTGCTGATGAGTGCGGTCT
>WTCB01000034.1 GCA_013138765.1 Candidatus Nanohaloarchaea archaeon
GCCTGTTTTGTCTGTTTATTGTATCTTTAGTGTTTTTGTCAGTTTTATTTATAAATCCTATTTATGGATTGGTTTCAGAAGAGTCTTATAGTCCGGTCTTTTCTGAGGTTTATCTTTTTGATGAGAACCTAAATCAGTTATTGAATTCTTTTAGTCTGTTAGGGATAAAGGAAAATTTCAGGACTGAAACAGGAATGGTTGTGTCCGGCGGCATCTCTGCCGATCAGAAAAAAAGCATTAAAAAAAGTAGCGTACTATCTATAATACCCGATGCATATGAATATGGTTTGGTTTCGTTGAATACGAACAGGAGCATATATCGTCCTGGAGAGACTGCGGAGTTTACAATAGTTGTTCTGGACAGACATGGCAGTCCTGTCTGCGATGCTGAGATTTTTTTAAGCGTCTTGGATCCCGATAATGGCACTGCAGAATATTCTGTTTCGGATGGAACTATTTTTTCTGTTGATGGTTGCGGAGGATATAAGAGCCATTATTCTGTATATATAGAGGGGAACCATACTGTAGATGTTGCAGCATCAGTGGATTCTGTTGAACTTTTATTTTTGACTTATTTTTTGGTCTCAGAGGAGTATGTGTTTGATATCATAAGGACAGCAGACCATAATATAGATCCTACCAAGGTAGAATATTTCAATGTGAAGATAGATATAGAGAGTTTTGCAGAGAGCGATACTTTGACAATCAGGGAATCTGTCCCGGCTGAATTTGATGTCATCAGTGATGCTTATCGTGAAGTAAATAATGATACAAAAGTATTGATATGGAATAAAGATCTGATCGAGAACAAGACATCTGTCAGCTATTCTTATTCGGTTCCTAATATCTGGCCGAATCTGTATGATTTAGGACCTCTCGAGATAAACTATGGTTCGCAGGCGTTCACAGAGGTGGGGGCGTGGTATGTTGCTGTTGATCCTTCTTCTATCTACATTTCCACCTGCTCAAATCTAAACACAACCGGAGCGACGTATTACTTAACGCAGAACATAAGCAATTCAACTGCCATCAACTGTATGAACATTTCCGCAAACAATGTAACTCTGGACTGCCAGGGACATACAATAGATGGAAACAGTACTATCTATACTCGCGGTGTTTACATATACAGGGAATCCGCAACAAACACAAACACAACAATTAAAAACTGCATCATAACTGACTGGTATCGGGGCGTTTACCTAATAAATGCGAAGAACAACACCATGACAAATAATACGGCAAATGATAACACTTATGGTTTCTGCATGGATTCAGGTTCCGACAATACACTGACAAATAATACAGCCAGTTCAGGTCATTATGGATTCTACCTGCAGTCCAGTTCTAACAACACACTGACAAGCAATACAGCAAAGACTAATACTAATGGATTCTACCTGAAGTCAAGCACTAATAATACCATAACAAGCAACACTCCCATCTCGAACAATCGTGGTTTCTATTTGGGTTTAACATCCAACAACAACACCCTTACAAATAACGTCCCTCACTCAAATAATTATGGCATCTATATGTTTTCAAGTTTCAACAACAATATTACAGGCAATACTATTTCAGATAATAGTCATGATATTTATGATGGCGATGGCAATACCTTTTTATCTAACAACTTTTTGCACAACCCCCACAATAAAATGATTATTGTTTCAGTAAGCGAGCAGGCAGTCAATATTAATGATCTGGCTGAATTCAACATCTCTGTCTACTATCCTGATGGAACCGTTTGCTCAGATTTCACATACAATATATCCACAAGACCGGAAGAAACCATATACAGTTCAATAAGCGGGAACAATATTACAGGGAATTTTACAGTAACAAGACCAGGGTTTTATTCTTTGGTCATAAATATAACAGATGACAAAAACAATACCGTAAAGAGAAGTTATGCTTTTCTTGTCAATTCAACAGGAATAGGAAAAGTAAACTATTATTTCAGGGGGGTTACACCAACTCATGGTCAGCCAGCAAGCACTGATGCAAAATCATTTCTTTTCATACCACCCTCAACAGAAGAATTCTGGACATGCGGCGTCTGGATTCAGGCATCTCCCGATGAATTAGGGGTTTTCACACCAAACATAATCGAAAACATAAATCTTTCTTTCTGGTATAAAACAGATGCAGAGGGTTATATAGGTATTGAAAGATATTTTACATTCGGTGAAGATGTGGATTATAACCAAACTGTTCCTATAGCAACCGACTATACTTGGTCAAACAGAGACTTTAGCGTTAGCTGGCCAATGGATTATACAAAAACATGGTATTGGATGGCCATGAAACTGGGAGGGCATAATCCGTACTGGATGACCAATGCAACCGATCCAAGCTATCTCAACATAACTTACAACTACACAACAACACCAGAGATAAAGAATAATATAAATGAAGACATTAAGATTTTATCAGCTACTATTCAGGCAGCTGATATTCTGAACAATGCAACAATCTATCTGGAGGGCGTCGGAAACACCAATCTGACTGTTCAGATGCCAAACACCACTATTTTATATTATGCAATAGGGGATGGGGTCTACTGTAATAATGAGAACTGTACTTACACTCAGAGCAGCGGGGAATTGAACTTTACATTAACGTTGGATTCAGAGTATACAATAGATATAGAAGGGGATGTGAACATACCTCCATCAGTCCAGGCCCCTGTAACATATGATAACTTCACGACGGCAGCGAAAACAATCTTTTCAAGAACTGAAGGGATGACTGTCAGAATTAATGTAACTGATGAAAACGGGGCAAGTGATATAAGCAGGGTTCTACTTGAAATACTAAATACGACCGGGAACTGCAAGGTCTGTAATGAAACAATGACAAACATTACTGGAATAACAAATGGATATACCTATGAATCTAATTACACAATTCCATCAGACGCTGATGGCGGAACATGGACTGTTAATGTTTATGCTAATGATTCCGCAGGTGATTTTGGAATCAACACAGCGACGTTTGATGTTTACTTAAATACAGATATCCTGCAGGTCACAATCAATAATTCCAACCCAAACAGGGGCGATGCGGTTTTAATCCGGGCCAAATTAGCGTATGACAATACCACAGAAATTGCCGATCAGAACATCACATTCTATTATAACACTACTCAAATTGGCTCCAATCTGACAAACTCAACAGGCTGGGGTATAATTACGTGGAATACTATTGATGTATCCGGCGGAACATATACAATTAATGCCACTTACAACGGAAATTCCACGCCATGGACCAAAGCAAGTCACAATGATACAGAACAGGTAACAGTTACTGCTCCAAACCTTAAGGTTTATAACGCAGCAATATCTCCGGATGAAGCAGAGTCATCAGACACCATCACATCCATCAACATAACCATAAACAATACAGGAGATTCCAATGCAGTTGATGTCAACATCACATTGAGCTTTTTATATTCAAATAATACGCAGGTAATTTCCTGGGGACCGCAGAATGAGTATAACGATTCCTGCGGCACTCTGTCTTCAGGACAAATCTGTTCTGTTCTTTTCACTAGCTATCAGGTCAATCCAGGGGAAACCATATCGGGTGCATATAAGCTGAACATAACAAGTAAATGGTCAACCGGATCGAATGTGAATGAGACTTTTATGTTCACAGTCTATCATATGCCAGACAACATTTCATCAACCATATCTCCCGCCATAATAGTTCCGGGAGAACTATCGAATTACACAATAAGTGTGACGAATCCCTGGTCTTCTAATCTTCTGAATGTGAATGTGACGTCTGCATGCCCTTTGGGCATAACCTGTACCTGCGAGAGCGACAACTGCGGCATTGGAACCATAACACCCGGGAACACAGGGACCAAGAAAATTATAGTAAACGCGTCAGAATCAGAACCGGGGGATTATAATTTGTCAGCTTATGTCAACTACACAAACCCCAATTCAAACACATATCAAATAGGCCCCAACTGGAACCAGATTCTGACCAAGCCGGCAGTCCAGTTTGTTTCACCAACAACACAAGCAGGAACCTACTTACAAAACTACATAGAAGCAAATGCAACAGCCAAAGGGGGACAATTTGATACATTAACAATATATCTATACAATTCAACAGGGCTGTATCAGTCCAATCAAACATTAAATACTAACATGTTTGTCAATTTTACTAGTTTGCCGGAAGGAACATATTACCTCAATGCAACAGCAAACGATACAGCAGCAAACATAAACATGACAGAGACAAGAACAATAGCAATAGATGCAGTTTCTCCATATTATATTTCCGGTTGTACGGAGCTAGATGAAGCAGGAGCAATTTATTATCTTATAGCAGACATAATCAATTCAGATACATTCGGTTGCATGGACATAACAGCAAACAATGTAATCTTGGACTGTCAGGGACACATCATAGATGGAGACGATGATGTAAATTACGGAATTGACATTTACAGATCTTCAGTAGAAACAACGAACATAACTGTAAGAAACTGCGTCTTGTCCGACTGGGATATGGTAAACATTCGTCTGTACAAGGCAGATGGAAACAATTTAACAAATATAACTTTAACTTCTTCAACTAATGCGGGCATCTCCATTCAAACAGCGTCTTATAACAATTTCACAGACTGTACAGCGAACTCAAATGAGAATTATGGTTTCTACACATCATTGTCCTCTAATTCAAACACATTCACAAACTGCACAGCAAACTCAAACGATGATGGCTTTTACCTGGATGGTTCTTCCGGCAACACATTCACAAACTGCACAGCAAAAGAAAATAATATTTATGACTTTTATATTTCAATAAGTTTAGATTCACACTGCAACAACAAAATAGAAAACATGACAGGCTCAAATGATCTGCCCATAAAATACTTTAATGATACGGTCATCTTGGCAAACGAGACCCTGTCGGAATTAATACTCTGCAATGCAGACAACTCAGTTATAACGAACATAACGGTGAATGCATCCCAGATGCTGGACAACAACGAAATTTATGTTCTGGAGACCAGCAACGCAACTTTTACAAACATAATTTCTTCTGATAACTATCGCGGTTTCTACTTTAGTAAATCATCATTCGGCAATATAATCATCAATGCCACAGCAAATTCAAACAATTATGGTTTTTACATATATTCGTCCAATTCAAATAACTTCACAGACTGCACAGCAAACTCAAACAATTATGATGGTTTCTATATCATTTATTCCGACCTAAACACGATCACCAATTCTTCTGTAAATTCAAACGTTCAATACGGCTTTCTTTTCCGCGGTGATTCTGATTCAAATACAATAGCAAACGCTACAATAGCAAACAATTCCGATGCAGGGCTTTGGTTTGATGAATACTTTTCAAATTGTCCTAAATACAACATAATTTACAATAACCTGTTTAATAATTCTGTAAATGTACTGATAGATGATAGTCTCACCGACTCAAATTACTTCAACACAACAAAACAAATGGGAACAAGAACATACTCAAGCGGGAACCAGATTGGAGGGAACTATTACACAGACCCAACAGGAAACGGCCATTCAGATACCTGCACAGACTCAAACTATGACGGCTTTTGCGATGAGGCTTATGATTTATCTGTAGGGATATCTGCCGCCTTTGATTATCTGCCGTTAAGTGATAAGTACGATGGTGTTTCACCTACTTACGCTCAAAACTCAACCAGTACGATTGTTGCTGGAGCCTTTACACAATTCAGCCTAAAATGGAATGATAACATGAATCTAACCGGTGGAGGGTTCATATTTTCCTGGTACAATGGGTCAAACTCCACAAAAGACAGTAATTCAGGAGATAAGGAATCAGAAGAACAGTCATTTTATGCTCAAGGCCTTCCGGGATTTTCTGATTATGCAGATATGGAAATCAATTATGGAAACTGGACTTCCATCCCATCAACAGGATGTGCATGGTATTGGGGCATAGCAACATCTTCAGGAAGCACTGGTCCACAAAACGGCGGAGTCGGTGGGACCGGAACATATTTCACATATGTAGAATCTTCAGATGGTTATTGTTATACAAGCGGGAACACTGCAACATTCTTAAGCAGAGAATTTGATTGGGATGACGGACTCAATGACGAGATCGAATTTTATTACAATATGTATGGGAGTAGTCTTGGCACTCTTTATCTAGAGGAAAATTCAACTGGTTCGTGGGTAGAATTATGGAGCAGAAGCGGAGATGACGGTGGTAGTGGTTTAATATGGACAAAAGTGGAAGAAAATACATCTTCACTTTCAGGAAAAGGCCACGTAAGATTTAGAAATGTTGCTGCAGGCAGTTGGCATGGGGATACGGCAATAGATAGGTTAAATATTTCCGGAGACTCTTTAACTGAAACAGAGAAAAATAAAACCGCAGTAGAATACACAGATGTAATTTCAAACATATATGAAATAATATATAACATAACCGTAACTGTTAATGTCTCTTATTACAGCACTTCTGGTTCAACAGAAAATGGAAACACAAATGCTGCTCTTTGGCTGGAAGTCTATAATGGTTCTGTTTGGGTAGATGAAGGAAATTTGCAGGTAACTTCAACAGGCAATTTTTCAAAAATAGTGACAACTTCCTCGATACTGGCAGGCTGGCAGACAGAATCAAACAGAGACATAAGAATTTCAGCAAGATATCTGGATTATAGTGATTCTTCACATTTTGATGCAATCAATTGGACAGACATATGGATAGAATCTAGTTCGGAAGGCAAATTTAAAAATGACACTTTAGTGACCTTTAGTTCAAGTATTTGTTCAACTGATACTGTGTGTTGGTCCAATGTCACAAAAACAGTCAACTCCACAGTCGGAGCCACAATAAAATGGAAAGTCCATGCAAAGGATAATGTTGGTAATTGGAACGCTTCTGAAGAGTATAGCTATGTGACTGCAGCAAACACAGCTCCGATAGCATACACACCGTCAACCTATGACAACTCTACATCAGAAGCGAAAACAGTCTTTGCGAGAAACAAGGGAATGACTGTAAGAGTCAATATAACAGATGAAAATGGGGCAGGCGACATAAGTACTGTTCTTATCGAAATCCTAAATACCACAAGCGGTGTTATTGTCAATAACGAGACAATGACTCAGGACGATTCTATTATGGATGGATATGTCTATAATTATTCATGGCAGGTTCCTTCAGATGCAGACGGCGGAATCTGGACAATCAATATCTATGCAAATGATTCGGTAAATATTTTGGGAAGCAATATGACTATTTTTGAAATCGATATAACACCTCCTACAATCACAATATATTCACCGTTAAACCAGACGTATAATGATCAGTCAATATGGTTCAATGTGACTCTGGATGAAGTAGGGTCTTGGTGCGGTTATTCTTTGGATGGCGCTGTAAATGTCAGCATGGATGGCAGTGGGACGGAGTGGCACAAAGAGAATACGAGCATGGCATTGGGCAGCCATAATGTGACATTTTCCTGCAATGATATTGCTGGTAATATGAATGCGTCTGAGGTCACCGAATATTTCACAGTATATGATGCCACGTCCATAAATACTGTATCAAGCGATAGCAATCCAAATGTCGGTGATGTTGTCAATCTGAGTGCAGAATTGTTCAATTCAACAGAAGATGCTATAGAAGGGCAGAATGTTTCTTTCTATTACAATGGCACATATATCGGTTCAGATATCACAAACAGTTCCGGCTGGGCGGTCCTTGAATGGGACACCATAGGTGTTACTGAGTCTGGCGTGTTTTTCATAAATGTGACATATCCTGGGAACAGTACGATATATGCAGATGAAAGCTATAATGACACTCTTGAGATCACGATGACTTACAGGTATATGAGTGTCCATGAAGCAGACAATGTGACGGATGCAAAATGGTCATTGATGGGAATTCCACTGGATTTCAATTATTATTGCTATGCGGGAATGGGCGGGTGTAATGATAGTTATGCGTTTGATGTTGACGAGAGCGAATCAAACTTTACGATAGATAATAAAGGGGACAGTGTTGATGTTGTGGCTTATGTGAGCTCTGATTTTGATGCATCGACATATATGGTCTGTTCCAGTTCGGATTCGGATGGTGACGGGGATGACAGTTCATGCATCGATACGGCAACTGGTGGGGACAATGGTGCAGATAATATGCAGATATACATCAATGTAAGCGGTGCATGGGCGTGGCACAGCATCGCAAATTCAAATCGTGACGGTGCGGCTTATGCACTTGCTGTCGATTGCGATGTCCCGGCGAGCACCAATGCGAGCGGCATTGATTTTAAGGTGCGAGCGCCTTATGGGACCAACTCCAGTTATGGGACGACAATACAGTTCGTAACTTATGATAACATATGTGATGAGGGAGATGAAGGACTTTATTTTGTCCCATAGAGGTGAAACTTATGAAAATCAGATCATTACTTTTTGCTGTTTTTGCAATCATCTATTCGTTGTCATCTATCGTTTCAAGCATTGGCGTGTCTCCTTCAGCCATTGATGCAGGTATGATCGAGCCTGATAGGGGCTATGATACTAAAGTCTATTTTTTGAATTCAGAAACAGGTTCATATGATATATCTTTAAAGATAACATTGCGGTCTGAGTATCTTAGCGATTGTGTCACCTTTTCACCAAAAAGTTTTGAATCATTACCTGATAGCAGGCAAGAGGTGAATATATCTATTGATACTTCTGCATGCGAGATTGATCCCGGGGTTCATACCCTTTTGATAATGCCACATATTGTCTACAACAATACTTTGTCTGTAAATACCGTCTTTGTATCTACGATAAGCATTAAGTTTTCTATGCCTGGAGAAGTAAGACCATCTCTTGTTCTTGAAGAGTTTGAGATTGATGAAACATTAAAAGAGGGTGAAGCTCTGCAGTTTTTGATGGTATTGAATAATACCGGCAATGTACGGGTAGGTGCAGTACCATTTGTTGATATCAGAAAGTATGACGTCGTAATTGATGTTGCAAGAGGTACTACTGAAATTCTTATGGATTCCGGTTCAATCAAGGAAATTACGTTTTCTTATGAAGATGAACTTCAAGCAGGGACTTATGAGGCTGTTGCATATGTCAGATATTTGGACGGCAATTATACTAATGAGATGATGGGTGAGTTCAATGTTGAACAAAGAATTCAGACAGAAGAAAAAAAATCTGAATCAGATCCGTTAACATTTCTTACAGATACGATAGATATCGGGACTGAAGATGATGTATATGTTCCTAGTGAAATAGTAGAGCAGGCAGTCTCTACAATATATGACCAAGATGAGACATCTTTACCGGCTAATATCTCTATACGCAATCTTACTGCAAAGATACAATTAGGATATCTTTCGATATTTATGGAGCTTGAAAATCATGAAAATTTTGAGACGGAGTATTCTGCTGAATTTTTTGTAACAGATAGTAGCGGAACAGAGAATAAGACGATTATACAAAGTGGGACATTGCGTGCGCTTGAAGTAAAAGTTATCAGAAAATCAGTATTTATGGGCGCAGATAAAGATTACAAGGTATATACAACATTAAAGTATGGGAGCGGAACACAGCCTAAAATGATCCAGAAAGAGATTGAAGCAGAAACTACAGAAATGCCTACAGCACTGATAACAGGTAATTATAGCAAGAGTTCAATATATATTATTTTTTTACTAATAGTAATGATATATAGCCTACATAGCTTTAAAGTCAATAAATCTGTGAAACCAAGCGGTGCATTAAAGTCAGTATCAGAGAAATATGGTGTGATTGAATCTGATATGACTGTACTTGAATCAAAGATAAAAAAGATTAAAAATAAAATAAAAGGCAGCGCGTAAAGCATGTTTAAAGAGAATGCAGCAATAAGTCATCATGGATGAATTGTATGGCATATGAGTGTCGTAATAGATTAATAAAATGTATGACGGTTAGAACAGGCATAGCTATAGTTTTGATTTTGACATTGTCTTCTATTATTTTCAGCAATGATGTTTTTATGAGTTCGCCTCTTGGATACCTTATCAATAACACTATCATGTCTGTCACGATACAAAGCGAGACAAATTATGTATTTTATGAAGATTCAGGTGCCGATATATCAAAAGATTTTGTATTTCAGATTGGTCCCATAGTTGATGATGGCAATTGGTACAGCTATAATGGCAGTTATGGAGGGATTTATAGAGGATATGACATAGGTATCGATTCAGATAATGAGACCCTGCAGTTCTCTATAAAAAATATTGGAACTACAAAACTTGATGTGGTGATTGCATCATCTGATTTTGATAATGGTATCTTCAGCGATACAAATTTTATAGATGTCAACAGGACTGATGGTAATTTTCAGATATATATCCCAGGCGACGGATGGAGAAATGTTCCGGATAATGTTGATGTTGATGATGATAGGTCTAAAGACGTAGGGGAACTCTGCATTGTTGATGATTTAGTTGTCGGGGGAATTGTTGATGGTTTTGATGTTAGGATACGGTCTCCCGTGGGGACGGATTTAGGAAATTATACTGCAAATATAATCGTATCTGTCGTTGACAGTGAAATGTTTAATCCTTGTTCTGGTGTAGGTGAATATGTTGATATCTAAGGGTGCTCAAGAGAGGGGTTTTGAAATATCAGTCAGGGCCTTTATTGGCATTCTGATAAGTCTTATTATATTTAGTCAGGCAGTTTCTGCAATCAGCGTAGTCCCTACATATGTTGATGCAGGAGCATTGGAGCATGGTGATGCTTACGTGTTCTCGTATGAAATTATAAATCGGCTATCGTCTTCAGTTCCGGCAAACATTGATTTTCAACTTACAGAGTCATCTAAGTATCTAGAAGAGAACATAATCTTTTTCCCATCAAATCTTGATATTGATCCTGATGAATCGCATATTTATTTTAGTGTCCTTATTGTGGGTACAGAAAATATTACTGAAGGGGATCATCTGATTTTATTTCGACCAGTCCCTATACCGATAGAGCAGGCAGAAGCAAATGCAAGTCATGATATGACCGTTGCATCTCATATTCTTCAGACTACAGTTGTTGGGATAAATTTTTCAATATCATCTCCTGGGGAAGTGATCATACCAACATATAGTCCCAGTGGGGGGAGTTCTTCCGTCTTGCAGATAATATCAGACACTATATATGATGTTGAAATTGTTGATGAGACAAAAAATATAATGATTACGGTCCCTTGGTTTTTTAGGGCAGCACAAAAAAATGAGACACTCTCTATAAAAATCAAGAATGTGGGGGCATCTAACTTTACTGATCTTGTGCTTGATATAACAGGAACACCTGAATTTGATATTGTTTACGATACTCATATCAATTCGCTTTTTTCTGGTGAAGAACGGATTGTAGATGTCAATATGTCTGGGTTTTCAAACACATATCATTTTCTGAATATAGTTGTTTCTGATGATGACGGACAGAAATGGGAAAATAATGTGATTGTGTATGTTCCTGAAGAGCCCAGAAAAGCAATATCTTATGATTGTGTCGTTTTTGAGCCAAAAAATGTGACAATTGCGAAAGGTACCCAGACGTATGTTAATTTAAGCATATTGAACACATGCAATATTTCATTACATAATATCAATGTGATGATAGATGGTTTAAATCATCTTGAACATATAGGTACTCTGGAACCACATAAAGCTCAAATGTTTGACATAGTCATGACTGTTTTTGAAGATAAAGACTATCCGATCCTGTTCATATATGATGAAGGCAAGACTTCAGGGCGTATTCATGTTGCTGTAAAAGAAGATCTAAGAGATATCTATTTTATTATCTGTCTATTTTTTGTTCTGTTTTTGGTATATATACACAGGTTAAATATTTTAAAATTTTTGAAAAGCAAAGATTTATTTAAGCATAGATTTTTCATGAAAAAGAAACGTCAAAAAGAGGAATTTACATCTCCTCTGCAGGCAGGGCCCATATTCCGTTTTGAAAATAATCGATTTCTTGGTCTTGTGAAAAAAGATAAGAAAAAGAATGATGCATAGGGTTCTTGCGTGATTCTTTATTTTTTTGATATTTAAACCAAACATTTATAATGTTCAACGACTAAAATGTTAGTACTCAGAAGGGGTTAAGTTTTAAGTTAGTGGGGGGAGGTTATTATGTATATGGTTTCTGAAAGATTAGTGAATGCTGTTTTGATATTTTTTATATTGTCTGGCTTATGGTATATGCCTTCTGCTGTATTCAGTACTGTACTTGAGAACCCAGTCAATGATAACAGCATCACTTCAAATGTACTTGTTTTTAAAGAGAATGATCATGAAAATTATTGGATGACCAATAAAGAAGATATCAAGACCCAATTCAATCCCTATCTTGAACAATTCAATCAGGAAGGGTGCATTGATCATCCTGAGTTGAGAAATCTTCTGGTGGTCGGGAATGAAGTTGAAGCAGCAGCAGATAATACCTCTATCTATTCAGGAACAGATATCGAGAATGCATATAGGTTACATAAGTTGGTATATGATTCTATAGAATATGCATATATTGACGATAAACTTACTTCTGAAGAGATATTGGTGGCCGGCCGCGGTGATTGTTCTGAAAAATCTGTGCTTTTAGCAAGTCTTTTGGATGCTGCAGGTGTTGATGCATATGTTTTTGATAATGGTGCGCATTGGTATGTCTTTGCAAACATAGAGGGTGCCTGGATGCCAATCGATCCATCTGTCTATGATTTTTATTATGTATATAAGAATTGGGATAATGAAGATATCAATAAGCATTATCTTGCTTATGAACAGGCGTTCATCTTCAATAGAGACGAGGTTGTTTTTAATAAAGACTGGTGTTCAAATAAGATATATGTATAGATATGTATTGTTTCATAAGTTTCTGTTCTTATTCATTTTCTTTTTTGCCTTATCTTCTGTCTCCATTGCATATGCAGTGACATTGGGTGATGTTTCTATATCTGGATTGAATGTTGATGATACAGCTAAGAGTGATATACTTTTTTTTGAGATTGACCTGAATAATTCCGGTGCAGCACATGTTTTGGTGGTACCATATATCAAGATATTTAAGGAAAAGGTTTTGCTGGATGAGATTACGGGGGATGAGATGTTAGCATATTCTTATCGAAATAAAAAATTAAGGATACCTTACAATACAAGTGGGCTGGATGTCTCTAGCTATGTCGTGCAGGTAAAAATAGGATATGCGGGTTTTGAATCTGAGATGTATTTTGGTGATTTTAATATATTGGATTTTTATGAATCTTTATGGATCGATGATGTATATGCAGAACCTGCAATAATTGGTGATGTTGCTGTATTTTCTGCAACCGTTGAAAATGGAGGTTCGGTTGATCTTGATTATTCTTTGGATTTCAGCATCATTGATGCTTTTGAGAATAATATAGAGACCATTAATGTCATAGGGTCTGTTGACAGGTCATCTAAGGGTGCTGTCCAGACTTCTTGGGATACAGGCAAAGAATTATCTGGAAATTATCCATTACGGGCTGGTGATTATAGGTTGCAGGTCTCTGCGAAGTATTGGGTTGATCCAAGCAGAGTACATGAAAGTTCGACTGCTTCATCAGACATTAAATTATTGCCTAAATCTAATTATTTTGATAGTCTTAAAAATGTTTTTGATTCTTTTGTATCTAATTTTTTGTATTTTTTTAGTTAGTTTTTGTATTAATTTTTTTGTTTTTTTAAGGTCTGTTGTTATTGTTTCTATATCTCAACATATCAATGTATTTATTATAGTTAATATTTATAGTATATTTATTATTTTTAATATCAAAACATATATATAGCAACCCTATCAAATATTATTCAATGCGAAACGATATGGGTATGTCTTTAGGGAAGGCAGATAAGATAATTCTAAAATTACTTACAATGTCAGAGAGGGCTTTATCTACATATGAGATTGCCAAAAAGCTTAATCTTTCTTGGGCAACTGCAAATGTGCATTGCTATAAGCTCATGTCCTTGGGTGCCATCTCAGGCAGGAATGAAGAAGTAAAGATTGGGATGCGGCGGATTGTATGGACATTGACGGATGCTGAGATGCAAAAAGAGAAGGAGGATGTATCTCTATGATGAATAAAACCATAGACTTACTTCTTAAGAAATCGCTGTATTTAAGCATGGCAATATCTTTTATTATTCTGATATCTTCTGTGAATTTTGTTTATGCAGTTGAAGTAGGTGAAATTCAGATAGGTTCAGATCCAATCTGGTTAGATCCGGTGACTGGAGATGCAAGTGTTGACTTATCTGCAGAATGTTTATCTGATAGCATATCAAATGTTAGCGTAACAGTCAATGGAAGTTTTGATATCAATACGATTTCTATGATTCTTTCTGAGAATAATAATGGATCTTATGTGTATGTCGGTTCTTTTATTGCAGATGATTTTGGAAATCATACTTTGGATATTATCTGTGTTTCTGATAATGAGTCAGCAGAGGATGCATCATCATTTTTTGTCAATGAGCTGGGCATGGATATTGTTTCAATATCTGAGACTGAAGCATATGGTGGAAATTATTCAATCTTAAAGACAAGATTGATGCTAAATAATGAATCTATTGTGTCTGGTGCAAATTTTACCGTAAGGTTAAGTGATGAAGATGATATCTGGAACATTGATGTATCAAAGACATCACTTGATGAAAATGTTTATGTGCTGGAATGGGACATACCTAATCTTGAGGAGGGTGAATATACATTGGGTGTGGTTGCACAATACGATAATCATTTTATTTCGGTTCAGTTAGATGAAGCATTTATTGTAAAATCTGTAGTGGATATAGATATATTAGAGCCTTTGACGGACAGGGTATATTCATTTTCAGAAACAAAACAGATTGAGATTGTCGTGAGAGCAAATGTTAATCCTTTCCTTGTAGATAAGCTTTATCAGTCACAGTTCTATGCCAAATTAGATGGACAAAAATTACAGATTGAAAACTTTACATATGACAGCAATACGAAAACATATCATTTTTTTGTTGATGTATATAGGATGGATTCAGATGATTATGAGTATAAGCTGTTTGTATACATTAAACCTGATGGTTTTTCAGAGCAGAAAAGTGATGCGCATGCAGATATACAATTTATGATACCTTTTGAACTTGATATGAAAAATGCTAAAGATCAACCGATAGCGGATGCAAAGATAGTACTGATCAAAATGAGCGGTGGCGCAACATATGATGAATGCATCACTGATCCTTATGGAGTATGTGATACACTATTATATCCAGGGACATATGATATGACGATGGATATCGATGAGGTTTCTGTAGAGGTCAATGGTGTGGAACTTCCAGGCGAATCAAATACTGGTTCGATTGAAAATATAATACGGTATGATAATCCAGGCAACATCAAGATTGACGGGTTTAAAGAGATCCAAAAGATTTTTGCAGTAGAGTTTCTTTTGCCTTTTGAAGATGCTAAAGTTTCGTTATATAATGTTAAATCAGACATAAATAATTCTGTTCTGCGTTGCGATGGCTGGGATCTTAAATTGAGAACCTGTTCTGGCGGATGGGTTGACATATCTTCTATGTCTGATTATCATTCAAACAAGATAGTATTCAGCACTGATGCATTCTCTGCATTTGCAGTAGGGACTCGTGATGCACTCTCCATTGAGATGGATGAGATCAAAGAAAGAGTATATATCGGAGAAAATGTGATATTGAGCGGCATTGCTTATGGTGCTGATGGGGCTGCTGTCAATGGAGTGACCATAAGATATGAATATGGCGGTAATTCGGGTACAATAATAACTGATGCGGATGGTATCTTTACAGTTGATGTTAAAGTGTCTAAGATTGTCGGGGATTTTAAAGCAACATTTGAAGCAATGAAGGAGCCATATGTACCTGTGAAATCAATATTTTCTTTTGAGACATATAAAACAGAAGCATTTGAGATTGTTCTGGAGAAAGATTTATTTATGTTGAAACCAGGCATGAACGCTTCATTTAGTGCAATGTTAAAAAATACAGGACAGGTTACAATTGAGGATATAAAGGTAACTATTGAGGGCATAAATCCTGCGTGGATAGATATAAGTCCCAGAGTTATAGATGTGTTGGATGTCGGCAAATTAATCGATGTCCAATTCAATGTTTCAATTCCGGAGTATACATCTGATTGCGATACATGCCTTAACCATTATCTGCTATCTCTTTCTGCTGAATCAGAAAGAGGTATCTATGCAAATAAAGATATTGAAT
>WTCB01000043.1 GCA_013138765.1 Candidatus Nanohaloarchaea archaeon
ATACTATAGTGTGTTATAGTTATATAAATGTTGTGTTTTTAGAGGAGATAAGGTTTATTTTAAAAAGATAAAAAGAATTCAGACCAATAATAGTATATGACACACATACTTGTCTTTGGAGATAGTATCGCCTGGGGCGCATGGGACTCTCGTGGTGGCTGGGTTGACAGACTGAAAAATTTTGTATATGAAAAAAACATAAATCTAACAGACTATAAAGATTATGATTGCACAATATATAATCTTGGTATCTCAGGAAATACTTCAGAGAATATCGCTGCAAGATTAGATATAGAAACAAAATCAAGACTTTCTAAAAATGAGGAAAATATAATATTATTTGCAATAGGCATTAATGATTCTGCTTTCATAAAAAGTAAAGATGATAATTGGATACCCATAAAGAGCTTTGAGAAAAATATTCAAAAAATTATAGACATACCAAACAAGATCGTTACAAAAATTATATGTTTAAATATTAATCCAGTTCAGGAAAATAAGACAAATCCTATCCCTTGGGAAACTGACATATATTATAAAAATGAAAATATCAAACAATACAACAATAGTATAAGTAAAATATGTTCTGAAAATAATGTCGAATGTATTGATATATTTGAACTTTTCTCTAAATCAAACCCGAACCAATTACTCGAAGATGGTCTACACCCTAATACAGAAGGACATAAACTGATATTTGAAACTGTCAAAAAGTTTCTTGAAGAAAGAAATATAATCTGACGTTTTATCAATTTCACATTCTTTTACTCAGACCATTCCAGAATTCTTCACTTTTGATCTTCAGGATATCCTTTCCTTCGACCAATGAATAGTTCTTTGCAATCTCTTGCGCCAGATTCTTAGGCACGCCCTTATCTGCGAGCGCTTTTGCATCTTCGTCAAAGAAGGATCCGAGCATGGACATTATGTCAAAATGCTTGCGCCTTACTTCTGCGACCATGCGGTCTCCCTCAAACCAGATGTCTTCGTACTTATCTTCAAAATTGTCCCTGTTCTTCTTAGGGTCAAAGATGCGCGGGCCAGTCATTGTCCTAAATCTCGGGACTGTCTGGTTCAATAGCTCAAAAGCTATACCGCACTCATCATTGCCGAACTCCCAGGAGGACATCATAACAAAACCATCGTGCTCAAGGGAGTCTGATATTCGTCGTCTGAAGCGCCGTAATTGAGGATAAAGTATGTCTTCTATAAGGTCCGGTCTTTTGAAAGTTATTGCAATGTGGAATGTGCCGCGCTCTTTTGCAGACCTGAGTATCTGCCTTTTATCTTTTGGTTGTTCTATCCGGAAAAAATAATCAATTGACGGACTGTCTATGAATTTGCCTGCGAAATAGATAAATCGTGCAAGCCTGTCTATTGAGAGGACGGCTGCAACGTTTCTGTTCTTGTCGGTCGGGTCTATGAAAATCAATGGCTGGTCATTGAATTTAGTCCTTGCGGCTTTGTATTCTGATTTTTTATAACCATTCTCTAAATCCATAATCTCCTGATAGTTCCATTTTTGTGCGTGTTTCAATAGATTGTTGAATGTCTTGCATCTAAGTATTAAAAGTTCGCATAAGTATCCTGAGAAACCATTTGTCTTCAGGTCTGATCCGTAGACACCGATTGCTTTCATGAATTTTTTTAGAAGCCGTACTTCATCGGGGTTTTTTAAGTTATCTAATACATATTTGGTGTGAAACGGTGTGCGGTCGACGGCAGACATGAGTTTTTTAGTTGATGTTATCTTGTAGGCAGGCACTATCTCAACATCAAAAATGCCAATCTTTCCTTTTGTGTATGGGTGCTCGGCGTAACTTACCTGATAATTGCCTCCAAATTTCTTGAACACGCTTTTTCCTATGAGCAGACCTTTTGTCTCAAGAACTTCTTTTTTTGTAGTTGGAGGGAAAAATATGAATATGTCAAGGTCCTTGTCGCCTGCAATGAATGTGTTTTTTGCAACGGAGCCCATAAGCCGTGCTTCAATCTTGAACTTTTCTTTTATGAATTTACGTATGTCATCAAACATAATCTGGTTTGACACTACCTCATCTGTATCAGGACGTATCTTTTTCAAGGCGTGATCAAAAATGGCTTTAGTGACTTCCATGAAGATATATTGGATGATTGTGTTTATATTTATTGGGGATGTGAAATAATAAGTAGGTTAGGCACCAATTATTATATATATGACCCGCATTCAAATAATACTAACGAAGATTATATCGGTGTTTTATGATGGTGACTAAAGCAAAAAAGACAACAACTAAAAAGAAGACAACTGCGGCTAAGACTGCCAAAAAGACGGCGGTAGCAAAACCAAAACAGGTGCAGAAAAAAGTTATTAAAAAAAATACTAAAACTGTTACAAAAAAATCATTGCTGAAGGTTACGATAAATACAAAGGCACAAATAATCTATATGATCCTGATAATAATATTCCTTGCTTTTATGATATTAAAATACCATGAAATAATCTGATCGATATGTTCCTCCGAAAAAAGATAATCAAAGGCCATGAATACTGGTATCTTGTTGAAAACAAGTGGATTGACGGAAAATCGAGGCAGAGAGTTGTCCGATACCTTGGTAGCCGTGGCAATTTTGATATGGGTGCTGTCGTAAGAGAGATTGAAAAGGATAAGCTGGCAAAAAAAGAAAAAAAGCATAAAACTCAGGCAAAGAGTTAAATAGGTTTAGGGAACTATCTTTTATATGAAACAAATACTCACTCTTGTAGTTGACAAGATCTCTTCGGAAAAGAAAAAACAACCATTTGGCCCAATACAGATCTCAAGCAATAACCAGATTATAGCAATCACTAAAGAGACAATGCCAGATGGTAGTTACGGTCTTTCTGTAAAATTCAGATATCTGACAAAATATTTAAATAAAGATATAGAGATAGGAACAATTGATATTTCGGGTAAAGTATACTATAATGGTGACAGATACGAACAAATTTTAGAGTTATGGAAAAATGAAAAAAAGATGGAGCCTGCTGACTCGGCAAACATAATAAACGTAATACTTTCTGAAGCATCGGTCACCGCAGTCATAATATCCAATCAGATAAAGCTGCCACCGCCAATACCCTTACCGCGTGCTAAAGCAGCAACTAAAAAAGTAGACACAAGTTATATTGACTGATTGTGTTTTTATAGGCATTTATATAATTTAACAGATATATCATACTATATATCTTCAAATAAACATTAAACATATAAATAACAGTAGAACAAAATAATATAGTATAACATCTGGTGGTTAAAATTACAGACAATAATGGCAATATGACGGAATTATTTATGCACATGAAACCAGTGCAGATACTTATTGCATTACAGGCGAATGGTAAAAATTATGCATCGACTGTAGCAAAGATTGTTGATTGCACGTATTCACACACTATGAAGATTCTTGAAGCACTCCACAATGATGAGATGGTCTCTTTTGATAAGAAAGGCAGAGTTAAATTTGTTAGTTTAACAGATAAAGGCAAAACTATTGCAAAAGATTTTGAAAAACTTGTAAATAAACTTTAGATTAAAATATTATTTTTTCTTATTTTTACCTATATTTGCACTTACTATTTTAGCTATCTTCTTGCTATCAAAACGACCTTTAAGTTTAGACATAGACATTCCGATCACTGCACCCATCGGTGCATTTTGGTTTTCTTCAATAATCAGCCTTATTATTTTAGTCACTTCGGATTCACTTAACGGTGCAAGATCATAGTTTGTCATTATCTCGTCTGCAAAAAGTTCTGGGTGCTTGACTTTTATCTTTACAAATTGAGGGATTGTATCTTTCAAGAGTTTTCCGCAAGATATGTTTTTGAATATGTCTTCAAAATTGTCTAAAGATAAGGAAGTGATATCTATATTCTCTCGTTTTTTTAGATCAGAAAGCGTGTTTATGAAAAAGTTAGCTATATCTTTTGCATCAACATCTTTGTGATTTTGTGATAATGTTTCAAAATGAGTAAGATATGGCGACGAGATGATGGTTGATGCCAGCTCTGAATTTAGTTTCAGGTCTTTTTCAAATCGTTTTCTTTTTGATTCAAGTGTTTCGGGCATGTCTTTTTTTATTTCAGTCAGGTATTCATCTGTTATCTTCATTGTCGCAACATCTGTCTCAGGATACATCCTGTGTGCACCAGATAACGGTCTTGCATAGCTTGAGGTTGCATCGACATGGTTTGGGATTCTTGTCTCGGCAGGTACGCCTTCAAGACAGTATCTTGTGCGTTTTATGACTGCATCAATTGATTGCTCAGCTATTGTCTTTGACTCGGCGATCATAAGTATGAGATCATCATCTTTTGCATCAAGTTTTTCTTTTAGAATATTGAATTCGTGGACCAATTTATATTTTGAAAGGTCTTCATCAGTATGCACCATACCATTTGCACCAAATGCTTTTGCATATTCTGAAAGTTCGCGGCCGAATGTCTTTTTTGGACATACTTCGCGTTTTAAGATACCATTGAATCCCGGTATCTTTATTGCAATAACTATTGCATTTCGTCTGATAAGATCGGATATCAGTCTTGATTTTGTGTTCACGAAAATGTCTGTCACTTCAATTGGTCTGATATCTATTTTTTTAATGTTTTTTTCTTCCAGCTCGGATTTTAGATTTATCAGGAAAAGGTGACGTTTTACTTCATTTTCAGTTATGAGCGTTATACGGGACAAGTCTTGCCAACCTTTTACTTCTGTCCTTATGCCACCAAAAATTGATATGTTTATGTCCTGCCTTATTGTTCCGATACCTCTTTTTGTTTCAGGGAATGCCCTTAACAGACTTCCTATTTTTGCTGCCGTCTCTTTTACGTGGTCTGCATCTTTTATGTCAGGAGATGTACTGATCTCAATCAGCGGAATTCCTAAACGACTCAAAGAATAATGTGTTGTTCTGTTTCCTTCTTTTTTGATTATCTTTCCTGCATCTTCTTCAAGAGACATGTTTTCAAAGTATATCTTTCCTTTTGATGTCTCAATGCATGATCTATCATTTCCTGTGGCCACAAGAGCAGTTCTTTGAAAACCGCTTGTTGCAGAACCATCTGTTACTGTCTTTCGCATCACGTGGATCTCTTCAGGTATGTCCATACCAAGAAGCATTGCAAAAAGCAGTGCTGTCTTTTTAGCAGTTTCATTTATGTTATGCGGCGGTTCGGCATCCATCTCTACAAGGCAGGCCTCGTCTTTAAAGGCATGGTAGATAAAATTACGTTTTCTTAAAGATTCAAAACGTGCTGAGGCATCAACTGTTCCGGTCTCGCCTGCAACAGGCCTTAAGTGACGTTTTATCTCTGAAAATTCTTTGTTTTCATCAAGGGCACTTGAACAGTTACAGAATAGTTTGCCTGTGTCCAGTGCCTGATGAATCTCTAGACCGCACTTGAATCCTATCTTTTTGTAATCTATGTCCATAAACATCAGCTTTTTTGTACCCTTATCAACTCATCATTATAATTGTCTGCAAACATGTTTAAAAAATGTATCTTTTCCCGTGCAAGGTCAAAACCTTTCTTTGTCACGAACCATGTTTCCATAAAAGGCAGTATTCGTTTGTTTATAATTTCAAGACCTGCCTTTACGCCGTAGGTAGAAAATATACGCGAGATGCCGATTGCACCAAGACGGTCCAGGTGATCTGCCTCAAATAGGATGCGCATCTCATTTGACGGATTTTCATTCAGTTGTTCGTGACTGGCAATTGCTGATGATACCTTTTCAACTACATTGTCTGACATGTTAATCTTTTCAAGAATCTCTTTTGCCATGATTGATGATTCTTGTGCGTGCGTCTTTATGGTTTCAGGGTTTATCTCTTGATTTGACCAGCATATGTCATGAAGCCAGGCAGACATCATTAGGATGTCCATATTGACTTTTTCAGTCTTGCCTATAATTTTACAGTAATTTACTACACGATTTGTGTGCGCCAAGATATCTGGCTGTTCTGCCAAGGCATTAGTTACGTATGATGCAATGACTGATTCCATCTATAAGACATCCCCTTGTTTTTTTGCATTGTTTACAAATTCTGAAACTAACCGATAATCATATTCTATCATGTTTTTTGTCTTTTCAAAAAAAAGTGATCCATATTTTTCTTTTATGAAATCATCTATGGAATCTATTAGACCTGAATTTTTTAGATTTTGTTCTTTTAATTGCATCAAATGTTTTAGTATACCAATTGAAGATATATCTTCTGAAACTTTTGCGTCATAAAATATCTTTTCTTCTATTGATTTTGGTCTTTTTGAGGTGTCCCAGTTTTTTGAGTCGCTCAATATTATTATTTTTATAATTTGAATTCTTAAGGATTCAGGACAACCTATCTTTTTGAGTACAATGGATGCTTTATCTGAACTTTCAATGGAAGATGTTGGTCTCTCATTTTTTGAGAGTGCATGAAGATATGCAGCCAAGGTTACTGCTGTTTTTTGTGCACCTAACTTATCAGAAATAAATATAGCTTTTTCTTTTATGCGTTCTGCATAAGGCATGCCATAAAAAGTATCATCACCTAGCTCTTTAAGTGTTATAGCTCTTGCTTTTATTATCAGTTTATCCATAGACACATTTAGGTCGTAGATATTATAAATATTGTTTGGTCAAAAAGGATAAATTGATTAAATTAAGTTTTAAGAACTATATTTTTTTAGGGGGTGGACGATGAGGGATGTGTATAGAATGATAATTTTCCCCCCATCAAATCCAGGGTTTTAAAAAACGTTTGATTATAATGGGATGTACATCTATAAAAACTTAATGGTATGTTTTATACTAAATCATCAGTATAAAAATGATTTTGGCACTATTTTTTCTGAAAATTCACCTGCCAGATTGGTGAGCATTAACTCTTTTATCTTTTCTTTGTCTTTTGTTCTGCCCAAGATGCAACCTAATTTGACGTAAGCAGTCTCAGGAAGCATGTCTTTTGCAAATATGACACCTAATTTTTCCATCTCGACCGCACATCTATAGACGTGTGCGTGTGTAGTCCCGTAAAGTGTCTGGGATGCGCTTATTATGGTTAGGTTTTTGTCTCGTGCGCGCATCAGTACTTTTTTCCAGGATAGGTCCTTGTCTAATGTATCCATAGGCACATGACCTAATGCTGTCGTGTTCAATACTATGCCTTTGTAGCCCTTGTCTATGTGCCAGTCTAGGATTTCTGGATCAATCCCTGGATATATGTTTATCATTGCAATCTTTTTCTCAAACCTTGTATCCGCTACAGTCTTTTGTTTATTGTCTCGCGTCCTGTAATCGTTATTTATTATGTCCAGTTTTCCGCAAGCATATATTGTGCCAATCGGTAGTGTATTTATTGGTCGGAATGCGTCACGTCTTGAGGTGTGCATCTTTCTTACTTTTGTTCCTCTATTGATTAGACAGTAATCATCATCCATCGTTGCATGCATCACAACTGCAACTTCTGCAATGTCGCCTGTTATGTATCTTGCTGCACATACAAGGTTCATTGCACCATCAAAACTTGCGCGGTCCGGGGATCTTTGGGCACCTACCAATGCTACTGGTTTTTTTAGGTTAGGCAGCATGAACGAGAGCGCTGCTGCAGTGTAGTGCAAGGTATCGGTGCCGTGAGTTACAATAACGCCTTCAGCACCATCATTTAATTCTTTTGCTACAAGCTTTGCAATATCCTGCCATTCGGAAGGTGTCATGTCCTCGCTTGCAATCTTAAACGGGGAAAGGATTGATGCAAGATTGATTATATTTTTCAGTTCGGGTGTTGTCGTAAGGATCTCTTCTGGTTCCATAAGCATATAGACTGCTCCTGTCTTGTAGTCCACTCGGGAGGATATTGTGCCGCCTGTCGCTATCAAGGCTGCCTTTGGCTTTTTCTTGTCAAATACTATTGTTTTTATGTCTCTTTTTTTCCCGAGCTCGTAGTTCTCTTCAGAGATCAAGTCATCTGCAGTGCTGGTTTTTGATTTTTCGAGGGTTATGGATTCTGTAATCTTAATGCCTATATTGTAGCCATTGTCAAGCTTTAGAGTGATTATATCACTTGCACTATCTTCTGCATTCGGTAGAAGTATACCTTCTGTCATCTTATTTTCATTTTTAATTGCTATCCT
>WTCB01000080.1 GCA_013138765.1 Candidatus Nanohaloarchaea archaeon
TGCGCTTGTCAGCATGAGCTCATCTGTCTCAACTACAGAGCGCACAGCCATAACATTACCTGTCTTGTCGGTGACAAGCAGGTTGCGCACACCTTTACCGCCACGCTTGGTCTCACGATACTCAGAAACTTTAGTCCTCTTACCGTACCCTTTCTCAGATATCGTCAAGATACACCCGTCAGAATCTGCGATTGCCATGCCTATGACATAGTCGCCAGGATTAAGTTTGATGCCCCGCACACCGGCTGCGGTACGGCCCATTGGTCTGATCTCGTTCTCGTTGAAATGGATAGCCTTACCATTATAACTACCGATAAATATGTCTTTTGTACCATCAGTAATACTTACAGATACCAGGTCGTCACCGTCGCGCAAGGTCAAAGCGCGGATTCCACCCTTTCTTGGTTTTGCGAAAAGTGCTGCAGAAGTCTTCTTGATGACGCCGTTTCTTGAGACCATGACTATGTAATGCTTGTCGTCAAGCTCGTTTGACGGCAGGACAGATCTTATCTCTTCACCGTCTTTTAAATCTAATACATTGACTATTGACCGGCCCTTGGAATATCGTCCGCCTTCAGGAAGTTCATATACTTTTCTCCACCTGATCTGACCCTTGTCGGAAAAGAACAGCAGATAATCGTGTGTGCATGCAGTGAACATGTCTGCGACTGAGTCTTCCTCTTTGGTCGTCATGCCGATGACACCCTTGCCGCCACGGCGCTGCGCCTTGTACTCATCCTGCTTCACTCGTTTTATGTAGCCTGCCTCAGTGATCGTCACGACCATCTCCTCGCGCGGTATAAGGTCCTCATCTTCGATCATGTCGATGTCGCCACCTAAAGCGATCTCGGTCAGCCTGTCGTGACCGTATCTTTCCTTGATGTCGATAAGGTCATTCTTGATTATCCTCATGATCTCCTCACGAGACTCTAAAATCTCTTTAAGGCGTGCTATCAATTTAAGTAATTCGTTGTATTCCTCGTCAATCTTTTCACGTTCTAGACCAGTAAGAGTTGAAAGACGCATGGCAAGGATTGCATCTGCCTGAAGTTCAGAAAATGAATATTTTTCAATAAGACGCTCTTTAGCGTCTTCTTTGGATTTTGAGGACTTGATCAAGGTCACGATGTCGTCAATGTTTGTCAGTGCGATCCGAAGACCTTCCAATATGTGTGCCCGGGCCTCAGCTTTCCGCAGCTCAAATTCGGTTCGACGAGTGATGACCTTTATTCTATGATCAATAAAATGTGCGATGATCTCATTCAATGCCAATACTCGCGGCCTATTGTCGACTAATGCCAGATTTATAATCCCGTAAGTTATCTCCATGTCAGTGTGCCTGAACAACTGATTCAATACCACCTGTGAATTTGCAGCTTTTGAAAGTTCGATGACGACGCGCATACCATCTCGGTCCGATTCATCCCTAATATCCCTAATGCCCTCGACCACTTTATCTGATACCAGACCTGCAATCTTTTTTATCAGGTTGGCCTTGTTCACCTGGTACGGCAATTCTGTAATTATGATTCTCTCTTTTGAGTCCGGGTCGCCTTCGGCCACAGCACGGGCCCGTAACTTTATCTTACCACGGCCTGTCTTGTAAGCTGACATAATACCTGTCTTGCCATACATCAACCCACCTGTCGGAAAATCAGGACCCAGTAATACATCGGTCAAATCTGTAATTGGCACATCTGGGTTATCCATCTGCATGATGACTGCGTTGCACACCTCCCGTAAGTTATGAGGTGGCATCTTGGTTGCCATACCGACCGCTATACCTTCTGAACCGTTCAAAAGTAGATTAGGTACGACTGACGGAAGTACACATGGTTCTTTCAATGAATCATCAAAATTTGGTTTGAAATTGACTGTCTCCTTGTTTATGTCACGTAATAATTCCTCAGATATCTTTGACATACGGATCTCAGTATATCGCATTGCGGCAGCTGAGTCACCGTCAACGGAACCGAAATTACCGTGACCGTCAACCAGAGTATGATTATATGAGAAATCCTGAGCCATACGAACGATGGTGTCATATACTGCCGTGTCACCGTGAGGGTGATATTTACCTAAGACTTCACCCACCAGCCTTGCACTCTTTCTGTACGGTTTGTTCGATAGAAGACCTGTGTCGTACATTGCGAAAAGGACTCGTCTGTGGACCGGTTTAAGACCGTCTCTGACGTCAGGAAGTGCACGACCGACAATGACACTCATAGAATAATCTAAGTAAGACCTTTTCATTTCCTTTTCAAGAGATACATGTATTATGTTCTTGTTCTCTTCTTGAGTCTTCTCGTCATTATCCATATAAGTTCACGCTTCTATAATCATACATCTAAATTCTTGACTTCGCCGGCATGGTCCTCTATGAACTTTCGCCTAGGCTCTACATTGTCGCCCATAAGGACTGTAAATGTCTTATCTGCCTCAATCACATCTGTAATTGATATCTTTTTCAGTGACCGGGTCTCAGGGTCCATCGTCGTCTCCCAAAGCTGGTCAGGGTTCATCTCACCAAGACCTTTGTATCTTTGGATCTTTGCATTTGACCTTACTTCATCAGAACTTAATATATCTTCTTTTTCCTTGTCAGTATAAGCATAAGTGATTGTCTTTCCGGACTGTATCTTGTAAAGAGGTGGCATCGCAAGATAGATGTTGCCTTCCTCCACAAGATCTATCATGTGACGGTAGAAGAAGGTCAGGATAAGCGTGCTTATGTGTGCTCCGTCCACATCTGCATCCGTCATTATTATCACTTTATGATATCTTAATTTCGAGGAGTCAAACTGGTCACCTACACCTGTGCCGATTGCAGTTATCAGGTTTGTTATCTCCTCGCTCTTGAACATCTTTGCCATGCCTGCCTTCTCGACGTTCAAGATTTTACCTTTCAAAGGCAGGATTGCCTGATTATGCCTTGACCGACCCTGTTTGGCACTTCCGCCAGCTGAATCTCCCTCCACGATGTAAAGCTCGCACTTGGATGCGTCCTTCTCTGCGCAGTCGGCCAGCTTCCCCGGCAGGCTGCTTGAAAATAATGCTGACTTACGCCTTACCAGATCCCGCGCTTTCTGTGCGGCAAGACGCGCCTTCGATGCAGACAGGATCTTATCGCATATCAGTTTTGCAGTTGTCGGGTTCTCTTCATAGAATTCAGACAATGTTGATGATACGATCGATTCTACAATGCCCTTGACTTCACTGTTACCCAGCTTTGTCTTTGTCTGGCCTTCAAACTGCGGTTCAGGAACCTTGATTGATACTACTGCAGTCAGGCCTTCACGGAAATCTGCGCCGGTCAAGGTTACTTCTTCTTTTGTAATCTTGTTTCTCTTTATGTAGCTGTTTGTGACTTTTGACAGTGCGGACTTTAGGCCGCTTAAATGAGTTCCGCCCTCAATCGTGTTTATGCTGTTCACAAAAGACAGGATGGTCTCTGAATATGCATCAGTATACTGCATCGCAATCTCTACATCAACATCATTATCGGTCTTTGTAAGGTAAATTACGTTATCATGCAATGTTGTCCTTGCCTCGTTCAATTCTTCGACAAGTAACATGATACCGCCCTCAAACTGGTATGTTATCTCCTCATCGGTTCTCTCGTCTTTAAATATTATCTTTATGCCCTTGTTCAGGTATGCGAGCTCTTTGATCCTGCCTTTCAGGATGTCAGAATCAAATACTATCTCCGGGAATATTTCATTGTCGGGCAGGAAGGTCAGTTCTGTACCGGTCGAGTCGCTTTTACCTATGATCCCAAGGTCTGATATAGGATCCCCCCTTCGGTATTTCTGGTTGTACAGCTTGCCGTTTCGTCTTACTGTCACTTCAAGTCTTTCTGAAAGCGCATTCACTACTGAGATGCCTACACCATGAAGTCCGCCTGATACTTTATATGAATCTTTGTCAAACTTACCGCCTGCGTGCAGTTTTGTCAATACTATCTCGACTGCAGGCTTTCCGTGTTCAGGCATGATGTCGACCGGAATTCCTCGACCGTCATCTTTGACAGAGACTGTGCCGTCTTTGTGCACTGTGACATTTACGTTCTTACAATATCCAGCTAAAGACTCGTCAATAGAATTGTCTATAATCTCATAGACTAAATGATGAAGACCTCGATTGCCTGTGTCACCTATGTACATGCCAGGACGTTTCCTTACGGCCTCAAGACCTTCAAGAACTTTTATCTGGTCTGCGCTATATTCCTTTTTTATCTTGTCAGTATTGTTTGTTTCCATCAGTTCCACATCAATAAAAGTCAATATCTTTTGCTAATTGCAACAGGATCTATCATATCTAAAAAACAAGTTCGGCAGAGGTATATATTTCATCTTTTCAATAAGATTATGCCAGAATTGCCTTAAAATACTTTATTTTTTTTAAAAACCACCTTAAACAAGCATAGGAGATACTCTTTTTTGTTATATGAATATTGTTCGGATACACTTATATAGTTGACTGAGGGGTTTATAAAGCGGGTCTGGATTGAAGTCAACCCCAGAGGACAACCAAACTCATGAATGATTCCAAAAAATAACATTGAACTGTTTTTAGTTCATATGAACGGTTTTTAGTTCATGATGCAATAAAGATCTTGATCTTAGACACAGCTTACCTAACCCACCAGCTTCTTCAATCCATCAATTATCCAGACCATGCCTTCGGTGTCAAGGCAGCAGTAGGTGATCAGATCCTTTCGGACTTTGTCTTTAGGCGGCAAGCCACCATTATTTGAATTAGGCCGGATATGGGTCAAGAAATACAGGACACTTGCATCTGCGCCATTGCTTATGTCCATCCCTGAATAGCTTTTCCCTGTGATTGCAGGCAAAACTTTCTTTATTGAATATGAACCTTTCTGGGAAGGGCTGTAGTAGTAGAAGCTCCTGAATGGGTCGGCAAGGTCAACCACACGGGCCATTGCAGATTCAAGCCAGGTCTTGTGCGCCGGGAAATCTTCAGCCAGCTTGCGCATCACACTTAATTCAAAAGATCTGTTAAAGACTATTATATCACCTGTGCCTTCAAGGTCGGTCTTCATCTGCTCTAGAAGTGCGGGTCTTGGATCACAGCCACCATCAGCTAGGAATCCTTTGTGCTCGGTCGTTCCGTCTTCAGCCTCGATGTGCAGAGAATACTGGAACGCCATCTTCTGATAAGGTCTTGATTGATCAAAGATTGGCACTGCTGTGTCAAATGTCTCGAAATCGAAATGGTAGAGAGGATAGTTCAGAGAGTCAAGGAATGTCCTTATCTGGTCTTTGATCACTACAGGACCACCATTGTTGACAGCAGTTATCAGTATCTCGTCTTTCTCTGTCAGCTTTGTTCCAGAAGGCACGTCTTTTATGTCTTTGATCCCGGCATCCAACAGTTGCCAGTATACGCGCCAGTTGGTCAATTGCAGTACGTTGTTCTCGGGAAGAGTTTTCCAGCAGTCGGGTTTCAGGGGGCAAGAGTATGGTCTGTTGCAGTCGATTGAGATGCAGGACTCCGGAGGAGTATCCATATCCAGTATCCTGTGAAATTCTTTGGCATTAGTCTTAATGTCATCAATCTTGTTTACATCATCTGTCACTTCTTCTTGCAAGATAAGGCCTTTTGCATCTATATCGCCATCTTTTACATATTCGTTGTTCAGGTGTATCAGGAAACATCTGTTTACTTTTAATCCTGCTTTCTCCAAAACATATTTCTGGAATGCTAGGTCTGGGATGTGCTGCGGTTTCACTTTGGTTGTTGACTTTATCTCATATAAGTCCCAGCCCGTATCTGTGGGTTTTAGGATGTCTGCGCGGATGAACAGATTATCGACCATCACTCCTGCCTCAAAAATTGTCTTTTTCTCTTCAATCAATTCTTTTGTCTTGTCTATGTTTTCTTTGAAGCCCATGTCGCTTAAGTCTACACCGTCCGGAAATAATGGTTTCACATATTCTTCAAAATCGTGGCCCTGGCTGAACCTGTGCAGGTCTGAGACTGATATCTCAGGCAATTGTTTCTTGTGCGCGAACCATAAAAGGCGCGGGCATTGCAATCCGTTCATGTATTTTGATTTTGTCAGTAAAGCCATAATTAAAACCCTGTTATTATATACGACTAATTAAATTTTAGTTGATTAAGTCCTTTTTTAGTAATCTTATATTTTTGGTTTGGGTGTTTTGGTTTATTTGGAATTGTTAATTCGATTAAATTGTATTTCAATAAACGCTTAAGTGACTCTCTTACATTTCTAGTTATTGATTTATAACCTAAAAAATTGGATATCTCTTTTTTTGATACTATTGAGGTTTTAAGATATTTTAGAATATTTTTATCAGTCTCTATAAGCTCAGCTTGGACCCCCGCTTGGACCCCAGCTCGGACCCCTAATTTGGCCTCTTTGAATTCGGGATGTATCTTTATTCTTGTTATAAATTGAACTCTGTCACTATCGGTTATGAAGTCGGGTTC
>WTCB01000127.1 GCA_013138765.1 Candidatus Nanohaloarchaea archaeon
GCATCTTTTAGGGTCGTATAATCTCCAGTCTTCAAAGATAGACCTTTCTGAGCAATTATCTCAATTGCTCGACCTCCTATTCCTCTTGCGAATATTGTAGTTGGGTCTACGGCTTCCTGAATCTGATCAATCGGGGATTTATCCGGGTCTGTATGATTAAGATTATTTTCAATTATCCTCAATTCCTTCTTTTTAACATCATATAATCCAAAAAATGGAGCATGACCAAAATGCTGGCTTATCTTTGAATCAAGTCCATTGTCGTCTAGTAAAGGAAAAAATATTCTTTCACTTTCTGTTTCTGCAATATCATCCGTTCTTGAATGTGGCTGCGCTATTTTATCTATTTGTTCTAATTCACCTTTTATGAACTTGGTTACTGCATCCTCTGCGATCCCTGAAGCATGAACTGCCCTTATCCCTAATTGTTTAAGGACTGCAGTAGAATTAGGACCGAGATTGCCGGTAATAATAACATCAACATCCAGATCACCTAACTGCTGTGATGCTTTAATCCCTGCACCATGCCCCTGTAAGGCACCTTCATTCTCTATAGCTGTAACATCTTTCATCTCATCATTCTCTAATTCAACAATCAAAAAATATTTACACCTACCAAAACGTTGATCAATCAGACTCTCAATTGTATTGTCTTCTGCACTTATCGCTAATTTCATATCTTATCACCTGTAAATATATGTACCTTACCTATTCTTTTCTTGTCAACAAAGTGTCGCATTTTGGACATCTGGTCTGATTGCATGGCTGTCCTCTTATGTGCGGCTGTTCATGTCCGCATCTAGGACATATACATGTTCCTCCAGAACCTAAACGTCCAGTGATCTTTATTTCTTCTTGAGATTTTCCTTGTCTATTCCATCTGAACCCACGTCCAAAATAAGACCTATAAAAACCTGATGATATCTCATAACTTTTTATCTGAATCGCGATATATTCTAAAATATCAACCCTTTTTATCAATTCATCACGTAATCTATTGGACTTGTCTGTCGCTGCCCCTACAGTTAATCTGTCAGGCAGTTTTATCTCAATATTTGCAGTTACTGCAGACCCTTTCTTTTGAGTTTTTAAACTGGATAATTCAATACCCTCATCTTTGACAATCTGTCTTATCTCCAGTTCTATATCATCCCCTGCTGAAACATCAAGCAATGAATCAGTTGCTTCTTTCCCTAATGAAAAAGATTCTTTAATTATATACAACCCTATCAAAAATGCTAAAATACTATCCACATAAATCCAATATTTAGACAGAACCAATCCAATAAGCACTGCCAATGAGGCATATACATCTATCCTTGAATGATAACCATCTGAAAGAAGACTTAATGAATTTTCGCTTTTGCCATAATGTATCTTCAACCTTGCCATAATTTCATTTACGATAGCTGAGAATAACATAATACCTAAAGCGAGATAAGTGATCATAATCTGTGTTGGATCAAGAAAACTTTTGTATGATCCATAAATAATTCCAATCCCTGTCATAAATAAGATTAAAGTAATGATCAACCCGGTTAAAACTTCAAATTTATAATGACCATACGGATGTTCTTTGTCTTTAGGTTTTTTGGACATCCGTATCCCAATAAAACTGATTCCTGATGAGAAAACATCCATACCAGAATGAATGCCTTCGGCTAAAATAGCAGAAGAGTTAGTGATGATTCCCACCAAGATTTTACCGACAGCTAAAATCAAATTAGCAAATACTGATATTTTTGCTATTTTTTCTTTCATGCCCCTTACCTTTTTTTAAATTATTCTTTTCTTGTCATCAGACCATTACATTCAGGACATCTAATCCGATTGCATGGCTGTCCTCTTATGTGCGGCTGTTCATATCCGCATTTTGGACATCTGCAGATACTGCCTAATCCTGTTGAAAAAGAGTCATTCATACGTCCTCTTCCACGACCCTGTCCAAGTCCAACCCCTTGGCCCATAGGTCCAGTTCCATCTCTATTTGGCATCTTATAGTCACCCCCTTGAATCTTTATTGCTTTGCCATTGACCAGAGCATCAGTTATCTTTTCTCTTGCCCGAGCCAATGTTCTTTGAAAAGTTGATTGATGCACCCCCATCATTGTGGCTGCATCCGTCTGGCCTAATCTTTTTAGATGTGATAACCGTAAAGTCTCTAATTCATCAAATGTCAATTCAACTTCTTCAATCTGACTTAAAGGTACAGCCTGAGGTTTAAAATAAGTCACTTCCGGTTCAAAATCCACAGATCTAATCTTTCTAGGCCTCACCATAATGCATCATTATGCATAACAAACTATATAAATGTTTCGCTAAATATGCCTATATAGATTTCTAACGATATATATATATCGTATTAATATGTATTGTATATCAAAAAAATATTATAATTTAAAAAATCAATAAAGATATATATTATAGACCTAAAAATAAAATCATAGATAAAATTGGTGAGTCAATGAGTATTTTATTATGGATCATACTAAGTAATTTTTTTGTGAGTCTCCTATCATTAATAGGCATCGTTACACTTTCAATGAAAGATAAATTAATTGAAAAAATTTTATCTTATCTAGTTGCATTATCTGCAGGAGCGTTGATGGGCGGTGCATTCCTGCACCTTATTCCTGAGGCTGCACAAAGCATTGCAATATATGATGTCTGCGGCTATGTGTTAGTTGGTTTTATATTTTTCTTCATGATTGAAAAAATACTTCATTGGCACCATTGCCATAAACATAAATGTAAAGTACATACATTTGCGTACATGAACCTTTTAGGTGATGCCGCACATAATTTCATTGACGGATTGATAATTGCTGCCAGTTTCATCACAGACATACATTTAGGAATCATTACAACATTCGCCATCATACTACATGAAATCCCGCAAGAGATCGGAGATTTTGGTGTCCTCATCTATGGAGGATTTAAAAAGAGCAAAGCATTGGCATTTAATTTCATGACGGCACTTACATCAGTATTGGGCGGTATATTTGGTTATTATCTTTCCAGCTACATTGAATTTTCTTTACTGATTCTCTTGCCATTTGCAGCAGGCGGTTTCATATATATATCTGCATCAGACTTGATACCAGAGATTAAGAAAGATGACGCCATAAAAAAATCATTGCTTAATTTTTCAGTTTTTATAATCGGTATCCTTATCATGTACGGAGTTAAATATATTATTAATGGTTGAAAAATATGAATAAATATACATTTTTGTTTTTAATGGTTTTTATCATATTCATCAGTCCGCACATAGCCAATGCAGAAGAGTCTACATGCATCTATCTGTTTTATGGAGATGGCTGTTCACACTGTGCAAAAGTTGACTTGTTCATCAATCAGCTCGAAGTTGAATATCCAGATATAGCCATACACAAATTTGAAATATATAATAACAGAACAAATGCTTTGATCCTGACAGATTATTTTGATATCTACAATATCCCAAATAAACAAAGAGGTATCCCTGTAATTTTTATCTCTGATAAATACCTGATCGGAGACACACCAATCATAAAAAATCTTGAAAATGAAATAAATGATAATCCATCAGCACAATGTCCACAATCAGAAGATATAAATGCAACAGGTATAATTGATGCAACATCACCTTTGGAAAAATTAAAAACACTTTCAATTGTCACAGTGATCGGTGCAGCGATTGTAGATTCCATAAATCCTTGTGCAATTGCAGTATTGCTTCTCTTGCTGGGTGCCCTATTGACCACAGGAAACAGAAAGAAAGCGCTTAAAGCGGGATTTGCTTTTACAATATCTATATATATTGCTTATTTTCTTTTTGGATTGGGTCTTTTCTCCGCATTGCAGATAACGGGCATATCTTACTGGTTCTATCAGGTCATCGGTTATCTGGCAATCCTTATAGGACTTGTAAACATAAAGGATTATTTATGGTATGGTGCAGGCGGTTTTGTTATGGAGATGCCGCGAAGATGGAGACCTGCCCTAAAAAATATACTTGGAAAAATCACAACCCCTGCAGGTGCGTTCCTTTCTGGTTTTGTTGTCTGCCTGTTTGAACTGCCATGCACAGGAGGACCATATATATTGATCCTTGGACTTCTTGCTGAACGGACGACACAGATGGCCGCAATACCTATATTATTGCTGTATAACCTATTTTTTATCCTGCCATTGATAATCATAACACTACTTATTTATTTAGGATATACAAATATTGAAAATGCAACAAAATGGAAAGATGAAAATATAAGAAAATTACACTTAGTTGCGGGAATCATAATGCTTATCTTAGGGACAATCATCCTTTTAGGTCTGGCTTGACATGACATTTTATGAAAAATTGTTTATGCCGCCAGATTTAATATGATTTTGATAGTTTCAGAAAACAATATATATAGTTTCAACTATAGGGTATTATAGATTGAAATAAAAAAATCAGTCAGGATGCAAATAAAATGAAAAAAATAATATTGTTGGTAAGTCTATTTATTTTGGCCGCAGTCAGCGGATGCACTGCAGAACACGAACATGATGATGAACATTCAGTTGAAATAGAAGGCAAAGATATAAAATTCTTGACAGTACAAGAAGTCGCAGACCTGTGGGAAATTGATCCTGAAACTCTTTTGACAAGGATAATAACTGAATTTAAATTAAATGGACAGTATACAGTCGATTCGGTTTTAGAAGATTTAAGAGATGAATATGCATTCTCACCCGCACTCATCAAAGATATGGCTGAAGAGATTAAACAACAAGGTGTAGAAAATGAATAGAACAACATCATTAAATTATTTGATAGATGTCGGATTGGCAATATCCTTTTTTATCTGTTTTATTACCGGGATCATCAAATGGCCAGGAATAATAAAGATAATAGGTGTTTCGGCATACCAAGTATTGCATGTACATAACATCTCGACATTGCATGATATGAGCGGTCTCATTATGGGTCTGCTTGTTTTTATCCATCTGATCCTGCATTTCAAATGGATGGTCTGCGTCACTAAGTCTATGTTTAGAATGAAATGAATGACACACAACAACATTAATTTGTTTTCAT
>WTCB01000104.1 GCA_013138765.1 Candidatus Nanohaloarchaea archaeon
ATAATTTCTGATTCAAAATTAAAAAAGAAACAGAAATTAGATATAACACTGCCCTCGGGATACTCGATTGAACGCAAAGTTTCAATACCGGTAAAAGCAATAATCACAGAGTTTGATGAGATCAAATATGAAAAAGATGTCGCCGCAATAATAACTCCGCAGTGCTGCCCTGTCTGTTCAAGAAAAGCAGGTGGTTATTATGAATCAACAGTGCAACTTAGAGGATCAGATAAAAATGTGCAAAAACTCAAGTCTTATATTGAAAAACGAATAGCTGAAACTGAAAAAGAAAATGATAGCATTTTCATAACAAAGACAGAAAATAAACAAGGAATGATAAATATATATTTAAGCTCATTAAAATTTGCAAGAAAATTATCCAAAGAGATTGTCTCTAAATTTGATATAACAGATCATAAGGAATCATTTTCGCATTATGGTATAAATGATGGGAAAGAATTAAAAAGGACAACACATTTATTAAGATGTGAATAATAAATTATTTACGGAGATGATATTATAACAACAAACTTCAAGAAGAAAAAACCAAAAAATTTCAAAAAAAATAAAACATTTGATCCAACTCAGCCAATAAGACTTAGATTGCCAAGGACAGGTGAACTTCTTGGTGTGGTCGATCAGAGACTTGGTTTTGGAAAGACAAGAGTCATATGTTCTGATAAAAAAATAAGGGTATGCCGTGTTCCTGGAAAATTAAGAAGATCAGTTTCAGCTTATGAAGGCACTTTCTGTATCGTTAAGCCTTGGGAAGTCCAGAGTGATGAGAAAGGTGATGTCATATACACATACACAAGACACCAAGCAGCACTGATGCAGACTAAAGGTTATCTTAAAGAGTTAGAATCTTGATTTTTTTTTTAAATTGCTTAATATCTTGTGATATACTAGTTCTTTTTATATTTTTACCGCAAAATTCTATTTATGATTATAACATCTATAGATACCATACTTACTGTCAAATATTCACAGATAGGTATTATTGAGATAGAACTAAAAGATCATACTTTAGATATGGTTAGTGCAGATGATGCAAGTACAAGACATACTTCTGCGGGGGTTGCATCTAAACATTTTAGAGATTTTTTTGGATTGGGTATAAAAAGTTCATATTCGTTTAAAAAACCAGATGAAAAAGATGATTGCAGGGACCAACTCTTCAAAAAGAAGATGGTTTCAAGAACGAATTGGAAAACATTTATTCAATGTTTGGATCCTGCGCTAAATTACGATTATAAGACTGTTTATTATCTTCTTCATTACTTACGTGATAATAGACCAAATAAATTAAAAAAAGATGAATTAGTTAATCATTTAACCGATAAAGGTTGTATGGCGTCTGAACCATATTCTGAAATTAAAGAACAATTAGAGACCATATATAATACTATAAAAAATTAAAGTTTCTATCTTTTTTAAATAGCTTCAGCACCATAATATATACATGGCAAAGCAAAAGATTGATAAGGACAGAAAAATCTTTGAAGATGTATTTGATTCTCTCACAGTCAGGACTTTAGAAAAGCTGAAATCAAAAAAACATTTTGCAGCCATATCAGGGATAATCAAGTCAGGAAAAGAAGGTCAAGTCTTCAATGCAATACAAGATGATGACACGCAGGTAGCTGTAAAGATATACATGATTGAAACCTCAAGCTTTCAAAATATGCAGGATTACATAAAAGGTGACCGCAGATTTTTTAGTATCGGCAAGAATAAGAAAAAGCTTGTATACGCATGGTGCGCAAAAGAATACCGTAATCTAAAAAAAGCATACGAAGTAGGTGTTTCAGTCCCGAACCCAATCGCATTTTTAGGTAACATATTGATTATGGAACTAGTATCTGATAATGGTCAGCCAGCAAAGCATCTTGCAAAGACAGAATTAGACAACCCGAAACAGATGTTTGACATGGTCTTGTCTGAGATGAAAAAGTTTTATTTTGATGCGGGTCTTGTCCATGCCGACTTAAGTGAATTTAACATAATTGTAAGAGATGGGAAACCGATAATCATAGACGTCGGCCAGTCAGTTCTATTGAATCATCCTATGGCAAAACAGTTCCAGCGCCGCGATGTCGAGAACATAGTAAATTTCTTTAATAAGCATAAGCTTGATATTGATTCAGAAGAGATATTGAATGAATTTGAGAAATAGTTTCATTGAAAGAATCATTCTAATTTTTGATTTTCTCTTTCAACCGACCCATAAACACATCAAAATCTTTCTTGGCGACAACAGCTCCTGATGCTTTCTTATGCCCTCCGCCGACACCGTCAAGCCCAGCTAGGCATTCACGCACAATCCCATTGAGATCAAAGTCACCGGACTGGTTCCGGAGAGATAGAGAATAAGTCTTATTGTTTTCTTCAATGACTGCAATGACCTCATTATAATACTCATTTTTAGCAGATATGATTGTAGAGACCTTTGATTTGATCGGGTATTCTGAATCCATAATATGATATCTGAGCGCTCCTGAAACCACACTTTCCTCTTCAAATTTACGGACAGAATCTCTTATCTCTTTTTCGATAATCTGATATTTTTCAAACATCATGCGCACATTCTTGTTCTCAAGCCCTAAAAAATCCCGCGGTGAATTGACTTCAAGAAGCACTTTTGTTGCAAGTTCAGCACCTTTATATGAATTCCAAGTGGATGCAGAACTCAATATCTTGCCGACAAGCCCAAAAGTAGTATCAAAAAGTTTTGAATTGTCCATATCCTTTTTCTCAAAAAGTTCCGGATACTGTTTCATGCAACCTTCAATTATATCGGTTCTGTCTGTTGCACCAAAATCTTCAATAGTGCCGACACCCGCAATCCACAGATGTTCTTTAATATCAAAGATCCTGTTGCATAAATCATAGATGAATGCAGCGCAAGGCATAGTCTTTCCATCAAGCAGAGGATTGATGTATATGGTATTGTCAGGGAACTTGTAGTCCGAGACAATATGATGGTCGATCATGAGGCATTGTACACCTTCCTGTTCAAGGATCTGCGCACTCTTATCAATATCACCTGCAAAATCGCAGGTGATGACAAATTCAGATTTTTTAGAGATGATATCTTTCATAAGTCCATCAGATATGCTGGGACGTCCTCGCGTACTGAAATAAGAGATATGGATATGCCTGTCAATTTTTTTAAGAAGTCTTATGATGAGCGCTGCCGAACATGACCCATCAGAGTCATCGTGTGATACGACAGTGACTTTCTTGCCTTTTAATCCTTTAAGAAATGTAATTGCAGAATCAATATTATTTTTTTGCATAACCCTTTTTTCATCCTGCAACTTTTTAAGCATTAGCTGCAAACAACCAAACACATTTAAAACCTTTTGCCATAAATTCTGTTTGTACAAAAAAACAATATGTTTGATTCAAGGTGCAAAATGATGCAGGAAATTATAAAGATACCCGAAGCAAGGATTGGCTTAGTTATTGGCGAAGGTGGAAAAGTAAAAAAAGAGCTACAGAAATCTTTCGGAGCAAAACTGACAATCAATGAAGACGGTACGATAGAAATAACAAGCGATGACGGCTTAAACGTCTACAAATTAAAAAAGGCAGTTGAAGGCATAGCCCGTGGTCTATCTCTTGATATAGTCCTAAGTTTATGTGATGATGCATACGATCTTGACATAATAAATCTGGCAGATGTATTGGGCAAAAACAAAAATGCAATAAACCGATACAAATCAAGGTTGATAGGAACAGACGGCAGAATAAAAAAGATAATAGAAAAAAAGACAGATACAGATATTGCAGTTCATGGCCATAAAGTCGCAATCTTAGGCAAGTATGATGATGTGGCAAATGCAAAATCAGCAGTTGAGATGATACTTCAGGGAAACGATTTTAAAACAGTTTTCGCAGTTCTTGACAATAAATTGATTGATAGGTAATTTTAAGATGACAACGATAGCAGAGAGGAATGCAAAGGATCACAAGTCAATATCAGTTGCAGAATTTTTTGAACGAAACAAGCACTTATTGGGTTTTGAAAATGATCAGAAATCACTTCTGACCTGTGTAAGGGAAGCAGTTGACAACGCACTTGATGCCTGTGAAGATGCACGAATACTCCCATCTATCTACCTTGAACTGAAACAGCTTGACCAGAATAATTTCAAATTGATAATCGAAGACAATGGTCCGGGTATCGTAAAGAAAAACATACCAAACATATTCGCAAAACTTCTTTACGGATCAAAATTCAACCTAAAACAATCCCGTGGTCAGCAAGGAATAGGCATATCCGCATCAGTCCTTTATTCTCAGCTGACGACCGGAAAACCGACAAAGATATATTCAAAAATAGGTGATGGTAAAACCCACATATACGAACTTAACATAAACATAAAGAAAAACGAGCCAGATATAATTTCTGAGATGACAGTAGAAGGTGACGGTCACGGCACAAGGATAGAGATGTGCATAAAAGGTAAATACATAAGGGGCAAGCAATCTGTCGAAGAATACCTGATGGAAACAGCCATAATGAATCCTTTTGCAAGCATAGTATACATAAATCCAGAAGGAAAACAGTTTGAATATCCACGAGCGATAGATATACTTCCAAAAGAGGCAGAATCAATCAGACCGCATCCGCACGGTCTAGAACTTGGTGTCTTGATGCGTTTGATGAAACACACAGAATCAAAGAACCTGACCGGTTTTTTCACAACTGAATTATCAAGAGTTGGAAGAGGAAACGCAGTTGACATCTGTAACCGTGCAGGTATAAATCCGAAGACCAGACCAAAAAGACTTTCAAGAGATGAAATTGAAAAGTTATTAAATGCACTTAATACTGCAAAGATAGCAAAACCATCGACAGACTGCCTTTCTCCAGTTGGTGAAGATGCAATAAAAAAAGGTCTGAAAAAAGAGATGAACCCAGAATTCATTGCAGTCATGAGCAGACCGCCAACAGTCTATAAAGGTTACCCTTTCCAGATTGAAGTAGGTATTGGCTATGGTGGCGACCTTTCAGCTGAAGGTCCAATAGCTATAATGCGTTTTGCAAACAAAGTACCTCTACTATACCAGCAATCATCTTGCGTGATTGTAAAATCAGTCATAAAATTAGGCTGGAAACGATATGGTCTAAAACAGAGCAATGGTTCAATACCATTAGGGCCCATAGCACTGACAGTCCACATGGCATCCGTCTGGGTACCATATACATCCGAAGGAAAAGAAGCAATTGCAGCTTATCCTGAAATCCTAAAAGAAGTGACTTTGGCATTGCAGGGTGCAGCAAGAAAACTGGGGATTTATATCTCAAAAAAACGAAAGAGCAAAGAGGCAGAGGATCGTTTGCGCGCATTTGACATCTATGCCGGCGAACTTTGCGTAGCCCTTTCAGAATTGACAGGCGAAGAATCCCAAAAGATACAGACCAGCCTAAAGCAAGTGGTTGCAGAAAAAGTCGGTGACACAAAAATAGTACTTCACGGCAAAGGTATGGAAATCCAAAATGATGATAATGATGATGGAACTGATACTGCCACCAAACCAGTATCTCTAAATACGGAAAATGACAATGATGCAGACACAAGAGAATCAGGTCAGACACAGCCAAATACTGCAATGAACGAAAACCCACAATCTCGATTAGACATATTCAACAATAACAAAACAAAAAAAGCAACAGATACCGAAGAGACCACTGAATAGGTAATTATCATGAAATTTGAAAGCGATGAACAAGTTGCAAAAAAGATAACGGACATGGGCAAAAAAGTAGTCGCAGACATATTTGATGGAAATGCACCTTCAGTAAGCCTTCCCGTCCGTGCATCTTCAAATGTTCATTATGATAAAGACAAAGGTCTCCTGTATCTTGGCAATAGTATGTCTGAACGAAATTTCCTTAATTTCGCCCACACAAGAAAGTTCATGCAGACTATGATTATTGCATCCAAATGTAAAGAGCTTATAGAAAAAGAAAAGACAGCAAGCATCAGGGAACTTTATTACGAGCTTAAGCACAACATCCCAGGCACAAAAGAGAACACTTTTGAAGGCCAGGATGAATCCGATCCGTTGATTGAAGACCTTGAGACCATGACTGATTCCTTAAGGGAAGAGCTTCACCTGAAAGCAGACAGTAGCGGAATACTATTCGGCAAGCTTGTAATTGAGGACACTGGGGACAGGATAGATTGTTCAAAACTAGGAAAGTCAGGTCTTGCAATCCCCTCAATTGTTGACGACTACAAATTCTTGGAATGTGATGCTGATTACGTCTTAGTTGTAGAGACAAAAGCGATGGTGGACCGTCTTGTCGAAGAAAAGTATCACTTAAAGAACAATGCAATACTGATAGGTCTTGGTGGTCAGGCCGCAAGAGGTGCAAGACGGCTGATAAAACTATTGAATGAGCGTTTAAGACTTCCAGTATACGTATTCACAGACGGTGACCCTTGGGGTTACTACATATATTCTGTAGTGAAGACAGGTTCCATGAACCTGGCACACGAATCAAAACGTCTTGCAACACCTGAATGCCGATTCCTTGGCATGACGATGAAAGACATTGACAATTTTAGTCTTCAGAAAGTGACAGAGCAGTTAAAAGATGTAGACAAGAAACGTGTCAACCAGCTTCTGAACTATGAATGGTTCCAGAAACTGCATTGGAGAAAAGAATTGAAGAGCATGCTGAACAAGGGCGCAAGGATCGAGCAGCAAGCACTGGCTTCAAAGAGCCTTGAGTTTGTTGCAAATGAATACTTGCCCAACAAGATTGCAAGAAAAGAGTTTTTAGACTGAATTGATTAATATCTCTTAAAAAAACCAAATCTATTTATGTAACAGTGTCCTATTTTATTATATCTATTATGGATTTATGTGATATTATGTCTGAGATATATGCAAAAGATTTAGTCTTGACAAGTAAAGGTGATACTGGTAATTCTTTGTCTAATATGATGAAAGCTATACATTCGATGTTATTGGATGTGTTTAATGTATTGAATGATGAAACTTTAAGTAACAGATATCATAATGATCAGATAAAATTCGTACCTTTGGATAATTTATCAGATATTCCGGTTCTAAACATCCATCATAAGCATAAAGGCATAAATTATGTATGTATCTTTGATAAAGACAGCACATTAGATGATCTTCAGGCATTTTTAAATGAGCAGCATGATATTGTTGCAATTGAAAAAATAATTGAAGGTGAAGATGCAAATATATTATATCACAAAAGGATGGTTAATCTAAAACAATGTCCCTTAATATTTCCAAAAATTTTTGAGATAAGTAATCACAAAGATATAGGGCATATTGGAATAATTATATTTAATAATAATCTTTTTGGTCATATTATTGGTAAAAAGATACATTATGGCCTCTACTTTTCTAAACTTCAAAAAGATTTGGTCCCAATTCTTAAATCATTGAAAAATTATGATATATTTTCAATATGAGTCAATTAAATTAATTTTTTTAATATTTATGTGAAATAATATCAAAATCTATCTCAATTAATCCAATACCTTTTTAAAATTTTTGATATAACTTAAACTGTTACTTAAAGTAACTAAATTTGCCTCGGTAGCTTAGTAGGTAGAGCGTGTGACTGTTAATCACAAGGTCGTAGGTTCGAGTCCTGCCCGGGGCGCTCTTTTATTGGGAAGGTAGCTCAGCCTGGGAGAGCGCTAGACTGAAGATTTCGAGCGTGCTTGAAATGCACGGAATCGAAGATTTCGGAAATCTAGTTGTCGTGTGTTCAAATCACACCCTTCCCACTTGAAAACGAGGAGGTTAGCAGAGATGGACAATAATAGTGATGTTATGGCCACTGCAGAACTATTGAACAATAAGCTTGCAGTATGGGATAACGAAGAACAGAAAAAGATATTTGATGAGAAATTTTTCGGAAAGTACATCGAAGAAGAAAAGATAACATATCTTCAATTAAGTCTTGAAGAAGGCATGATACTTCTTGAAAGAGAGCACATAAAAGTGTTCAAGAACAAAAAATCAATAACCGTAAAAGACTTCTATACTTTATCTTGTAAACTTGACCCCGAATTTCCGCAGAAGTACACAGTTTACAGGGATCTGAGAAATCGTGGTTTCATAGTGAAATCTGGTTTCAAGTTCGGAACTCATTTCAGAGTCTACAACCGTGGCGTAAACCCATATAAATCCGGTTCAAAAGGCGTTAAAGAACACACAAAATACAATGTCCATGCAGTTCCTGAGAACTATGCGCATTCATATCAGGAATGGTCAAGGTACGTTAGGTTGAGCCAGAATATACGGGCAAAAGCGCTTCTTGCAGTTGTTGACGAAGAAGCAGATGTCACCTATTACGTGATTACAAGGATAAAGCCTTAAGGTTTAATTAAAACATGTAGGGAAATTATCTCTTTTTTTTATCTTATTATAAAGTTCCCACATATCGGATGATGTACATGTAGATATGGTTGATAAATTATTTCCAGAATTAGAATGATTCGTATCTATTTTAGGCTCAGTATCCTCATTTATTCTTTTATATCTTTTAAGAAATTTAAACCAATCCTTTTTAGTATCATCTTTATTAAAAGGTCTTATAGATTTTGGCTCATAAATGTATTCTATATATCGTTTAAAATCACTATCTTTGTTTTCTGATAGACATACATCATAGATTGATTCAATAAAATATGCAACACAGTCTAATTCAGTGTAGTTTTTATCCATTATTATTCGTACAACACCTAGCATATTCTCAAGTTTATGTGGGCTGTAATTATCATTTTCAGTTTCAATTTCAGATTTAGGTGCATAGAATAGCATTATATCCTTATATATTTTATCTGAATCTTTATGACAAATTACTTCTTCAGGTAATATTCTTTTAGTATATGTCTCTACATTTTCTATGCTATTTAATGTCATAAACGTAACCTATAACTTATACTACTCATGTATACTAACTAACCATTTACATTTAAATCTTTAAAAAGCTTAATATACAAACCGATAGTATGATTAAAGTCAAATTCCTTGGGACAACTGCAAGCATCCCTACAAGAGAGCGCAACCTGCCGTCAATATTTGTCATGTTTAAGGGTGAGCGCATCCTCTTTGATTGCGGTGAAGGTACACAGCGCCAGCTCATGGACCAGGGACTTAAATTTATGAAGATAGATCACATATTCATAACTCATTGGCACGCAGACCATTTTGGAGGCATTTTAGGATTGATTCAGACAATGTCTCTTGAAGGACGAACAGAACCGCTCAATGTCTACGGACCGAAAAGGACAACCGAATTCTTGGAACAGCTCTTGACAATAGGTTATTTTGGCAGAAATTTTAAGGTAAACATAACTGAGATGAATGACGGTTTCACAGTCGAAGGCGACGATTACAAAGTGACAGCTTTTGAAGTGACCCACAATGTACCAGCACTTGGCTATGTCCTTGAAGAAGGTCCAAGAATTCGCGCAAACATGAAAAAAGCAGAAAAATTGGGTCTAAAAACTGGTCCCTACATAGGAAAACTGAAAGCAGGAAAAACAATCGAGTTCAAAGGAAAGACAATAAGACCGGAAGACGTGATAGAACATATTCCCGGTAGAAAGATAGTCTATACTGGCGACACGAAATATGATCCAAACACAATCAAATATGCAAAAAAAGCAGATCTTCTGATACACGACTCAACATTTGCCTCAGACAAAATTGATGCGGATGAGATAGGTCATTCAACTGCAGAAGAAGCAGCAACCGTGGCAAAAAAAGCAGGTGTCAAGCTTCTTGTCTTGACTCACATAAGCCGTAGATATCAGGTAAAAAAAGGAAATACCGATCCAAAAACACTTCTTGATGAAGCAACAAAAGTATTTAAGAACACGATTTTAGCTCACGATTTTTTAGAATTTGAAATTAAATAAAAATAAGACCAATAAAAGTGATATTATGCTTCCTGAAAATATAAAAGCTATTCTTGAAAAACAGAAATACAGGATTGCAGGCAACCATTCAGCAGTAAAGCTTTGTACTTGGACAAAAAAAAGTTTGAGAGGTGAAGGCGTCTGCTACAAAGAAAAATTTTACGGCATCAAATGTCACAGGTGTCTTCAGATGACACCCGCTGTATCTTGGTGCCCTAACCGATGTATATTCTGTTGGCGTGCGATCGAAAAGACTTTAGGTCCTGAGATGACAGGTACTGTAGATGCCCCGGAGACAATTCTTGAAGCAGCAATCGCAGCCCAGAGAAATCTATTGACCGGTTTCAAAGGTTTTGAAGGCACTGACATGAAAAAATGGAAAGAGGCCCAAGATCCAAACCAGATAGCGATATCATTGAGTGGTGAACCGACAGCATATCCTTTGATAAGTGATTTCATAGACATGTGCAACAGAAAGAATATGACCACATTTTTAGTCACAAACGGTCAGTTTCCCGACCGTCTAGAAAACATGGCAAAACCATACCAGATGTACCTGTCAGTTGATGCACCTACAAAAGATATGTACAAGAAGATGGACGCGCCCATATTCAAAGACTACTGGGAACGATTCACAAAGACTGTGGATTTGATGTCATCATTCACCTCAAGAAAAGCGGTCAGATTGACTCTTGTCAAAGGCATGAACATGTCCCACATAAAAGAGTATGCAAAGATAATTGAAAAGATTAATCCCGATTTTGTAGAAGTAAAGGCATACATGAACGTCGGTTTCTCAAAATACAGATTATCACGAGATGCCATGCCTCTTCATGTTGAAATAAAAGATTTCTCAGAAAAGCTTGGAAAAGAGCTATCTTATAACTTGACAGATGAAAGCGCACCAAGCCGGGTAGTTTTACTTGAAAGATAAATATAATATCTAAGTTATTAATCTATTACTATCTCATCAATATCTTTATCATCAATTATTCCATCATCATTAAGGTCATATTTTTTTGTTTCATCTGTTACAGGTTTACCATAATTTTGACCAACTAAGGTGACATCTTTGACATCAAGTTCTCCGTCATGATTTACATCACCATGGAGCCCATCTGTTGTAGTCTCATCATTACCAACAACAGTAGATGCTAAATATGAAATACTAAAGACTAATCCAAATACGTAAAATACTCCATCAAAGAATATATTAGCATAATTATTATCCTGTATTCCATCAGATGTTGGTTTTCCGTCATATTGTTTATCTTGCGGGTCACATGATAGTCCAGAGATGACACTTTCAAAAAAATCCTTTTTCTCTGGGATATGCCGACCATCAGGTCTACTGAATCTTTTAAAACATTGATCCATATATTCCTCAGTCTTTGATATGATTTCTTCTTCAGTTTTATCAGAAATCCAATAAAATCCAGTATTTGCCATAGAAATCAACCTAATAATGTATCTGATTCATTTTATTTTCATTTAAAAATATATAACTGTTACTATAATTCTCTTAAGAGAAGCCTAAAAAATCCATATTTTTCTATTTATATATTTGTTAATCTAATTATATATCATGTCAGTCACAATCACCTTTGAAAAGAAGCATTTCCTTATGGTGGGGATAATAATAGCACTCCCTTTCATGATTATAGCAATAAACAGCATATTTGCATCCGCAACTTCAATGCCTCTTGTAGGTCATCCGATATCTGAGCTTTTTGTTGATGCTGACCTTGACATGGGGGGGTATGCTATCATCAATTCGGGAAATATAACAATACCTAATTCTGGCGATGGTATAATGTTCTCTGATGGGAATTTGATGACAAGTGCAGAAGATAGTGCTGGTATTCCTGGCTCTGCAATTTGGATTTCAAAAACATTTGAATGGTGGGATTGTGGTCCATACGTTTTTACAGTTGGTTCTTATACTGTTGGTTCAAAAGGGGGTTATATTGGTACTGTTGAAGGTGTTGGTGGCTATCATTATTGTACTAAGTATCTATATTATTATGTGAATGGTGTCGAGATTGAGAATACTGGTTTTAGAATAAATCAACCTTTGAATCCTGGAGATGTATTTAGTGTGAAAGGCTGTCATGATGCTGCATGTACTACTGGTGTCACTGGTTCTTGTTCCTGTACTTCTAAAGCCTGGGTAAAAATAGGTTTATGGGATTATTAATCTTTAATCTTCAACAGTCTTTTTACCTTTCTCTTGCGGGATAATAGATATCTTACCTTTTTTCATCTTCTTTTCAATCTGTCTGCCGCAAAAGAACCTGTCAAGGAATATTGCAAGGGCTGAAATCTCAGAATGCGGCGTATTGCCGACAGCGACATTGTAATCTGCAAGATGATACACTTCACCGGGAACCTTCTGTGAACCAATAATTACAAGCACATCCCTAGCCTTACTATCCTTTCTGATATCGCCAATCTTGTCGGGAAGGTTAATGCCGTACATAGTAAGATGGACAACAATACCACCCTCTTTCTTAAATTTCTTGATAATTTTCATAAACTGCTTATCGTACTCAACCTCAAAGTCACCGCCCCACTGTTTGGTTACTCCGCAAAGGCTGTCAACAATCTTCTTATCATAGTCACCAGAAAGGATAATCTTTTTTGCGCCAAATGCCCGGGAAACAAGACCGCAATGAGTAGTGATCCTTGAGTCTCTTCCAAGCCTGTGCCCAATCCTGAGTACTGTTATCATAATGATCTACATCTTTTCCGGTGCTTCAATCTCAAGCAGTAAAAGTCCATTTTTGATTACCTGTGCGGCTGATTCAACAAGCGCAAGCCGTGCATTCCTGATGTCTTCATCCGCTTTGATTACAGGCATTGAATTATAGAAATTATTGAAATCCTGTGCAAGCTCAAAAAGATAATTGCAGATGACATGTGGTGATACATTCTTGCTGCATGACTTAAGGATTTCTGGAAATTTAGCAAGCCGTTTCAATACATTTTGCTCACTGTCTGTCATAAGGAGGCTGGAATCATATTTCTTGACCCCGCCTGCCCTATTGATTATACTTTTAGCGCGCGCATGAGTATACTGTATGTAAGGTGCTGAATTGCCATTGAAATCAAGTGCATCGTCCATATCAAAGATAACATTTTTCCGTGCCTCAATCTTAAGTATGGAATAGATGACAGCACCTTTCCCGACCATTTCAGAGATGGCTATCTTTTCTTTTTGAGATAAGTCTGGATTTTTCTCATCGACAACTTCATATGCTTTCTTGATGGCCTCATCAAAGACATAATCAAAAGTGATATATCGTCCCCGTCGCCCCGACATCTTTATCCCCGGCAGATGAACAAGGCCGTATGATAGGTGGTATAGATTATCTGCATAAGGTTTCTCAAGAATCTTCAAAGCCATCTTAAGCTGCTGCTGCGGTAGTTCCTGTTCGGATGCAATGATATTTATCACTTTTTCAGCTTTTGCTTTTTCAAATTTCCATATTGAATAGGCAATATCTCGCGTAAGGTAAAGTGTAGTATTGTCCGATCTTACAAGAACAGTTGATGGCATCTTATATTTTTCAAGATCAATGATCCATGTACCTTGATCGGTCTTTTTGATAACTTTTTTGTCCTTGAGCGCATCGATGACCTTATAGACATCACCATTTATGACAAACATGGATTCATAGTCATAAGAATCAAATTCAATATTCATTCTTTCAAATGTTTTCTTGAAACCATCAGTGCACAGGTTACCTACTTTCTTGAAGAGAGTTGCAGTTTTTTTATCTCCTGCCTCAATCTTCTGGAGCATACCCTTGACTTGCCCCTCTATATCTTTTTCAGACGCAAGAGCCGAATCAAGTTTGGCATACATATCAGGCCATTTATCTTTAAGTTCAGCCTTGACATCTTCATCATCAGCCATTATAGCAGAAGTTATGGCATAGATCTTACCTATCCACACATCAGGCCGTTCCGTAATCGTCTTATCTTTTAATTTACTGTATCCGAAAGCGACTTTTGCAACCTGCAACCCGATATCATTCATGTAATAATGTGAATTGACATCATAATTTAGAAATGAGTAAGTGTTAGTCAATGATTTACCTAAGATTGCACTCCGTGCAGAACCTATGTGTAATGGATGTATTGGGTTAGTGGATACATATTCAACAATGATCTTCTTTTTCTTTCCTTCATCTATGGATCCGTATGTACTTTTAAGTTCTTGAACACCAGAAATGACTTTTTCAGCAATTTGTTCAGAATCAATATAAAAATTAAGATATGGTCCTAAAACTTCACATCGCGCAACAAGTCCTTTATCCTCAATCCTCTTGTCAATCTGTTCTTTGAACTCTTTTGCGATTACATCTGGTTTTTTATTAAGTGTCTTAGATAATGCAAAACAAGGGTATGAGAAATCAGCATCAATATTTTTCGGTGGCATCTCGATTCTTGCATTCTTGACACCGCATATTTCAAGCAGTGAGTTAATCTCTTTTTCGCAAGCTTCATAAAGATACATAATCATCACTTACATTTTATGCATAAATATATTTAAAGCAGATAGAATATAAAAATAGAAAAAATTAAGAAGAGATTATTTCTTTTTCTTCTTGATGATTATGGCATCTGCAAGTGTATATGTAAGGGCCTCTCGTGGTTTGCTTGATCTATCTCGTCTATTGCTATACTTTTTGCCAGAATCTTCTGATTTTTTGTTATTGACAACATTACCATCTTTATCAAGCTGTTCAATCTTTTTGATTATACGGATCTTAAGCTTTTTCTCAATCTTCTTAGCAAGACCTAGACGTGGTTTTAGATCACCATGCTCAATCTTTTGGATGACTGAACTGTGTTCATTCAATTGAATACCAAAATCTTTTTGTGTTATGTCTGCTTTTTCACGTGCAGTCTTGATTATGGTACCATAATCATCAACAAATTCAAAATTAACTTTTGGCAGTTCTGACCTTTTTCGACCTTCAGGTCTCTTATTCCTTCCACCAGAGTATCTTGGCTTTTCTTTTCGTCCTGGTATGCAAGAGAAACATGCCTCTACTTCAGCCCCTTCAAGACTTTCAGGTCGTGTATCTCGTGTTTTACCGCAAATATCGCATATTCCCATTAAATTCACAGCGTCTTATCGTTTTTTGTGTGTCTCATAGAAAGAGATTAAGTTAAATTTATGCTAAAGCTTTTTAAACTTTATGCTTAATACCCTTCTAATCAAGACTGACAATTTATAAAATAAAATATTTATGTATCTTTAACTGAAGTGATGATATGGCTAATATGGGTTCAATAAAATCAGATATCAAAGCGACTTATGATAAGATATCAGAACATTTTGATGCAACAAGAGGCTATATGTGGAAAGAGTGTACAGATTTTATAGACAACTCAGGAAAAGGATCAGTTTTTCTTGATGTCGGCTGCGGTAATGGAAGAAACTCATTGTATGCAGCAAAAAAAGGTTTCAAGGTTTTTGCTTCAGATATCTCAAGTGAACAATTAAAAATTTTAAGATCAAAAGCAAAAATAAAAAAACAAAATATTTCGCTTATCGAGTGCGATGCAACACATCTACCTTTAAGGCCTGAATCTTTAGATAAGATAATGTTCATTGCAGCAATACATCATCTTCCTACCGAAAAAGAGCGAATGAAAAGTCTAGTTGAGATAAGGCAACTTCTTTCAGATGATGGCAGTGCATTGATAAGTGCCTGGGACTTAAACCAACCGCGATTCAAAGACATAAAGACTAAAGACGGAGACGTCATAATCAAATGGGACAAAAGATATGATCGTTTCTATCATCTTTTTGTTGAAGGCGAGCTTGAAAACCTCTGCAGAAAAGCAGACCTGACCATAATCTCCGCATTCATCTCACATAGTAACCATTACGTCGAAGTATCCAAAAGACATTAATATTTGTCTATCCATATAATATACATGGTTTATATGTTTTGTCACAAGTGTGGAAAAAAGGTTGAAGAACACTGGGACTTTTGCCCTGCCTGCGGAGCACCGGTCATAAGACCTGTAAAATTTAGGAAACCTTCCTCAGCTTTACCTTTAGACAACTTATTCAGTTCATTCAAGAAACAGTTTGATGAGATAAACAAGCTCATGTCTAGTGATATTCATTCTATGGAAAAAGATTTTGAAGTTTTTAACCTAAGACCTGAAAGACCAGAGATCACCGAACCAAAGATAAAACGAAATGGTTTCAGTGTGTCAATAAGGAGTGGCACAGGACAGAAACCTAAGGTAGACATAAAGACTTTCGGTAATATTGACAAAAAAACATTAGAGGCAGAAATCAAGAAAAATTTAGGATTAGAAAGTGTCCATATCCCAAAAGAGGTTACCGAACCCAAGAGATCTGATATATCCAAACATCCAAAAGAACAATTTCCGAAAAAAAAGATACCGACAATAACTGAAGAACCAAAGACCGACATCAAACGCCTGCCGGATAAGATAGTTATTGACATAGAATTGCCCGATGTAGATTCAGAAGATGACATAATGGTGCATCTGCTTCCATCATCAATTGAATTAAAGGCTATAGGCAAGAAAAAGATGTATTTCAGGATTATGCAGATACCAAAAGGCTGGACCCTGATATCAAAGACTTTCAAAGACGGTATCTTACGGATTGAGTTCCGACCCAATTCGTAATTTTTGATTATATTTATCTATAGATCTAAGGAATGCGCACATACCATCTTTACCGACTTTGTCTTCAATCATCCTGTTGAACTTTTCAGTTTTGATCTTATATTCGGGTCCGAGTTCTTTTCCAAACTTTTCAGCAACCGCATCAGAACTTTTAATAGTGTGCATTTTAGTTTCCTTGTCAAAAAAATCAAGATTATCGCAGTAGCATAATATCTTTTCTTCGATTGTCTTTGGTATAAGTTCCTTATCAGAAAGTCCAAGCTTTAAAGCTTCATCTTTAGTGATGCCTATTCCGATATGCCGCGCACAACATTTAGCATATCGCCCAAGACCTTGTAAACGCAAAAAGTCAGCACCGACAACACCATGCCTGATCTTCTCTTTCGCAGTCGCATATCCAATATCATGCAATATGCACGCACTTTTAAGAAAATCAATATCAATCTTTTCCTTAATCCTATCTGCAAGAAATAAAGACAGATCCCTGACGATGATAGAATGTTTCAGGATCTCATCTTTCCAGTCAGGCCGAAATTTTTCAAATTGTTTTTCTAAAAGTTCAATCGCCTCATCTTCTGTAATGGTCTTGTCCATAGCAATTGATTACCTTTTATGATATATATTAGTTGAGTTATCAGTTCGCCCATCAGTCATCATGAATTCAGCTCACCTCGCGATGTTCATCATTTAACCCTTATATACTTCAAGAGATAATTTTAAATAAGATAGGTGATTTTTATATGTCAGATAAAGCAAATATTTTCATAAAGTGCAGGTGTGGTCATTCCTGGAACGAAAGAGAGTCAGAACTAAAAAAAGATGTTGTCGTCACTGCAAACACGATTGATGAGATACGTTTCAAGGTAGACTATAAATGTGAAAAATGTGGTCGAGAAGAGACAGCATCAACTTATGTCAGATGAATTTTCTAAAGAAAAAGCAGCCGATAGATAAGGGATCTATCGGCATATTCAAATGCAATTAAGTGGGGGGTTGTAAAAATAAAATTTATTCAAGCCATGAAAGCGCCATCACCTGAGCAATCTGCTGCTGTTTGTGTTTCTGTTTAAGTAGATCGGTCCATTTAGTGACAAGATCACCTTGATGCATGTTCATGCCATCACCTCCTTTCTTGAAAATCTGTTCAGAAATTCAGCATCATACTGTGACTTCTTATATTCACCGAATGCGAAAGGGAAAGCTTTTGCAAGTTCTTCAGTCCGTTTATGTGCTCTTGTCTTGATCTGATGCCATTTCTTTTCCTGCTCAAAATTCATATTTTTGAATTCCTGTGCAAGAACACCTCTTGTAGGAAGCCCGGCCCGTCGTAATTCATGTTTGATCATATACATTTTAACTGTTGTTTTTGACATAACCATCATCTCCTTTCTAAAAGCACCATACGTCTCTTGCTTTGTTTTCAAATCTTCGCCTTCGATAGGCGGACATACCATTCCATCCCTTATCAAAGTTATTTCCGTACCTATTCCGTATTATCGACATTGTTTCGCAATTCATATCATATCACCTTTTAAACATAATTTGGTGTCTTCTAAAGCCTCTAAGGTATAATCCTCAAGCTTTTGAAGTTCACCGGTAATTATCCCCTGGATTAAATGGGTAAAGATAACTTACTCATTCCCTTTAAATAGTCTTGTGGGAGTGTACCGTGCCGTTATGCCGGTAGAAAAAGCAAATAATAATGGAATTTAATAGTAATCTCTAATTTATAAATTTTAAATATCTAATAATTATAATATGGTGCGACCTATGGGTGATGATTGTGACTATTTCATGCTTGAAAAATTAAAAGAGATTCCAGATCTGGAATTAAACAGTGAATTCTACCAAGAACCCGACCCACTTATAATACCATCTCCGGGTGCAACATTTGAAAGTTTTGCTTATTATTCTGTATCTCCTAAAGATCCAATCTATGATGCCGACGCTCTTAATAAATATGTAACTGAAAATATTATACCTCATTTTAGACCAGACAATTTACAGCTTGCAAAAGAGATAAAAGAGAAAAGACACATCTTTGATTTTGGTCATTCTGAATTAAGTTTGCCTCTTTTATCATCATCAAAACAATATCTATTAGGGATCGAAGATAGAGCAGTAGTGAAAGAACTCTATGGTGTCTCACCTGAGAAGTTAATACCAGGGGGGTATGTAGGTGACAAAAGTACATTTATCTACAAGATAAATTATGACATTGCAGTCTTCCCTGACAAAGAGCTATCCTCAGAATATTTCACACCGCATTCTCACACCTTCAAAGAACCTTTCAAAGTTCCGATGTCAGTTCTACAAGAATCCATAACTCCAAAAAAGATTTAATCTTTATTTCTTGATGGGTTCAATACCCCGATGCTCTGCATCGGTTTATAACCATCAAGAAACCTAAAAAACGCAAATGCGTTTTTGGGTCCCAAAATGCGAAGCATTTTTTGGAGGTAGGAATTGCCGTCTTGAAAATCCACGTAATACATAAAAATCTTTTTGATTTTTAGTACAAAAAATCTACGATTTTTAAGTACCCCTGAGCTCTGCTCAAATTATAAAATTTGATAGGTTTGCCACCTGAGCGAAGCGAATGGTGTCATTGATGCTCTGGCTTTCAGAAGCCAGTGGGGTAGTGGATTTTAGGCAATTCTTTTATTTTTTATATTTTTCATTTCAATTCTATTTTTAAACCAGATTAATCCCTTTAAAGTTACTACCCTCGGTGGTGACCAAGTATTATGTGTCAAGTAAAACCAATGATACCCCATGCACTCTAAAGATAATCTGCTCGAACTGATAAAAACTGGAGAAGGGTATACTCTTGAGTTTAAGGAAAGTTTGAACAGTTCAATAGGTAAAGAGATCTGTGCATTTGCAAATGCTGACGGAGGTAAGATTCTGTTGGGGGTTAAAGATGATGGTTCTATAAGAGGGTATAGATTAAATAACACCGACTCTTCAAAGATACAGAACATAGTACGGAACATGGATCCATCTTTTAATGTTACGGTTGAACAAGTTTCTGACATAGTAATTGTTTATGTCCCTGAAGGTAAGGAAAAACCTTATGCAGTGAATGGTCATTTTTATTTAAGGATTGGTTCTGATTCACAGCAGTTAAAACGTGATGAAATCAGAGCATTTTTCCAGAAAGAGAATCTTATTCGCTTTGATTGCAAAGCAAATCTGGATTTTGATTTTAAATATGATTTTGATGATAAAACATTCAAATCCTTTATTATCAAAGCAAGAATTGATAGTAATTTACCTAAAGATCACATTTTACAGAATCTAGGTTTAATTACTGATGGAAAAATAAATAATGCTGGTGTGTTGTTATTCTCTCATAATATCTCAAAATTCTTTTTGAATTCAATCATAAGTTGTGTTCTTTATGAAACTGCAACAAAGACAAAAATAATTGATTCTGCTGATTTTGACAGTGGTTTTGTTTCAAATTTTAATAATGCTGTTATTTTTGCGCTAAGAAATCTTAGAACTGAGTATATAATTAAAAAAATAGAGCGTGAAGAAAAACAAGAGATACCTGAGGAAGTCTTGCGCGAACTTATAATAAATGCAATGACACATAGGGATTATTTTTCAGATGGTCGTATACTTCTAGAAATTTATCCAGATCGTATTGAGATTTCAAATCCGGGTAGTTTATTATTTAATATTGATGATTTTGGAAAAACCAGTCTTTCAAGAAATCCTTTACTTGTAGATATGGTTCATAGACTCCGTTTTGTAGAAAGGGTAGGCTCTGGCATCAGTAGAGTTAAAGATATATTAAAAGACAAGATACACTTTGAAATAAGTGAAAATTGGTTCAGAGTAATCATAAGACGTAATGTTCTTTTTAATGCACCTGTAAATGCACCTGTAAATGCACCTGTAAAAATAACCGTATTACAAAAATCGATATTATTTGAAATAAAAAACAATAATCAAGTAACTTATGAAGAATTAAGCTTGAAATTAAAGACTCATAGAACCACAATAATGCGAAATATAAGCACTTTAAAAGAAAAAGGCAAATTGAAGCGCATCGGTCCCGACAAAGGCGGCCATTGGGAGATTACAAAGTGAGTTGGGTATCATGCGCATAAAAGACATATCTATTGAAAACCGACCACGAGAGCGATTTCTAAAAGATGGTGCAATCTCTTTGAGTGATGCAGAACTATTTGGAGGAATTAGGTTATAATGAATAGAAAAGAACTGATTAACAGACTCCAAGATATTGAATGGGAAGATTTTGAAGTAAAAGAAGCAAAATCTGAAATCCCTAAAAATAGTTGGTCAACAGTTTCAGCATTCTCAAATACTGCAGGTGGATGGTTAATCTTTGGTATCAAACAAGAAGGTTCAAAATTCTTAATACAGGGTGTTGATGATCCAGAACGTATTGAACAAAATTTCACTACAACATTAAGGGGTGAAAAGTTTAACCAAAAGATAGTTCCCATATGCAAAAAATATGTTATTGATAAGAAAACAGTTTTAGCATTCTATATTCATCTGGCGGAACAGAAACCAGTTTATTTTAATACCCCTAAAAATACTTTTATAAGAACTGCATCGGGTGATCAAAGATTGACACAACCTGAAGTTGATGCTTTATATAGGCAGTCCTCTTATGGAACAAAGGATAAGGAGATAACATCTTTAGGAATTGCTGATCTAGATAAAGAAACAATTAAACAGTACAGACAATATTTAGAGAACCTCAAACCAGAACATCAATATAACAAGTTGTCAGATGTTGATTTCCTGCGTAAGATACGAGTTTTAGATAATGGCAAAGTAACTATTGCAGGACTTTTAGTCTTTGGAACTGAAGACACAATTGCAACAGTCTTTAGTGATTTTAAGATTGATTATTTGGAGATATTTGGAACATCTTATGCAGATGCACCAAGAAGATATGAATTCCGGTTGTCGGATTATACAAATATTTTCCAGTATTTTTTTGCAATCTATGAGAGGTTGATAAAAAAGATTGATGTTCCATTTAAGTTAAAGGGCGCTTTCAGGGATGAGAACCAACCACAAGTTAAAGCCATCCGTGAAGCTTTAGTCAATTTACTTGTACATTCTGACTATTTCTCACCGATGAAACCAAGAATAAGGGTATTTACGAACCGAATAGAATTCTTAAATCCTGGCGCTTTACCAAAACCTTATGAGGAACTGCAAAAAGGCGATATCTCTTTACCCCGGAATCCTCTGATCACAAAAATGTTTAGGGTTATAGATTTATCCGAAAATGCAGGTTATGGTTTTGATAAGATGATTAAGGGATGGACATCTCATTATTCTGAAAAACCAATTGTTTCAGGTTCAATTGACAACTATCGCATTGAATTCTTTTTTGAAAAAGCCCTAGAAACTACCCAGAAAACTACCCAGATAACTACCCAGAAAACTACCCAGAAAATAATCATTGCAATGACTGAAAATCCGATGGTTACAAGAAAAGAGCTTGCACAAATAACAGGCATAACTGAAGATGGAATAAAATTCCATTTAAATCGTCTAAAAGCGAGTGGTGCGATAAATCGCATCGGTCCCGACAAAGGCGGCCATTGGGAGATTACAAAGTGAGTTGGGTTTGGTATTATATGCAATTAAAAAACAGAAATCCTGTAACAAAAGAGATAATTGTTAGTATATTAGAAAAAATAAAGAAGTGTCAGAGAATAATCTGTTCGACGAATAAATTTATTCTCATCTATCTCTTAAATTATTTTAAAACCATTCAAAAT
>WTCB01000093.1 GCA_013138765.1 Candidatus Nanohaloarchaea archaeon
GGCTAATTATACATCCGGGGGAGACAATTTCAACATAAAAAAAAGCCAGAACCATTTTCTTCAATGGAAGATAATAGAATATCTGAAGGAAAACAATTTTGAGTTTTATGAATTGGGATGGCAGCAGTATCCAAGTCAGTTGAACATGCTGCCGACAGATAAGGAGGTCAACATCTCAAGGTACAAGCGAAGCTTTGGCGGTTTTGATGTATCTGTATATGGGGGGGAGAAGTTCTATTCAAAAAGCCTGTTTTTGCTGACAAGTCTTAATCGTACGTTAAAATACTTTTTAAAGTTAACTAACAATGTTATCTAAACTGGTGTATGCATGAAATCCGAGTTTAAGATAGGGAATAAATTTATAGGTGATGGTTATCCAACATTTATTATCGCTGAAGCTGGAAGCAACCATAACGGCAATATTGAACAGGCAAAGAGGCTGATTGAGCTTGCGGCTGAAGCAGGAGCAGATGCTGTGAAATTCCAGACATTCAAGGCAAAGACCCTTTATGTAAAAGATGCAGGCGAAAGCGATTATCTTAAGGTCAAGACATCCATATACGACATTATAGAAAGCATGGAGATGCCTGAAGATTGGATTCCGGCACTTTCAGAACATTGCAGGAAAAACAAAATTTTATTTATCTCAAGCGCATTCAGCGAAGATTCTGTAGACAAGCTGGATCCTTATATCAATACGCATAAGGTGGCATCTTATGAGCTTAATCATATACCTCTTCTCAAATATGTTGCATCAAAGAACAAGCCAATTATTTTGTCCACAGGTGCATGCACTATGGAAGAGATAGATTATAGTGTAAACGCAATTGACAGGCAAGGCAATGATGGTTTATGTCTCATGCAGTGTGTTGCTGCATATCCTGCACCTCCTGAGGCAAGCAATCTGAAAGCGATTGTTTCTTTGAAGGAAAAATATAAAATACCGGTTGGCTTATCTGATCACACAAGAGACCCCTTTACAGCGCCTTTGGGTGCCATCGCTCTTGGGGCAAATGTCATTGAAAAGCATTTCACTATAAGCAACCAGCTTCCTGGACCGGACCAGCCATATGCTGTAGAGCCGCATGAGCTGAAGGAGATGATCTTAAGGATACGTGAACTGGAAAAAGCGCTGGGTGATGGAAAGAAAAAAGTTGAGCCTGTTGAAAAAGAGCTTTTCTATTTTGCGAAAAGAGCAGTCCATGCAATACAGTCTATTAAAAAGGGTGATGTTTTTTCTGAGGAAAATGTCGCCGTGTTGCGTCCGGGAAAGCAGGAGAGAGGTGTCGCTCCAAAACATTTTGAAAATATAATCGGGAAGACAGCAAAAAAAGATATTAAGCCATTTGAAGGCATAAAAGAAACAGATTATTGAAAGTTTTTTTAAACATTCCTATCAAGAAAATATTTAAAGTTATATATAGATATTATTCAATAAGCTTATCTGTGATTATTATGCCTAAAAAGATGGATGCCGGTGCATATTTAGGGAGTGATGTTAAGGGTTATCCTTTTAGTGATAAGGTCCCTGGTGATTTTAGGTCACCCATAGCATATGATTCCTATAACGCCAACTCTGAGGTTATTATGCAGGATGGAGATGTGCCTGTTATTTTAACACCTTATGGCGCCGCAGCAAGAAAACTGGTGCAATATCTTAAGGCTGAAAAAGGTCAGAAAATATTGGAACTTGGTCCGAAAACAGGAATATCTACACTTGAATTGTTTTCTCAACATCCGGATGTTTGTGTGGTCAGTGTTGAAAATACTGAAAGCATGCTTTCTACAGCACTCTATAAATTTCATCAGTGGGATGGAAAGGAGTTATTGGAGCAGGCAGGAGATGACCCTGCTTTGCTGGAATATTGGAAAAATTTTAGAAAAGATTCTGAGGGATACAAAGATCAGGTAGAATTTATACTTGGTGATTTCCAGGATATAGATAGCATAGAGCCAGAAAGCATTGATAGTGTAATCGCAAACCAGTTCATGCACTGGACAGACCTTTCGAAATCTTTTGGACAGCTTAACACTTTCCTTAAAGCTGGCGGGGAAGTGATATGGAACAGTGCTTCACATTTCTACAATGACGAAAAATTCCCTTCAGATAAATATGGTTTCCGCTATAATGGGATTATGAAATATATTTTGGACGAGGTAGGAAAGCATTTTGAGGTGAATAAAGATTACTTAAGTCTGTCACAGCCGCAGCATGATATTGAAAGCATAAAAGCTATCACATCAAAGCAGGGACTTGAGACAGAGCAGATAGCCACTTCATTGTTTCCTGTGGATATGCAGGTCTTCATCCAGAACCATGTTCCTGTTTTTGTTAAGGAGCTGATGATATCTGAGGCTGATGTTGATGAGGTCATAAGAGAAAGTATTGCAAAAGCAGTAGCTACTCCTGGCGCTCTGAGAGATATAGAACATAAAAATGAGATTGCACCGGTTTTCCGTTCAAGAAAGATATAGACTCATTCAGATCTCTTGGTCTTTTATCTGTTTAGAACAACCTTATTTTTAGATAATAGATAGAAGGTTCAATATTCTTTGATTTTTATAGAGCAAAACCTTTAAATTATTTGTTTTCTAAATTGCATCTGATGACAATGACAGGCAATGAAGAGAAATATGCGAAATCTAAAGAACTTCTAAAAGAGGCAAAAAAGCTTATTCCCTCATGCACACAGACATTCAGTAAGGGACCAACCCAGTTTGTTCAGGGTGGTGTTTCCCCGGCATATCTGATGAAAGGTAAAGGCTGCCATGTTTTTGATGTGGATGGGAACGAATTCATAGATTTTCCATTAGCATTAGGCCCGGTTACGCTGGGATATTCATATCCAAGAACAAACGAAGCGATAATCAGGCAGCTTGGGAACGGGATAACATTCTCTTTGATGCATCCCTTGGAGATAGAACTTGCAAAGATTCTTGTAGATATAATACCTTGTGCAGAGATGGTAAGGTATGCGAAGAACGGCTCTGATGCCACTATGGGTGCGATAAGAGCCTCTTTGGCTTTCACAGACCGTGAAAAGATTGCCTGCTGCGGCTATCATGGCTGGAACGACTGGTATATATCAACGACGACACGCGATAAGGGAATACCTAAAGCGTTTAAGAATATTACCCACACATTTAATTATAATGATATTGAAAGCCTTGAAATGCTTTTTGAGAATCATAAAGGTGAAATAGGTGCCGTAATCATGGAGCCTGTATCATTGATTGAGCCCGAGAACAATTTTCTGCAGAAAGTCAAGGAGTTGGCACACAAGAATGGTGCTGTGCTCATCTTTGATGAGATAGTGACTGGTTTTAGGATTGCTCTGGCAGGTGCTCAGGAACGGTACGGTGTTGTCCCTGATCTCGCTTGTTTTGGCAAAGGCATTGCAAATGGTATGCCTCTGTCAGTTGTTGTCGGAAATAAGGAAATCATGAAAATTTTTGACGAGATATTTTTTTCCGGGACAAATGGCGGGGAAACATTATCTCTGACTGCTGCAATAGAGACTATAAAGGAGATAAGGGAGAAAGATGCTATATCTCATTTCTGGAAAATTGGATCTTTACTGCAGGATGGATATAACCGGCTGGCAGAAGAGAAAGGCCTTGGAAAGATTACAAGATCTATAGGTCTTCCGCCACATACTGTGTTTGAATTTTCAGACAGGGAAGGTAATGAATCTTTATTATTGAAAAGCATATTCCTGCAGGAGACATTAAAGCATGGCGTCCTGTTTAGCGGTACACAGAACATATGTTTATCACATACAGAAGAGGATATTAGCAAGGCACTGTATGCAGTTGAAAAAGCATTTGATGTATTGAAAGATGCTTTGGAATCCGGCAGTCTTGAGTCATATTTGAATGGCGAGTCTGTAAAGCCTGTCTTTCGCAAAAAAAAGTATTAGATGATATAATGACTGAAAGTGACCGCATTCTTTTGAGGGAGATTGAAGAAAAAGACCTGCAGCTTATTGTCAGATGGAGAAACACACCACGCATTAAAAAACACTTGATTGACCAGTCCAGTCTGACATT
>WTCB01000124.1 GCA_013138765.1 Candidatus Nanohaloarchaea archaeon
CCACTGGCCTCTGTCCCATAACCGCCATACAAATTTAAATTACCTGAAACACCAACATCAACACCATTTAAATATATAGCCCCTCCACGACCCCCAGTATTACATAGCCTACATTTATTGAGATCACGACAATAAGCACCTACAGAACTCAAAGAAGTAACATTGATGCTCTTAGCATTTATAGTTATTGAACCGCCCGAACCACCCGCACCATTATCAGAACAACCACCTCTAGTACCGCTTGCATCAATTGTTGAAATTGCATAAAATTCATTCTTTGCTTGAAAAATAATATTATCACTGTCCGCCTTATAAGTACCATGAGTATTTAGCAGATTAATACTTGTTAAAACATTAATGTTATCCCACACATCACCATTTGAATCAACAGAACAATTATAAGTATAAGTCCCAGAATTATAATCACAATTATCAGTTATATTTTGAAGAGTAGTTATGTTAAAATCAGCCGCATTTACAACTCCTGAAAGACTTAACAGAACAGACAAACTACAAAAAATCAATATATTACTTCTATAATCTAAACAAATCATAAAAATCATCCAATAATATTTATTATTTAATACAGTATATATATATACAATAATAAATCAATAAACACAATTATTCATAATATTGCCTAAATTCCACAAAATGCGTATCACAATCTGCTATTCCTAAATCACAATTTGCCTTGCTGAAAAACAGATCATCAGATGTTGTTATCTCCAGATAATATTTTCTGGCAAGCATGACCATCAAAGGTTTATCTCCAAAAAGAGAATTCACCTGCCCATCATCAATATCTGTTTCCCCGAACCAAACATTATATGTATTTGTAGTATAAACATGAGTACCTATCGCAGGATCAATTATTCGAATTTGTGTGGAACCTGTAAAATGATTATTTGTACTAAGTTCTTTTATATTTGAAGTCAAACGAAACCCAGTAGACACTGTACGATCATTCTTAGCTTTAATTCCGACAGGACCTGTTACTCCACAAGTACCTTGACAATCGCCAGATGCATGAGAACCCCCAGAAACATCAAAAGAAAAAGAAGTTATTGGATTAGTATCATCTAAAAAAAGCATTATTTTACCACCAGAACCACCATTACCGCAACGGCAATATTCTGTATTCCACCCAGTATAACCATACGCACCAGCTCCACCGACAGCATAAACTGGCGCATTTATTTGTGCATATGAAGAATATATTGAAATCTTTCCCGCAGAACCACCTGCACCACCTTGCATATTATGGCTACCGGTACGGCCCGCACCACCATTTGCATATATTGAATAAGAATTAGTTAATAAATTATCCGAAACTAATCTTATTTCCCCACCAGAACCACCAGATCCCTGACGCACATAATCCCAGGCACCATCTTTTTGTCCAGAGCCACCAGTACCTCCGACAGTAGAAACAACAGCATCAATAGATAAATCTTTAGCAGTCAAATAAATTTTTCCAGCTGAACCACCTACAGCCCCATTCCCACCATCATCACCAGGACCACCAGTGCCACCATTAGCACTAATATCATTACTAACAACCAAATTTTGTGTTGCCTTAACAATTACTGACCCCCCTAAACCACCAGGATAACCATCACCATCATTTCTGCCACCACCAGGACCGCCATTCACATTGATTGCAGAAAGAACAAAACTATCTTCTGAAATAATATTAATACTGCCACCTTTAACACCGGAAGAATAACGACCACTTAAACCACCATATGCAATAAAAGAACCAATAGAATTAATGTTTTTTGAATTTATTATCAAACTTCCACCAGAACCACCTGAATATTTATCTGCATTACCACCATAAGCTCGAATTAAACCGATAATTAAATAATCCGAATTTATTATCACGTTGCCACCAGAACCACCATGATAATAACCACCATTACCACCATAAACATTAATATCAGTGCCAATAAACATATCTTTTATAGAAACTATTATTTTCCCACCACTACCCCCTCTTTTACCATTAGCCCCTGACGAAGTAATTGTAGAACCACTATAAAAATTATCTGCAGAAATATTTATCAGACCACCAGAACCGCCAGAACCACCACCATTACTGCAATAACCGGTAGTTCCACCATTAGAATTTAAAACACCAGTAATATTTATTTGATTCTCTGAATTTAACAAAATAGTATTACCTGCACCACCACTACCACAAGAACTATCAGAACAACAACCACTAGGACAACAACTGGTCCCATAAGTATTTATTGAACCAAAAATAATAATATTAAAAGCAATTATAGATATTCTACCACCAGAATGACCAGCAGTAAGAGTATTACCCCCCCCAATCGCACTTATTGTTTTAGATGTAAAATTATTTTTTGCTTCAAAAATAATATTTCTAGAATTTCCACTATCTTGAGGCAAACTAATATCATTAGTAATATTAATATTATCCCACACATCACCATTAGAATCAACAGAACAATTATAGGTACGGGTTACAGAATCATAATCACAATTATCTGTTATATTCTGAAAAGTAGTTATATTAAAATCAACCGCACTTACAGATCCAGAAAAACTCAACAGAACAGACAAGATACAAAACACAAACATATTTTTTCGAACATTCATATGAAACAACAATAATATTTTAATTTAATTAATATATATACTAACCAAACACCTAATTCTCAACCCCGTCCTCTCTGTCCACCATAGACCATGGATATCTCATCAAGAGTTGACGCATCACTAGGCATCCTATCATCCCTCAGACGCACAAGACGCGGAAACCTTAAAGCAAACCCAGAACTGTAAGTCAACGACTTTTGTATCTCCTCAAAATGAACCTCAATCACAACTGTAGGTTTAAGAGTCACGCTTTTACCTTTCTCTTCAATTATGTAAGGTTTAAGCAACTCTGTCAGTTCATGAAACGAAGTTCCTTCACCAACCTTCTCTTTAATCCCAGTCCCTAATTTTCCAATAGTAAGATACTCACCAGAATCAGAATCATAACATGCAAGATGAAAACTGCCGAACCATCCAGCCCGTTTACCCTCGCCATAGTCTGCACCGACAATCACAAGATCAAGCGCATCCATTACGGGCTTTATCTTTATCCCATACCCCACACGGCTTCCAGGTTTGTAAGGAGCAGACATATTTTTCAACATTATACCTTCATTTCCTTTAGAAAGTGACTCTTTATAAAAATCATCCACAACAGAAACATTAGATGTCACAGCATGTTTTGCAACCATAACTTTATCATCACAATCCACAGCAGATTCTAAAAGTTTTCTCCTTTCAGAGAAAGGAGTATCGATCAGATTTTGTCCATCAATCATTATCGCATCAAAAAAATGCACCGCCACAGGAATCTCACGAACAATCTCAGAAATATCATATTTTCGTTTTATCCGACGCGATATCTTCTGAAATGGCAACCATCTACCAGTTACCTTATCAATGCCCACAACCTCACAATCAAGTATAAATGACCCACAATCAACATTTTTAAGAACAGCAGAGACAACATCAGGAAACTGCTTGGTCACATCCTCAAGCCGTCTTGTAAACAGATGTATCCCATCTTTGGTCTTATGTATCTGCAACCTGAAACCGTCATACTTATACTCAATTGCTGCAGGCTTGCCCACAATTTCAAACGCATCCTCAATTGTCAAGGCCTTTTGATAAAGCATGACCTTTATCGGATGATTTGCAGTCAGATGAAGTTTATTGAGACCTGAAATTCCTTCATCACGCGCAGCGCGAGCAACAGCTGAAAAATCATTTGTCATGCTGAACGCATGTTCAACAGACCCAAAAACCTTTGATTTCACCTCATTTCCTGTAGGGCTCTCATCTAAAAACACATAGTCAATACCTGATTTTTTCTTAAAAAGATCATCATCAGAAATCACACCGACATCACGCACAACAACTTCATTATCAGACTTAAGCACACCATACAGATCAGCATATTTCTCAGAAAGATAACTATCAATTTTACTGTCAACAACAATATTCTTACCTTTCGCATACTTTGATACAAGACCAAGCTTTGTAAGACTATTTATTTTTTGGACAATAGTCTCTTTCCAATAGATATTTGTAAAAAATGCACCAGCGATAGCATCCCGCAAGATGCCTTCCGCAACGCCGATACGAAGATCGCCTATGACTGTGCGCGCAAGATACCGTGCCTCAATTGGATTAGAGACAGACCCTAAAAGTTCAGAGACGAGCGCTAATTTTCTATCCTGCGACCGCATCCCAGACATATCACCGATCTTTCTAAGATTATCAAACACCTTACGGACTGTAAGAGTCCTTGAAAAAAGTGTAGCCTGTTTTTTTTGTACCGAATACTTTTCAGCTACAAGCCCTAAATCACCAAGAGTTTTCCATTCATTCTCAATATCATCAACACTCACCCCATAAGCTTTTGATATTGCTTTCATCATAAGGTTAGAAGAAAGACCCAACTCAGAGGACGACCAACCAGGATAGACGCTCCCAGTTATAAGAAAAATGACACGAGAAAGCTCATCTTGATCCACACCAGATATGAATTGAGAAATGATTTCTGCTTTCTCAAGCTTAAGTGTAGTAGACTCAAGATTATTATATACTTCAGCTAACAGCTTATACTCCATGCAGACAGATTAACATCATAACAATAAAAAAGTTAAGAAAAAAATTAATTAAAAAAATATAGAAATATCAAAAGATAAATCTAACAAAAATTACCAACCATAGCCAATTATTTAAAAATTTAAAATCACATTCCGACTTCAAACAACTTTGGCACGACCTGTACATCTTTTGCTTTGACCAATGCATATGAATATGCATCATTGCCAACAAGATTCAAAGGCTGTTGATTCCTAATTTTTATGACTGCACACGCGTCAAGTCCTATATCCCCATACATATATATCCACCCCTAGATTAAGATTTAAGCTATTATTATCTCTTGGCGAGAAAAAGTAGATAGGTTTGAATCACTGCGATCCAATACACCCCATTAACTCCACCCCGAAAAAAGATAACCAAATCTAATTCTAAAAAATAATTTATTAAGAAAGATATATATACCTTCAAATTCCCGCCTTATTAATGCTTTCGGTTGAAAGATTTAAAAAAAAGAAGGTGCGCCCTGAAAAAACACAAAGCGCACCGTAGGGGGAGATATACAGAAAATATAAAAAAAGAACCAGTTATAATTAACTAGTAAACACACTTTATGCCAAGCTCATGCTGCATCTGCTTGACAGGCTGTGTACTAGGCTCTTGACGTAGATGTTTTGGACCCAAGATATATTCAGACTGAACACCTGTAATTATTGTAATCACACGAAGTTTGCCATGCATATTCTCATCAATCCTTGCACCCCATATTGTTGAGGCATCAGGATCAAGATGTTTAGATACAAATTCACCGACCTCACCGATCTCGCTCAGTTTCATGTCAGGACCACCGCAGATGTGTATAAGCGCACCTGCCGCACCCTGATAATCAACATCTAAAAGTGGGTTTGACATTGCTTCTTCAACCGCTTCTCTTGCACGTGCTGCAGAACTGCTCTCACCAACACCAATAACAGCCACACCACCATTGTTCATGACAGATTTGACATCCGCATAATCAAGATTGACTATAGATGGTGTTGAGATTGTCTCAGTTATACCTTTGATCATTGTAACAATAATTTCATCAGCAACTGCAAATGCTTGCTGTAAAGGCATCTCACCTGCGACCTCTAAAAGCTTATCATTTTCGATAACGATTACAGTATCACAAGTTTTTCTTAATTCCATAAGACCTTCTTCAGCTTTAGGTATTCTACCGCCTTCAATCTTGAAAGGCATTGTAACAACACCTATGACGATAGCGCCCTGTTTCTTTGCAGTTCTTGCAACAACCGGTGCACAGCCAGTACCAGTTCCACCACCCATACCCGCAATCAAGAAAACAAGATCACTTGATGCAACTGCATCTTTAAGATCATTGACTGATTCTTCAGCAGCTTGCTTACCGACAGAAGGATAACCACCGGCACCAAGACCACGAGTGACATCACGGCCTATAAGTATTTTTTTATCAGCTTTGATTGACAGAAGATGCTGTTTGTCAGTATTTACAGAAACAGTATCAGCACCTGCAATACCCAACGTATGCAGTCTGCTTATAGCATTGTTTCCCATACCACCGGCACCGATGACTGTAATTTTTGCATCTTTTACATCTACAAAATCCAGATCATCTTGCTGCTGCATTACAGGAGTTTCCTGCGAAAGACCGGTCTTGCCGGCGCCCAGATTTACATTCTCAATTATTTGTCTCATATTAATTCCCCCAAATAAAAAATATATGTCCGAATATACACACCATGATACACATATCATGAAATATAGATTAAACCACCATAATATATATTTATTCTGGAATACACTTTACTTGTAGAGATTTTGCCCACTCAACTACAACACATATAAAACTAACAGTAACTCAAGAAGAATTTTGCCCAACATATTTGAATGCCCAAATTCAAATAAATCATTTTTAATCGGTCACAAACGCCCAAATTTGACGACCATACTAACTCTTATTTTACATCAACAGTATATATAGTTTACTATTCTATAGAATATATATTAAATTACACACATACCACATACAAAAAATAACAGACCCCTTACTATCGTTTTATACAAAATACGAAATATAGATATTAAAACTAATGGTATATTTCCTATGAAACCCAAAAGATCAATAATATCAATAAATATACCATATACCTTTATTTCATATAGAACTATAACCATAGAAAAATACCAAAAATATAAAAGTTAAAGTGAAAAATATTAATCAGAAGTGAACAAGATGACAGAAAGAATTGATAAAGTAGCCAACATCGCACGATTGGAATTAACAGCAGAAGAAAAAACATATCTTGAAAAAGATCTTAACAACATTCTTGACAGCTTCAAAAAACTTGAAAAAGTAAACACAGACAAGACAGAACCAACATTTCAGCCGGTCGAAGTAAAAAACATCACAAGAGATGATAAAATTGAAAAAGGCCTAAAGCAGAAAGAATCACTAAAAAACGCAAAAGAAACTGAAGACGGCTACTTCAAAGGACCAAAAGCAATATAGACCATATAACTTATATAAAACTACAGATATAGAAAAAAAGTGATAATTATGCAATACTCAAAAATGTCAGTATCAGATTTCATAGATGCATCAAAAAACAAAAACATAGATATGGTCGATTTCTACTCAAAATTCTTTGAAGAGACAGAAAAGATCCAAAAAAAATACAATCATTTTGTCACAATATCAAAAAACGATGCAGAAAAAAACATAAAAAAAATAAACAAGAAAACAAAATTAAAAGGTCTTCCACTATCAGTAAAAGATAATATATGCACCAAAGGAATCCAATCAACAGCAGGATCAAAAATCCTTGAAAATTATATCCCTCCTTTTGACGCCACCCCAATTGCACATGGAAAAAAAGAAGGCGGCATCATAATAGGAAAGACAGTTCAGGACGAATTCGGTTTCGGAACATTCTCAACATACTCAGCTTATGGCATTCCAAAAAACCCGATTGACCCAAAACGGAGCTGTGGTGGATCATCAGGCGGTGCCGGAGGATTCACAAAAGCCATAGACATGCCACACATAGCGATTGGAGAATCAACAGGAGGCTCTATTTCCTGTCCAGCAGCATTCTGTGGAATTGTAGGACTGACCCCAACTTATGGACGAGTCTCAAGATATGGACTGATCGACTATGCAAATTCACTCGACAAGATAGGTCCGATGGCAAAGACAGTAAAAGACACAGCACTTATGCTTTCCATAATATCAGGCAATGACCCGCTTGACCAGACAAGCATCCAAAAAAATACTGAAGACTTCACAAAATATACAGATAAAGACATAAAGGGGATGAGAATAGGAATACCAAAAGAATACTTCAATAATATAGACAGAGACGTAGAAAAAAAAGTAAGGTCAGCAATCGAAAAACTTGAAGAACTAGGTGCAAAGACTGTAGACATCACACTCTCAACAACTGAATACGCACTGCCTGCATATTACATAATAGCAACAGTTGAAGCATCAACAAACCTTGCAAAATATAGCGGTATGCGATATGGCGCACAAGATGAAATAAAGGGACATTATAACGAATATTTCTCAGCAGTAAGAGGTAAGTATCTTGGCGATGAGGCAAAAAGAAGAGTGATACTTGGAACCTATGCAAGAATGGCAGGATATAGAGACCAATATTACCTCAAAGCACTAAAGGTCAGGACGAAAATAATTGAAGACTTCAAAAAAGCATTCAATAAAGTAGATGTACTTGCAGCACCCACGATGCCAATTATCGCACCACAATTCAAAGACATAGAAAAACTCACACCAGTTGAAACCTATGCAATGGACACTCTGACGGTTGGACCGAATCTTGCAGGAATCCCTATGATATCAATCCCTTGCGGAACCTCAAAAGATATGCCAGTAGGTCTTCATCTTTTAGGAGACCACTTAGAAGAAGGAAAAATAATTCAGGTTGCAGATGCTTTTGAAAAGATATGATACAGAAACAAACAACATTCTATATATACTGGACACACACAATTATTATATGATTAACTATGGCATCAGACAATAATAATTCTTCAGGAATCTTTTCAGGATTTTTTGGCAGCAAAGACAATAATTCAAAGCAGACTAAAAAAACAGTAAAAAAAGAAAAAAAGAACTTTGAACCTAAAACAAATAAAAAAATAGAGACCACAAAAAAAAAAGAATTAAAAGACAATAAAAAAGAAACAATGACCACTAAAGAAACAAAACCGATGACTATCAAAGATTTAACACCAAAAACAGAAAAAAATGACACAGAATCTATCCCTACACCACAAAAAAAAATCAAAAATCCAATAGATAAGATTCCAGCATTCAAGATTGATGAAAATAATCAGACACCACGAGAAACACAGATCGATAAAAAACAAATTGAAC
>WTCB01000022.1 GCA_013138765.1 Candidatus Nanohaloarchaea archaeon
TGTAAGAAAATACACCGCAACCGAACCAACAGTATCCTCAACAAGTTCCCAGATGCCCGGCGACATCTCAGTCGAGTTCAGTGCTGACGGAACCAATTGGCTTGAGATATCAAACAACACGAACTACACGACAGGTGGTGGCATCGGTTCAGGCACAGATATCCAATACCGCATAAACTTAGTGGCATTGAATTCCAGCCAATCACCAAAAGTCAACGACATAACATTTGAATATGATAATGATTCCTGTGCACCATCCGCAGATTGGTTGATAAACAGTACAGTATCTTGTCAGAATATACAATCCTCTCAAATAATAAACCTGACTTTCGGTTCAAATGCATCAGTCATATTCACAAATGTATCATTTGAAATTGTTGATTTAACAATCGAACAAGGCGCAACCTTAAAAATTGAAAACTCAAAGAACACAGTCATCCAGAACGGCAACCTGACAGTTTCAGGAACATTATACATCAATTCATCAACCTACAAGATGAACGGTACTGTGAACGGCAATGTAGGGATAAACGTGACACCGACCGGATCCCTGTACATAATCAACAACTCAAACATCACAAACGGTGGAGATGTCTCAGGCGGTAATGCAACTGCCCATTACGTCTTCATAGTGAACGCAGGTAGCAATTTCAGCCTAAACGATTCCTATCTGAGCGAAGTCGGATACGATGGCGCAGAAAACCACAAAGGTCTTTTCATAGAAACTAATAATGTGTACATAATAAATAGCACAATAAAAGATAGTTACGGAGGTATTTACCTAAACTATTCAAACGATAGTCTCATCACAAACAGTACAATTGCAGCAAATAACAATTGGGGATTATACATTGATTCATCATCGGGTAATTCAATTTACAACAACCTTTTTAATAATACTAATAATTTAGGTTTCACTGGGACAACTTACACAAATATTTGGAACACAACTCGGCAGACTGGTACAAAGATATATTCGTTCGGCACACAGATTGGCGGAAATTACTATACAAATCCAACAGGAACTGATTTTTCAGATACCTGCACTAACACGGAGGTTGATGATTTCTGTGACAGTGCATATAATCTTACAAATGAAATAGCTTGCACATCTGGTATAGATTGTGGTTTTAATGCAGATTATTTAGCACTTACCTCTGAAGAAAACATAAATATCTCAATCGACCTAAACACACTTTCAGAAACAACCGGCGAAAAAGTTAATATTTCAGGTAATGCATCATTATTTTCATCTAGTGAAAAAGTAAAAAATACTTCTATATCAATATGGTCTGATGGTGAGCAATTAATCGATATTGATGCAGACGGAATACTTGAGAAATCCGCAACATGGTGGAACCTAGATTGGCATTACAGAATACCTATTATAGTGAATGCTGGATATGCTCCACGCGGAAATAACACGATAGTAAAAAAATTGATTTATTTCAATGTTTCAGGCACACTAGATCAAAATTCAACAAGAGTAACAGATTCAGATGGAAACGAACTTGACAGTGATGTGGTAAGATGGCTAAATTCCACAACAGGTATGCTCCGATGGAAACTGACTGAAACTGATACTCTTGCAAAAGAGACAGATTACACATATTATGTTTACTTTGACAAGATTGAAAATGGCGAAAAATCAGAACCTACTGGATACAATATGTCAAAAGAATACTTCATCTGTTCTGGTACTAATAGCAACACAGATTTCTATTATGCGTACTCTAACTATAACAGAACTTTACCAACAACCTGGACTATATGGGATCCATATTCAGGAAACCAGAAAGATGAGACCACAATAGCAGACATAGATAATGATGGTGACTATGATATAATATGGACTTCAGATACCGATAATCTGGTTCATATCTATACTAATGATGGCGACAGTAGTTGGAGCTTTACAGAGAGCGAGACATTTTCAATAGGCGAAGGTGATTGGGCAGGTGTCTGTGAGGGTGATTTCAATGAGGACGGTTGGCTGGATATAGTCACAAATGGTGCAGGTTGCGCTCTAAATTATTTTGAGAATGATGGTGATGGAACCTTCACCGCAAAAACAAGCCCTGGCGATTGTGGTACAACATCAAGAAAGATTGCCTGTGCAGATATAGATGGTGACAACAATCTTGATATTATTGCAGGTGCATACAGTAACGGTTGTCTTGAGCTCATGAAAGGTAATGGTGACGGTACATTCAACGATACCGGTTGTATACAAAATTCACAGAATTTTGGAGATGACTGGCACGGTGTCTGGCCTGTTGATGCAGACAATGATGGTGATATTGATATATATGGACACGCAACCAGCAGTTATATAACATACTTTGAAAATTATGTAGATGGCCTTTTTATTGCAGGAGTGAACCAACCAGATGGTGGTCTTTTGGATTCAAGCCCAATCCAGAACCAGTTAGGTAGTGGTAGTGTCGGGGATTACGACAATGATGGGGTCTATGACTTGACAGAGGGAAGTTGGACAAGTGGAACTTCATACATGTATGTATATTGGGGTAATGCCAGTTATTCAAACATCTACAATTATGGAAGTCCCACAGAGAAGAATTACGTATCAATCCCGGGGACTTATAAGGCATTTTGTGGAGGTCAGGATTATATAAGGGGTATAGGAATCTCACTTGGTGTGTCTCAACCAGTAACATCAACAGACCCGGATGGTAACTACAGCTACATTTTTTCGCTATTAGAGGCAGGGACACATATAATCAAAGTGAATATCACAGATTCTTATGGTGTTTACGGTGAGAACCAAAATAATCTTACTTCAACAATTACAATAAGAGACCAAAAATCAATATCTATTCAGACTGGCACAGAATACACAAATATTGACAATGAAATAAACATTTCAGCAATAGTCTACAAAAATATTGACAATCCAATTGATACGGTTTGGGTAAATATAACTCTGCCAAATTCAGCATCAACAATATATTATCTTGATAACACAACCACTAAAACAGATACTCAGAGCTGGCACACATTATTGAATGTATCTGATGAGTTCAGCAACCTTCAAGGAAAGTACAATGTGACATTCTATGCAAATTCAACCCTCACAAATGGTTCAGAAATAACACAGGAAGTTATAGCTCAGACTGCATATTTTTATCTAAAAGAGATAGATATTTCTATCGATTTTGACAAAAATACTTATAATTCTGAAGAGACTGTAAACATTTCAGGAACGGCAGTATTGCAACCAGATATATCTTATGTAGTGAACAATACAGAAGCGATTTGGTTTAATGGTGAACCGTTAATAAAGGAATATGGAACCTCTGAATTGACAATATCGGATAGATGGGCTAAAGAAAGTTGGAATTACAGGACATCTGTTTCAGTGAATACAGGATACACTCAAAGAGGAAACAACACAATTGTCAAAAAGCTGATTTATTTCAATGTTTCAGGCACACTAGATCAAAATTCAACAAGAGTAACAGATTCAGATGGAAACGAACTTGACAGTGATGTGGTAAGATGGCTAAATTCCACGACAGGTATGGTACGATGGAAACTGACCCAAAATGATACTCTTGAAAAAGAAACAGATTATACTTATTATATATATTTTGATATCTTAGAAAATGGAGCCAAAACAACTCTATCTAATTTAGGGATGCCAAGTGAGTACTTCATATGTTCTGGTCCTGATGCAAATACTGATATTTATTATGCTTATTCTAATTACAACCGAACCTTACCTACAAATTGGATATTATGGGACCCTTACCCAACTTATGAGAAAGATGAAACCACAATTTTTGATATGGATAACGATGGAGATTATGATCTTGCATGGACCTCTGACAGCGATAATTTAGTCCATATATATCGTAATGACGGTGATCTTTTAGGTGAAGAGATGATTTGGGATTTCAAGGAGAGCCAGACTTTTTCAATTGGAAATTATAATTGGTTTGGTCTTTGTGAGGGTGATTTCAATGAGGATGGTTGGCTTGATCTTGTCGTGAACGGTGACAATTGTGTTTTGTATTATTTTGAGAATGACGGAAATGGCACTTTCACTCAAGGGACAAGCCCAGGGGATTGCGGTGCAGAACCAAGAAAAATTGCCTGTGAAGATATAGACGGCGACAACAATCTTGATATTGTTGCAGGTGCAACATCAAATGGCTGCCTTGAGCTCATGAAAGGAAACGGGGATGGTACATTCAATGATACGGGATGTATTTCAAACACGCAGTATTTTAGTGATAATTATCATGGTGTATGGCTGGTGGATGCAGACTTAGATGGAGATATTGATATATATGGTCTCTCAACCAGTACCTATTTGACATATTTTGAAAATGGTGGCAGTGGATTTTTTGGAAGTGGTGTGAATCAACCGGATGGTGGTCTTTTAGATTCAAGTCCTGCTCAGAATCAGTTGGGCAGTGGAAGTGTCGGTGATTATGATAATGATGGTGTCTATGATTTAACTGATGGAAGCTGGACAAGCGAAACTTCTTACATGTATGTATATTGGGGTAATGCCAGTCTATCAAATATATTTAATGACGGAAATCCGACAGAGAAAAATTATACCACTATCCCCGGAACATATAAATCATTTTGTGGTGGTCCAGATTACATAAAAGATATAGTTATTGTTCAGGGGGGACAGCAGCAGGCAACCTTGACTGACCAGGATGGCAATTATAGTTATGATTTAATTGCACCTATTGAATCAGGAACCCACACATTAAAAGTCAACATGACAGATTCAAACGGCATCATTGGTGAGAATCAGACAGATCTGATTTCAAGAATAACAGTAATTGAACAAAAAGGAATTTTTGAATCTACTGGTACAAATTATCTTAATGCAAATTCAACCGATTCTAACTTAATAATCTCAGCTAAAGTCTACAGAAACCTTGACAACCCAATGGATTCTGTATGGGTAAACATAACCTTACCCGACTTAAGTATAAAAACATATTTCCTTGACAACACAACTGAAAAAAATGAGACGCAAACTTGGTCCACAATCATCAACACATCAACTGAATTCAGTAATCTTGATGGAAATTATACAATAAAATACTTTTCAAATTCAATCCTCACAAACGGTTCAGAAATAACACAAGACTTACCAGAAAAAGAGGCAAATTTTTATATATGGGGTATCTCAATTTCAATCAATATGGATAAAGGAATTTACAACCCTTTGGAAAGTGTGACAGTTTCAGGAAGTGCTGTTACCTTATCTGACAATATAGTTATTGCAGAAAATCCAGTAGAGATATGGTCTGATAACGAATGGTTAGGTGGTTATACATTATGGTGGAACACTACCTGGAAATACCGTTGCAAACTTTCATTGAACGAAACAAAAGGTGTAGAACGAATAAATTATTCAATTACATTAAGTGGTTCTGAATTGTATAATTCAGGTTGTACAACAATTTATGATGCAAAAGAGAATTCTATAAGGATACTTGACAATTCATCAACTTTTGCACCACGAGTAGTAAATGATTGGAATTCAACAAACACATCTCTAAATGATACAGGGGACTTAATTGATGAAAATGATGAGATTATCTTTTTGATAAATATTGATGCCAACGAGACAAAAGATTATTGGATTTACTATGATGATATTTTTGATGTTTCAGAAACATACCAGATGCGTCCATTTAATACAGAGACAGATTTAGATAATGACGGTGATATGGAGATTGTTGCCGCATATTATAATGGTGGGGATGGTGGCATATTAATAATTGACGGCAAGACCAAAGGACAGGAGTATAGGATTGACACACCTTATGATTGGCAAAGTATAGCCATTGGTGATGGTGACAATGATGGAACACCAAATCTATATGTATGTGATAACAGTAACGGAAACATAAAATCTTATGAATGGAATGGTTTTGATTATGTCAATGATTATAATTTTGGAAACTGTGTCTATGGTTTGGCAACAGGTGACATAGATTTTGATGGTGTAATAGAAATCATTGGGTGTAGGTATTCCACTGCTGCAGAGTGTAGGATCTATGGGTGGGATGGAGTTGAATATGCATATGAAACCGCCATACCTACAGGTTCATATCCATTCAATGTATGGGTCACAGATACAACTGGAGATGGAAAAGAAGAAGTAATTGTAAGTGCATGGACCAATGGAGATTGGGTAGGTGTCTGGCAGTATGATGGTTCCAGTTACGTTATGCAAGGTAATTATATAACGGGTATTGGAACTGCATATCTTGATTTTGGTGATTTAGACAATGACGGTGCCATGGAGATAATATTGACAGATGAAAATAGAAATTACAGAAGTTATGAATGGCGAGGTGGTGGTTATGCAAACCAATGGTTATTGACACCCTCTGGAGGAACATATCCGGGTCATGCCATATGTGACTGGGATAATGACGGGATAGAAGAACTTATAATCGCTGCAGGAACAGGTGGTGCCATATATGCTTATAATTGTACCGATGCCGGTTGCACTCAAGAATATACCGCGACATACGGTCAGACAGAACCGTATAATGGTCTCTGCGCAGATATAGACTCAGATGGAACTTTGGAGTTTGTTGTTGGTTCCCAGCAAGGTAACATGTATGCATACAATTCAACAGGAAGTACTGCTGAATGGAGTGCACTTAATAACCCCGATCGTTTAGGTTCCCAGCACGGTGACACATTAGAACTTTCGGGTGGTGATACTCATGATAATGGGGACTCTACACCGCCATCAATTGTAATTTCAGAAGAACTATTGATAAATACGAATTCAACAGGTATGTATAATTATACATTCCATGCATCCTTAATTGCAGGAACGCACACATTAAAAATTAATATAACGGATTCAAACGGCATCACTGGTGAGAATCAGACAAATATGATAACAAGAATTGCTGTGAGAGAACAGAAAGGTATCTTTGAAGATACAGGAACCAATTATATTGATGCAAATGCATCAAATTGGAACATAAACCTATCTGTCAAGGTATACAGAAATCTTGACAACCCAATAGATTCAGTATGGGTCAATATAACTTTACCAAACACTACTGTGCAGACATATTTCCTTGACAACACCACTGAACAAAATGAGACGCAAACATGGTACAATGTAATTAACACATCAACAGAATTCAGTAACCTTAAAGGGACATACACCGTAAAATATTATGCAAATTCAACTCTCACTAATGGCTCTCAAATAACACAAGAATTACCCGAAAAAGAAACGAATTTTTATATAAGAACTATATCTGTTTCAATCAATACAGATAAATCAAGTTATGATCCTAATGGATATATAAACATTTTTGGTATATCTACATACGAACCAGGATTTGTTGTAAACAATACAATGAATATTTATCTAAACAATAGTTATATAACTGGAGTTACAGATGGTTGGAACTGTGACACAGAATCTTGGTGGAATTGTTCTTACCGTTACAGAGTTCAGATAACAGTTGATACTGGTAATTATGGACCGATTATAAATGAAAATATATTTAAACGAATAGATTTTGGGCAGTTATTAAATCAAAGAGGTGTGTCCGAAAATATTGACAAAAATTCAATAAGGGTGATAAGTGATACATTAGAAGAAGTACCAAGCAGCATATCTTTCTGGTATACAGATAATGAAGGACTTTTATGGTTTTATGCTAATGGGACAATCGCTCAAGATTCAAGCAAGACATATCATGTTTATTTTGACACTGTAAATAATACCCCCAAATCAGCCAAAACCTATTCAAAAAGAGCACCTCCTGATGTAGCAATGCAATATCACGGTAGCAGTGACAATGGTGGTGGTGGTGGTATAACTAGAATCATCGGTAATTACAACGGTAGCTTTACCATATATAATAATGATTTATTATACACTACTGCAACAGGCCATGACTCACAGTGTATTGCAGATTTTGACAATGATGGTGATTTAGATTACATCTTAAGTCGAAGTGGTGATGCAAACATCTATTATTATAGTAATGATAACACTGGTGATGGTTTTTCAGATTTTACAGATATGGGCATAATTGGAACACGTTCTGCATCAACAAATTTTATGGCCTGTGCTACTGCAGATTTCAATGAAGATGGCAATATGGATTTTATTTCGTTCAGTGATACAGACTGTTGCCGTGACAGATTCTTAGGTAACGGTAACGGTACATTCAACAAGACTGCAAACGCTTTACCTAACGGGATTTATAATCGGGATGTAGCAGTCGGTGATTTTGACGGAGACGGAAATATGGATATTGCTAGTGGAAGATATAGTACATATTTTTGGTATATATATTATGGTGATGGAAATGGTAGTTTTGTTCCAAGTTATATAGGAAATTACGGTGGCTCAAATTCAGACCCTCACGCAGTTGCCGCAGGTGACTGGAATCATGACGGACATTTAGATGCAATCATAGGTGGTGCTTATTATGGTTATGATGGAACTGCAAGAAAGAAATTCCAGGGAATAGGTGGTGGTGCAGGATCATCATATTTTACCGACATGGGTTATTGGACAGGGCCTAATGGTATAGATATAGGAGACGGGTCAAGGAGCAATGTCCATGGATGGATGGAAGGATACGATTTCAATCATGATGGGTATGATGATGTTATTGGAAATGTATATGCAGATAATGTTGCAGCCCAATGTGGTGTGTATTATTGGCAGGGAAATGCTTCGGATTGGGGTTTTGAAAATGCAGTTCGTATAGGTGTGGGAGCAAGATGCTGGATGGGTGAAGGTGGAACGTCACCCCAGGTTGGGCATAACCTTGGATTTACAATAACTCTTGCAAACAATCCTGAGATTATTTTCCAAACAAATGGCACAGGTTTCTATAATTATACATTCACTGCACCGCTTGAATCAGGCAGTCATAATCTGAAGGTTAATCTTACAGACTCAAATGGAATAACTGGTGAAAATTCAACAAATTTCACACAACAAAGAATTGCAATTAGGGAACAGAAGGTCTTATCAATTTTAACACAATCAAAATATATTATGGTTAATCAACAGATAAATGTGTCTGCAAAAGTATACCAAAATTTAGATAACCCTATTGATTCAGTCTGGGTCAACATAATGTTACCAAATACAACGGTTCAGACATATTATCTTGAAAATACAACAACAAAAAATAAGACGCAAATCTGGAACATTACTTTGAACGTAAGTGAAGAGTTCAGTAATCTATGGGGGCAATACCATGTAACCTTTTATGCGAACTCAACTCTTGCAAATGGTTCGCAGATAACACAAGAATCGCCAGAAAGAGAGGCAGATTTCTATATTTCAACGCTTTTAATTTCTCTGGACTCTGATAAGCAAGTTTATGATGCCGAAGAAAATATAATTATTTCAGGACAAGCTTTTATGATTCCTGGAGGTATGACAATAAAAAATAATTCAATAAATATTTATCAAAACGAAGAAAGAATGATGTATAATCTTATCACAGGCTATGTTGAAACACTCTATGAAAAAGACAACATCCGTGTGGTCTGGTCTGAGAATAATGGTAGTTATTGGTATGTCAGATACAAAGAATGGAACGGAAGCGATTGGACTGATTACGGAGATAATTTCAGGATTTATGGTTCTGGTGAGCACCAGTATTCACCCGAAATAATTTATGATGCAGATGCAAATCCATGGATCACATATTATCATGCAACAGATGATTCAATCAAAGTAACGCACTGGAATGGAACAGCATGGGTTACAGACATGCTAGATTCTAATTTAAACAGTAACACAAATAATCCCTGGGAATATTCACCACGAATAGCGATTGCACCAAACGGTAACATAGGTGTTGTCTGGGGTGAGAATGACGGAAGTTACTGGAAGGTAAGGTATAAAGAGTGGAACGTAAGCAAAGAGTGGGGGGGAACCGAGTGGATTGATTATGGTAATAATCTTAAGATTTATGATTCCGGCAATAACCAATATTCTCCACAAATTATCTTTGATAACAATAGTAATCCATTTATTGCATATTATCATGATACTGACGATTCTGTCAAGGTGACACACCGGAACGGGACTGCCTGGGTTACAGACATGATTGATTCTACAGTAAATAGTAATACTGAACCCGCATACTCTTATTCACCACGGATGGCTATTGCACCTAACGGTAATATAGGTGTTGTGTGGAGTGAACATGATCGAACTGATTACTATATACGATATCGTGAGTGGAATGGAAGACAGTGGTTAGGGCACAGTGATATATTTAAAATCTATAATGATGGCGGTAATCCGGGTATAGATCAGTATTCTCCAGAGATAATATTTGATACAGATTCCAACCCATGGATTGCATATCATCATAATACTGACAATTCTGCTAAAGTAACTCACAGAGAAGGTAATGTCTGGATAACAGACATGCTTGATTCAACAGTAAACAGCAACACAAATGCAGGGTGGGAATACTATGGGCGACTGCAACTAGCACCTGATGGAAACATTGGTACGGTTTGGAGTGAACATGACGGAACTTATTGGAAAATACGATATCGTGAATGGGACGGCAGTCAGTGGACTGATCACGGAAGCAATTATATGATTTATAATTCAGGAAGCCACCAATATTCACCAGAATTAATTTTTGATATAGATTCAAATCCCTGGATCTCATATTATCACGCAACAGATGATGCCGCAAAAATGACGCACTGGAACGGTAGCGAATGGTTTACAGAAATATTGGATTCTACAGTGAATAGTGATACAAGCAACCCATGGGAATATTCTCCAAGGATGGCCGCTATAACATTCATAGAAACATCAACAGATTTACAAGGTGATTATGATTATACAATAAAAGCCCCTTTAGAAGCAGGGAGTTATAATTTAAAGATTAATATAACTGATTCAAATGGTTTTTACAGTGAAAATAACATAAATTATACACAGCAAAGGATAGCTATAAGGCAACTGAAAGTTAACTTTGAATATTCCGGAATAAATTATATGGATGTTGACATAACTCCAATAAGTCCAAACATAACCGTCTTTGCAGATATATATAAAAACATTGATAACTCCATTGATTCTGTCTGGGTTAACATAACATTACCAAATACCATTGTGCGGACATATTATCTTGACAATACAACTACAAAAGATAAGACACAGGTATGGTCGCACATTTTAGATGTTACAACAGAATTCAATGATTTATTAGGAACATACACTGCAACATTCTATGCAAATTCAACCCTCACTAATGGTTCATTGATAACTCAGGAAATACCTGCAAAAGAAGCATATTTTTATCTTCAGAATATTTCAGTTTCAATCAATTTAGACAAACTGATGTATGGCCCTGGTGAAAATGTAACTGTTTCAGGAAAAGCAGTCTTAGATCCTTATAACACAAATGTGACATCTAATTTAATCTATATCTGGATTAATGATATACTACAAAGAAACTGTATTACTGATACTTATGGTGATTACTCCTGCAACATAACTGCCTTTATAGAATCCGGAATCCAAACCGTAAAGGTCAACATGACAAATTCCAAGGGCATCTATGGTGAGAATTCAACTAAATTAACACAGCAAAGAATTTCAATTGATGACCAAAAAGCATTAAATCCCGAAACACAAATATCAACTGCATATCCAGATTATAAAATAAATATCTCTGCTAATGTATATGAAAATTTTGATGGTCTAATAGATACAGTTTGGGTAAATATTACTTTACCAAATTCCTCAGTACATACATATTATCTGGAGAATACTACTATAAAAACAGAAACTCAAATATGGTATAATCTTCTTGATATAAATACTGAGTTCAGTAATTTACTTGGTCAATATAATGTAACATTTTATGCAAATGCTACATTATCAGATGAGTCAGTAATCCTGCAAGATATTCCTGCTCCCACATCAGAATTCTATGTTTCAAAACTTGCAATATCTGTAACAAATAGTACTGATTTCCCCGTTTCAAATGCAAACATAATTGTATATGAACATGATACTGCAGATATTGCATGCCAAGGATATACTGATGCAACAGGGTTCTTATATTGCAATCCTTTAGTTAACAAGTCCTACGATATTTTTTATAATACTACTACAAATCGACCGTCACAATATTGGAAAAAAATGGTATTATTGCCATATTATGTTGAGTTTAAAGTACCAGATGATTATGATTGTGGCGAGACTGGTGCAAATTGCGATACCTATATAGACTTAGAAGTCAGACTTTATGAAAACTATTTTGCATCACTTCCAAGAAAACCTTATGATTCCGGTTCTCACCAGAGATCATCCCAATTAATATTTGATGATGATGATGTTCCTTGGATTGCATACTACCATGACACAGATGATTCTATCAAGGTAACTCACTGGAACGGAACATATTGGACTACAGACATGCTTGATTCTACACTTAACAGCAACACAGATCCCGGTTATTATTATTCCCCAAGAATTGCACTTGCTCCTAACGGCAACATAGGTGTTGTATGGGGTGAAAACAATGGAACCTATTGGAAAATAAGATACAAAGAATGGGTTGACACACAATGGACAGATTATGGTAATAATTTTATAATCTCTGATGCAGGTAATAATCAATATGACCCTGAGATAGTCTTTGATAACAACAGTTACCCATTCATTTCATATTATCATGATACAGACGATTCAGTAAAAGTAACTCATTGGAACGGAACCACCTGGATTACAGACATGCTTGATTCCACAGTAAACAGTAATACCGACCCAGGTGAATATTATTATCCACGAATATATATTGCACCAAACGGCACAATTGGTGTTGTATGGAGTGAACATGATGGTAGTTATTGGAGAATAAGGTATAGGGAATGGAATGGAACTTATTGGAACGACCATGGCAATGATTATAACATCTATGATTCAGGAAGTCATCAATATGCACCCGAAATAATTTTTGACAATTATTCAAATCCATGGATTACATATTACCATTCAACAGATGATTCAGTCAAGGTAACACACTGGAATGAAACAGACTGGGTTACAGACATGCTTGATTCCACAGTGAATAGTAACACAGAACCTACATATATATATGCACCAAAAATAGCAATAGCACCTAACAGTAATATAGGTGTTGTATGGAGTGAACATAATGGAAGCTATTGGCGCATAAGATACCGTGAGTGGAATGGGACTAATTGGGCTGACCATGGCAATGATTACAATATTTATGATTACGGTAGTCATGAATATTCTCCAAAGATAATTTTTGATATTGATTCCAACCCCTTAATTGCATATTATCATACCACTGATGCGTCACTTAAGTTAGCCAAATGGACCGAATTTGGTTGGGTTAATCAAATAATTGATAGTGGTGCTAGTAACACTTGGGAATGGACACCTACCTTTGCAAAAGACAATGATGGTGAAATCGGTATTGTTTGGTCAAGATTAGATGATGCTTACTGGAGATTAAAATATAAGAAATGGTTCAATAACGAGTTACTTGCAACAATACATACAACTTCATCGGGTCCAATGAATGATACATCTAGTTACAATATGTCTTTTGGAAAAAATGTAACCTCTGTATGGAACAATCCAGTTTGTACAGAGGGACAATATTATGCGTGGGGTAAAGGCTATGATTATGGTACTGAAGGTAATCTGTTGATGTTCCGTGCAGCAAATGATATAGTAGGATGTAATATGAACATATTCATTAATGATATTGTGGGTACTCCTGTATCAAGTATTCCTGTTAAAGTATATAATACAAATACTGGTAATCTTGCATGTGAAGGTAAGACAAATTCTATGGGTGCAATTAAATGTGGGTTCTCATCAGGTAAATATGACATAACAACTACGAATGGAACATATGTATTAAATGCATCCTTTGAAACAACAGTAAGACTTACAACTTATAACACAACAAAAAGTCTTGAAGATTTAATTGTAAAAATAATAAACACAACAGGGGATTCAGTACAAGGTGTTTCTTTGAGCATTTATGATAATAGTACTGGAATACCTGTATGTACAGTAACCTCAAATGAAGAGGGGTATATTACCTGTTCATTAGATTCATCAAAAACATATGATGTTGTAAATTACACAAATGTATCTCTTCCAAATAATTTGATTGTAAATATTTCATCCAAATTGTTTGAGATACAGACAGTCGAAAGTGGAACACCTATTAAAAACAATCATGTTTCAATAGATCAGTTAGGAATAATCATTTGTGAGGGTTACACTGATGTAAATGGAAAAGTATATTGTTTCTCAAAAAGTGGAGAACATAATATCTCAGTCAGTAAAGATTCAGAATTTATAAATGATGTTACATTTATATTTGATGCACCTGGAGCTCATGTTATTGATTTAGACTCTTATCATTTGAAAGTTGATGTAATCGCAACAGGAACCGAGATGGGTAGTAATCAAATAAAAGTATATAGACATGGTTCTGGTACATTGGCTTGTGATGGTGGAAGTTCGTGGGGTTCAAATTATTCGTTTGATTGTTACCTCTCAAACAAATATGCTTATGATATCCTTTATGATACAATTCCAGGTAGGTTCAGTCAGCTTTGGAAACATATGGTTGTCCTTTCAGACTCAATTACATTTACAGAACCTAATGATCAATGTAGTGTAGATGATGGTGTAAATTGCGATACTTATGGCGATTTAAAAGTAGTACTTTATGAAAATTATGGGAGTTCTAATGCCCCTGTTGGTGAACCGCTTGCAATAGTCCATACAACATCCTCTGGATTTATGAATGATACATATAGTTATGATTTGACATTTGATAAGACTATAACTTCCGAATGGGATAACCTAGTTTGCAGTGATGGATATTATTATGTTTGGGGTAAAGAGTACGAACAAGCAGATGAATTATTTTTGAATATATTCCACGCCGCAAATGACATTATTGGTTGTAATTTAGCAATTACTATTACAGATGAGGCAGGGGACATTAATGGTAATATTGTAACAAAGGTTCACAATTCAACAAATGATGCTCTTAGGTGTGAAAGTAAAACCGATTCTGCAGGAAAATTAAGATGTGGATTCTCATCAGGTAAGTATGATATAAAGACCGAGAACGGCACTTATGCTCTTGATGTATCATTTGAAGGTTCTGCAATATTGATGTCATATAATACAACACGTAATCTTGAAAATTTAACAGTTAAGACAGTAAATTCTACAGGAGATATTATTTCAGGAGTGTCTATAAGTATCTATGAGAATGACACAGGGATTTTAGCATGTAGTATTGCATCAAATGATGATGGTTATGTTACATGTGCTTTAGATTCCTCTAAGACTTATGATGTTATAAATTACACTAATCTCTCTGTTCCAGATTTATTGACACTTTACATATCGTCTACATCATTTGAGGTTCAGACTGTTGAAAATGGAATACCCGTTTCAAATAATAATGTAGTTATTAAACAATCTGGTATAATAAAATGTAGTGGTTCTACAGATTCAGAAGGGAAATTATCATGTATCTTACCTGACGGGAATTATGAGGTCTATGTAGGGGGTAGTCTTGTTGATGATGTTGTATTTACTTTAGGATCTCCAGGTTCATATGTTCTTGAGATGTCTCAATATCTTTTAAAGATAGATGTTGTTGCAAGTGGTGGTGGCAGTGGTTCTAGTTTTATAGATGTATATAGACACGGTACAGATACTCTTGTCTGCAGCAGTTCAAATGGATGGGGTATAAATTATACAGTAAGATGTTATCTTTCAGACAAGTATGTATATGATGTAAGTTATAATTCTAATACTGGAACATTCTCACAACTTTGGAAACGCATGGTTTTCATCCAAAATCCAATAGAATTCAGAGAGCCTAATGATTATCAATGTGATATAATTGATAGTGGGGAGTTATTTAATAGTTATGCAGATATAGAAGTAAGATTATATGATGGATTATTAACCAAACCTAACAAAATATCAGATATTGGGTCTCATCAAAGATCACCCCAAATAATAATTGACAACGAATCTAATACTTGGATAACATATTATCATGATACTGATGATTCTATTAAAGTAACACACTGGAATGGAACAGATTGGGTTACGGATATGCTAGATTCAACAGTGAACAGCAACACTGCTTCGGGTTATTATTATTCCCCAAAAATAGCACTTGCACCAAATAATAATGTTGGTGTTGTGTGGGGTGAGAATGACGGTACCTATTGGAAATTAAGATATAAAGAATGGGACGGTAGCGAGTGGACAAATTATAGTATAAATTTCATGATTTATAATGTCGGGAACAACCAATATGCACCCCAAATTGTTTTTGATAACAATAGTAATATTTTTATTACATATTACCATGACACAGATGATTCAGTCAAGGTCAC
>WTCB01000051.1 GCA_013138765.1 Candidatus Nanohaloarchaea archaeon
TGATGTCCTCGTTATCTTCTAATTGGGATATTGGCACAGTATCTGAATCACCTGATGATACAACATCTTCAAGCAGTACTTTGACTTCTTCAGCAATTTCAGGAGTTTCTGATTTTTGGTGCAAGATCGCGCCTATATTTTGTGATACTTCTACTGGTGCTGTTGAGGATGATGGAACGGATGATGGTGTTTCTGATGGGACTACAAATAATGTTGATTTAGCACTTGCTGTGCCTTTGAAAACAGTATCAACTAGGGTTGATGATTTAGATTCTAGTGGAGAGTTTAATTGGAAAATAAAAAATGATGGTCTGAAATCGATTGATTCTGTATTATTTTTGATGGATGCATCTCAAATACAGGATAATCATAGTGGTAAAATATATGAGTTGGATACAGATTATAATTTATTTTCAGATAAAATTGAATATTCTGGTGTAGATATTGATTCGGGATTATTTTATAAACAGGTAGGTTTGGTCTCTAGTATGGGGGGGGATAATATTAAGGTTAAATTTGATAGTCCTCAATGTTCTTTTACACAATTTAAAGCACCGGTTTATTTATTATATACTTATAAGATTGATTCTAATATTATGCTTACTTTTGGGAGTAAAGATTGGTCGGATAAACGTGTTGAACAAGGAGTTCCATTAAACTTTGACATTATTAAATCTGTATCTACTGTTGGTCCTTTTTCAGTATCTATTTATCCTGATGAAATGAAACAACCAGTTATAATTGATAAAGATGAGTCTTTTACAATTTATATTGAGATAGTTAAGAATCATCCGGGGCGTGCTGCAATAAGTCGTTTTGATATAGATATATCACCAAAGCTTATACCTCAAGATTTGGATACTACTAGGTGTTCATTAGTTGGCTCAACTTCTGATTCTTCGTTAGGTTTAGATTCGTATGTTTTGAGGGATGTGTTATTTAATCAAATCAATACTGTTGACCTTCTTTTAAATAATGGTTTAAATAAAGATATGATATATAAATGTTCATTTAAATATGCTTCAGATAATTTTGATAAAGATTTAGGTGATGGTTCGGCTCAAAGGTATGTAGGGGTCTATATAGAATATACATACATCTATGATGGTATGTTTGTACTTAATACTGGAAATTTTACAGGTATTGATGTTTGTTGAATCTTGATATTTGTGAGTATGATATATAAATAAGGCAATTCTAAATATATATCATGAATAAAATTATCTTGTTTTTTATTTTTTTTGTGATGTTGGTTAGTGGTTGTACTGATGCGGGTGGTGCATCTGGGGGTTCAACAGTTTCAGGGAATAAAGAGACTGAGATTGTTGCAGCAGATATTCTTTCATTAAATTCTTTTGAAATTATTCCGTCTGAAACACTTACTCCTGACCGGGCATTTATATTGCGTCTTGAAGCTGAGAACATAGGCAATAATGCTGTAACACTTAAAGTTGATGATTCTGGAAGTTATGATGGCGATCAGGTTCTTTATGATTATTGTTCTGACATATTCACTATTGAAGATCCTCGTAGTTCATTTAAGATGAATCCTAAGCCAGTTGGCACACCTAATGAGATTGAGATTAATCCAAGTGCTTTGCAGTTTTTTGAATGGAGGATGAAAACTCCGGGATTGGATATAGTAACTGATGCGGGAATCACCTGTAATTTTATGGCTCAACTTTCATATGATACTAATGCTTCAACAAACACTTATGTTTATTTTGCAACACCTTTTGAGATATTGCGAAGTTTTTATACTAAGAAAAATATGTATCTTTTGGGAAGCAATATTGCAACGGATGGACCTTTGAAGATAAACATTGTTCCTGATGTGGATCAACCGGTGGCTATGGATAATTATGCTTGGACTGCATCTATAAATATTGAAAATGTCGGTGATGGTCTTGCTGAAGTCAAAAGTCTTAAATTGATACTTCCTGATGAAATAGATTATGTTTCTGGTGTGGATTGTGATCTTGATAAGGTAGAGAATCTTGAGATTCGCAATGGGGGTTCTAATCAGATACCTTGCATGTTTACACCACCAAATGAAAAGGTATTGATTGCTACTGCTTACAAGATTAAGGCTGTGGTGGAGTATACATATACGGTTACAGATAGTATTCAGGTAACTGTCAAGCCGTAAATGTTGTTTTTTCTGTTTGATAACCAAAAATTATATATATAAGAGGATACAAAGTTATTATTGTTAGTCGGTGATATAATGTCGTTAAATATCAGGAAAATGTTTGTTTATGTGATGGTTTTTATGACTGTTTTTGTGCTTGGATGTATAGGCAATGGGGATTCTGTATCAAGAGCATCCGATGTCGGTGTCGTAGTTACTGAATTCATGTTTGATACATCAGCAGTGTACCATAATGAGGATATAAATTTGCGTCTTGTCCTTGAGAATCAGGGACAGAAACAAGTGACTGGGGATACTTCTGTTTTCATATATGGGCAGACTGTATCAATTAATGATAAACATTGGAGCGTAATTGAAAATTCATTATCTTTAGAGCCAAAAACATCAACTAGTGATATGTCATCTATAACCTTAGAGGGTGCTTGGAAAATACCTAATGATGAGTTCCTTCCACCGCAACCTGATATGGGCATGCCTGGTGGCGTTGCAACTTTGGATGTAACACTTACGGCTCCAGAACTTGAAGAAGGGGAATCGACACCATATACATTTTATACAAGGGTATGTTATCCATACAAGACAAGCATGCTTTCAACAATTACATCAAGTTCTAAGGAAGAGATGAGGATACAGCAAAGCAGCAGTGCAGTTGAAAATGTCAATACTGCAGGTCCTATACATATAAATTTAGGTGGACAAGCATCAATTGTAGCAAGAGGTTCAACAATTCCTGTCGTTTTTAAGATTACTGATGTCGGTGGCGGTTTCTCAACAACAACAGATATTGTCTGTGAATCTACACCTGATAGTATGGATAGGAATAAGGTCAATATAAGCATCGAGGTTGAAGGCATAGTGCTTGATGGTACCTCTCACGAGTTGTATGGCGATACTATTACAACTGACTGCACTAAGGTTGTTAAATTAGTGAATGGTCAGGCAGAGATGAGATGTTCTATACCTATTGATCGTAATCAGCCTACAAGAGAGTATCATATACGGGCTATTGCTGAATACAAGTATTATGTAAGTTCTGATACGAAGATAACAGTTGATTACATTTCTGAATAATCATATCTTTTTTTTTATTATTTTTTATTTTTTTTAAAATCTATTTAAATATCCTCTATACAAGATTAAGTATGGTTTCTAATCGTAATATTTATTTGTATCTTATTGTAGCTGTTGTGCTGTTGCTGTCGGGATGTACAGGCGATACTTATTCAACTGGAAGTACATCTACAAGTTTTTCTGGTTATGGTAATGGGATAAAGATACAATCATTCGGATTTTCATCAGATAAGGTCTATAGCGGTATCCCGTCAATCCTTTCTGTTGAAATGCAGAACATTGGTGCTAAAGATGCAAATGACATATATGTCTATCTTTATGGGTTGAGCCGGGGTGAAAATGAATGGTTTGTCGATGATGAGGATGGTGTGGTAGATATAAGTTATAGTGGCGCTGAGATGGCTTCGGGGGATCCAAGGATACTTATCGTTGATTCACTTATGTCACCAGTTAAAAGTCTTGATACTCATGGTGAATCTGCACACATTTCGTGGGTGCTGACTGCTCCTTACGACCTTCCAGAAGGACAGGTGTTTAAGTATTCTGCGGGGGTTCGTGTGTGTTATCCTTATGAAACAACGGCTATTGCCAAAATTGAAGTATTGGATAAAGAGGAATATATTTCTAGGAATAGAAATGGTGATTTTAAACGTCATCCGATTGTGCTTTCTACTACAGCGGGACCACTTGAGGTTGTGATGACGACTGAACAGCCTATGATCCTTAAAGAACGTGATAAATTGACATTCAGGGCAAAGCTTGTTGACCGTGGAGAAGGTACAATTACAGGTAATGATTGTGATACTGCATTTGAATGGGAGAATAATGTCCTTGACATGTTTACACTTCATGATATGGTAACTATTACTTTAGGTGATAGAGAATGTGATTTAGGTCTTCGTGAACTTTATTTTAAGATACCTTCGTCAGGTCCACCTACTGCTGATTTTCCAGTGACTTGTGGGCTGTCATCATTTGACACTCCTGAGCTTAATCTTGATCTTAGGATGAAGTTTGAATATAATTATTTTATTGATAACAGTGCAATTATCAGTGTTGAAGGTCTTGGTGAAGAAGAATTTGAATAGAAATAAATATTATAAAAAAATAAAAAAGAAAAGTGTAGCTTTTAGATATTATCTAAA
>WTCB01000089.1 GCA_013138765.1 Candidatus Nanohaloarchaea archaeon
AAAAACATATAAACTTTAATCACCTAATACATATTTGTTTTCTTATGGGATGGAAAGACGCACCTAAACATGTATGCAAAAAAAAGACAAAAGCAGGTCTCGTCTTCTGCTGTCCGGACAAAAAAAACTGCTCTGAACGAAACGATTGTCTCAGACAATATGGCATATCAGATGACTTATACCGCAAGATAAAAGAATCTTTTATAGCAGACTTTGACAGACACCCGGAAATAGACGTCTGTTATGGTTCACTTGTCTGGTGCTGTAAAGATACAAGGATATGCGCAAGACGTGACAGAGCACTCAAAAAAATCAATATGGATCTCAAAGAATATATGAAATTAAAAAAGAAGATGTCATTAGAATTCGAAAAAATAGACAACAATTAAAATATTGAAAAAACAAAAACTTTATATATATTTAATTGACTGTAATTAATCATGACACCCCTTACGGATGAACACAGCAAAAACGCAACAATTTTTACCAATCACTTTACTGTTAGAGATGCATATCCTAATACCGAAGAATCAGATACAGATAAAACTGCAAGACCATTAATTTTAAGAGTTGAAACCGAAACAAAATATTCTCTTGATCCACAAATGAAAACTCTTGAATCTTATGGAGACCTATCAATGACTAAAGAACTTATTGATCAGTACGTTAATTAAATCCAAATTCTTAAAACTTTCTTAAAAATATTTAAATCAGACATAAAAATATATAACAACAACGATACAACTAATTGACACGCAAGTGATGAATATGCCAGACATAAGAGATCGTACACGACAACTAGCGCTCTTGAACGCAAAAAGATTCAACGGACAGGCAAACCCAAAAGCACTATTAGGCTCACTTCTCGCAGAATTTCCAGATTACAGAAAAGATATACAAGAACTCCAAGAAATAATAAACAGCATAACACAAGAAATAAATAGCATGACACTGGATGAACAAGAAAAGATAATAAAAAACGAACATATCACTGACAGACCAAAAAAAGAGAAGAGGACAGGTCTTCCCGAACTAAGAAATGCAATCAAAGGAAAAGTGGTGATGCGCATTGAACCCTCACCATCAGGACCATTGCACATAGGTCATGCATTCCCGCTGATCCTAAATTCCGAATACTGCAGGATGTACGACGGAAAGATGATATTACGGATTTCAGACACAAATGCAGACAACATCTACACCTCAGCTTACAAGATGATTGAAGAAGACGCAAGATGGCTCACAGATGACAAGATAGACAGTGTCATAATCCAGTCAGACCGTATGGAACTGTATTACAAGACCATGAAGACACTTATCGAAAAAAAACACGCCTATGTCTGCACCTGCAGACCTGAGGATTTCAAAAAATTGATAGACACAAAGACCGCATGCCCTTGCCGAAATCAAAATCCAGAAGAAAACCTAAAAAGATGGCAGATGATGTTTAAAGAATATAAAGAAGGCGAAGCAGTAGTCAGGGTCAAGACAGACATAAAACACAAGAACCCGGCAGTGCGCGACTGGCCCGCTGCAAGAATAAATAATGGATCACACCCAAGAACAAAACATAGATACAGAGTCTGGCCATTGATGAATTTTGCAGTCGCAGTCGACGACCATGACCTCGGACTTACACACATAATAAAAGGAAAGGACCACATAACAAACACAGAAAGACAGATGTATATGTATGATTACCTTAACTGGACAAAACCAGAATTCAAACATATCGGCAGAATTAATTTCAAAGGGTTTGAAGTAAGCACCTCAAAGACAAGAAAGGCAATAGACGATAAAGTTTACGATGGCTGGGACGATGTCAGGATCCCGTTCATACGTGCACTCAGACGCCGAGGATTTCAACCGAAAGCGATACAGAAGATAGTGATTGAGACAGGCCCGAGCAAGACCGACAAGACAGTTGAGATAACAGACTTCTTCAAGACAGTTGAAAAGTTCAATAAAGACATAATAGACCCCATATCGCGCCGATTATTCTTCACACAAGACCCGACTGAAATAACGATCAAAGACTGCAGAAAGACAGTAGAGATAGAAAACCATCCGGACAGCAGAGATCTTGGAACCCGAAAGATAACAGTCAATGAAACAATCTGCATCGCAGGCAAAGATTACAACAACCTGAAAGGACAGCCCGTAAGACTAAGAAAGCTCACAGAAGGAATATTAAAAAAGACATTTGAAATAAAAGACCTAAAAGACCAAAGACCGCAGGTAATCCAATGGGTGCCTAAAAGCAGCCCGAAAGCGACCATCCTGACACCCGACGGGAACAAGATGACAGGTCTTGCAGAAAAAGAGGCAGAAACATTAAAAGAGGGCGATATCATCCAGTTCGAGCGCATAGGTTTCTGCAGATTGGACAAGAAGAGCCCGTTGGTGTTCTGTTTCGCGCACAGATAGTGTAATTATACGGAATAAACTCCGTATAATTCGTTGTTATACGAAATCAAAAGAAAGACCTTACAAATAAAAAGTTTTATATAGTTTAATAATTAAATAATAACATTATGACAAACACAATAATATTAATTATAGGTATAATATTTTTTGCCTTTATGACGCTATACAATTTAAAAATAGCAATAAAAGAAAAAAAGGATTATGTACCTGCGATTGTTGGCTTTCTTTTTACTTTAATGGTCGTGCTTTTCTTCTTTGAGCAAATATTTTACGGGCTTATGTGTGTTGCTATAATTGCAACCATATCCACAATATACCTATTAAAGCTATTATGGAAATATTTGAAAGATAGAAATAAAAATAATTAACGGTCTTTCTTTTGACTCAAGGGGACGCTGCGCTTTCGTCGCAAGCTCCTCACCCTCGTATAACAAGAGGATATACGGTTCAGCCCTCGGCTCGGACTTCACCCAAATTTTTCTTCCACTTCGTTCCAGAAAAACTTCGTATATCCCAAATGTTATGTGAAATTCCGAACCCCTATTTTTTAACAAAAGATTTAAGTATTTAATAAATAATATTATAATTATGAAATTATCTAATGACTCAAAACTTGGCATCTTAACTGTAATAT
>WTCB01000030.1 GCA_013138765.1 Candidatus Nanohaloarchaea archaeon
ACCTGATGTAACTTATGCGGGACTTAATCCCTTGACAGTTCCTATGGGTGATGTTGCGGATATTGTTGTTTCAGTCAGGAACAGGAATGATTTTTCCGATACATTTACAATTTCTCTTGAAAGTTTATCAAATCTTAAGTATTGGTCATGGTTCTCGACACATAAAAATGATGACGAACGGTTGCAGATGGATGTATCTTTTAAGCCGTTTGAACAAAAATTCATCAGTCTTAAGGTTTTAGGTGGTACTGAAGGCTGTTTTAAAGGTATTGCTGCTTTGGGTGTCAATGTGACAACTTCTTTTGGAAAGTCTAGAAAGGAATATATTGAAGTCTGTACTGTGCGTTCTAAAACATCAGGGTCTTTTAGCAGGAATGTTCCTGGGTTGAGTGGTGTTGGTTTTGTTTTGATTAGTTTGTTAGCCTTAATTGTTTATTATAGGCGTAATTAAAAGAAGAAAATAATATTTCAGAATAAAAGAAAAAAAAGATGGGCTCGAAGGGGTTTGAACCCTCGACTTCCGGCTCTCCAAGACCAATATTAGGAAAGCAAGCTCCGAATAATTTACGAAACGTGGTCGTATAAGACCGGCGCTCCAACCAGGCTGAGCTACGAGCCCTTCTCTCAAAAGTTATTACAAAATCAATATAAAGTTTAGTAACATTTATCTGTTTTAATAGACAATTTTATATATATTGTGGCGTTTGTTATGCAATACTCGGTGATTGAACATATAAGAAAAGGATTGATCAAAAGAGATTTTGAGATTATTCAGTTTGAGCGCTATTGTTTTGACATTGCTGCAAAAAAGAGAGATACATTTATCCTTGTCAAGATCTTAAAAAATGTAGATAGTTTTTCAAGTGAACAGGCAGAAGATCTTAAACGGATGGCATCTGTTCTTAGTGCTTCGCCTATCATTTGCGCGATTCAGGGACGTAATTTTCATATCGCCTGCAATTCTGTATATGAGCGTTTTGGGATTTATGTTGTCCATCCTGAAACCTTTTTAGATTCGCTTGATCTTGAACTTCCGTTTATCTTGTCGAAAAAAGGTAAGAATACGGTGAATATTGATACTTCTCATCTTAAGAGTTTAAGACACAAATTAGATATGTCTTTCAATAAGATGTCGAATGCTTTAGGTATCTCTAAAAAGACAATATATCTTGCTGAAAAGACAGGTAGGACTAGTGATTATGTGGTGTCTGCAATGGAATCTTTTTTTGATGAAGTTATACGCCAGCCAATTGATATCTTTTCATCAGATGTCTCATCTCAAAATCACGAGAAAACATCTTTTGAACGTAAAGTGACGGGTCTTACTTCTCGTCTTGGCTATTCGGATTTTGTTTTTCAGACTGCTCCTGCAAAAGTTGTTCTGAAGAAAAAAGATATGATTCTTATGTGTGATGCCGCATTAAAACTTGCTAATGATCAGAAGGCATCAGATCTTGAGTCGTTGAGTCATTTCTGTGATGTGTCATCATTTATAATCGTAAAAGATTCGCAGGTGTTGAACGTTCGTGGCATTGCGGTCGTGCGAGTTGATGAAATAAAGAAAATGAAGTCAAAAGCTGAGCTTTTGGAATTGATCTATGGTCGTTCTTGAAGTGGTCACTCAATTATTTTTATGCTGTCAACTTTACCGTCACCGTCAATATCAAGGCCTTCGACTATACATGCCCAGTTGTCTTCACCGTTGTATCTTTCAAGGATTGTCTCTGTGAATCTTGTGAGTGCTAATACTGCGGCTTTAGTTCCACCTAATCTGTTTCCTGCAAAAATCAGTATACTTTTTGTTGTGTTTTTCGGATTCACTATTTTTGCAATTATACCTATATTGTCTTCATCATAGGTTTTTCCTGTCTTTTGTGATAGCATGCCTCTGAATGGAAATGAGTCTATCTTGAATTTTACAGGCAAGTAATTGTTTACATCACTTGTTATCAGATTTGTTAGCGGTCCACCTATAACTATCAAGTTGCTGTCAATTGTGTCTTTTGATTTTATGTCTATGTCAAGGGCTGTTGTGAATTTTTCTGGCATTGATACCGTCTGTCCTAAAAATAATGCGACATCTATTGCGTAATGGCCATCTCTTGCTCTTACTTGGTGTGGCCCGTGCGGGTCTGGGGAGCCTACAACAATGTTTGCGTTTAATTGTCCGTTGTTTAGGAATGGGTAAAGGAATGATTTTAATTTATCTGATTCATTCCTTATCGGGAAATCTGCAAGTTTCATGTCGCCTGTCGGTAATTCTAGTGCAAATGCATGGTCTGTTACTGTGTAATATTTTGCGAGTGTTCCACCGCGTTCTTTTTTAGTTTTTACTTCAATAAGACCGTTTGCTTCAAGCTGTTTAATGTGGTAATATACTTTCTGTTCGTGCAGATGAAGATGCTTTGCTATGTCTGCTGGATATCGTGGTCTTTCTGCAAGCAGTTTTAGTATGTCCCAGCGTACATTATTTAAAAGACCTTTCAGTTTTTCAGGTTCATCTACTAAGATTGCATTTTTTGAGAAGAATTTACCGTTGATCTCTTTTATTATCTGTGCCATTTTAATCATGTCCTTTATTTTTTTAATATTTTGATTGGATTTATAGTATTATTATAACTTTGTTTATAATAGTTGTACTTATTGAATATATATTGTCTTTTTCTTTATAAATCTTTTGTTGAGTATATAAAGGGTATTATAAAACCAGTTGTAATGTCCACAATTGCTTCTTAAAAATCTTTTTATAGCTTGTTTTATCATTATGTTCTGTGATTTGATTAATTATGTGCGGTATTGTCGGTTATAAGGGAAAAAGAGAAGCTTACAAAATAATAATTGATAGTCTTAAGACGCTTGAATACAGGGGTTATGATTCTTGGGGTGTTGCAATATCGGGTAATCCTTCAACTTCTGTTATAAAAGAAATTGGTATGATTGGCGATGCTGATTCTTTGAGTGATGCAAGTAAAATCAATCGCGGAACAATGGGCATTGGCCATACTCGTTGGGCGACACATGGTACGGTCACTGTAGAAAATTCACATCCGCATCTTTC
>WTCB01000046.1 GCA_013138765.1 Candidatus Nanohaloarchaea archaeon
ACAACTGACAAGAAAATAACAGACCTTATTGAAAAATTGGGAGTAAAAAATAAGATTAAATTTTTAGGTGTTGTTGATGTCCCAAAAATCATGACAGATTCTGATATTTTTGTACTACCCAGAACAACTGCTTTTGGCACTGTTACATTTCCAAATGTTCTGCTCGAATCCATGGCATGTGGAACTCCTGTCATAACATCAAATGTCGGAGGGATTGATGAATTTATCACAAACGGTAAGACGGGTGTCCTTGTGCCATCAAAAAACATAAAAGCTCTTGAAAATGCAATAGGTTCTTTGATAAACGATAAAGATAAAAGAGAAAGAATCGCAATCAATGCAAGACTGGTTGTTGAAGAAAAATATTCATGGAAAAAAATTACAGATAAAATAATAAATGTTTATGAAGATGTTACAGATGAAAAAAGATAAAGAGATAAGAAAGTTTTATAGCCTGCAGGATGAAACCCATAAATATGATTCTGTCAGGTTCAGGAATGGAGGAATTGTTGTTGATAAATGTGAAAAAGAGACTATTAAAAATATGCTGAAATCAAAAAGTGTTGTGAATATCCTGGATGTGGCTACGGGTACTGGACGCTTCGCAAGAATGCTTTCAGAAGAACCAAAGACCAAAATTGTAGGATTTGACTATTCAAAAAAGATGATAAAAATCCTGAAAAAGAATAAAAGTAACAAATTTGAAAAGGTCAGAGGGGATGCTGAAATGCTGCCTTTCAAAAACAATTCGTTTGATTGCATAACATCTATGCGTTTTATGATACATTATGATGATCTTTCAATATTTCTTAAAGAAATGGCAAGAGTCTCAAAAAAACACATAATATTTGATACGCCAAACAAGTATAGCCTTAAAACAATAGTTTCTTTTGCAACAAATATAACAAAAAAAATATTTGGTTTCTCTTACATGAGCTGGTTCTCTGAAAAAGAGATGATGAACTTTTTTGATTCATTAGGACTTAAAGTTGTAGATGTCAAAAAAACATTTTTTATTCCACAGGGTATTTATCGGTTTATGCCTTATTCTTTGGCTGTTCTTGTCAAAAAAATGGATGATTTTGTCTTATATGGCATCTTAAAGGGCAGGATGGCCTGTGCACATACATGGAAAGTTGAAATAATTTGATGAATATTTGTTTAGCAAAAACATATATTTCTTTATTTCATCAGTTTAAGCTCTGAGACGCACTTATAAAAATCCATATCTCATAATCTCTTCAGGTTCAAAGTCACCATCTATCAACTTTTGGACTCTATCGCAAACCTCAAAGACACGATCTAATCCGGTTTTCATAGCATTGATAAATGCAGGGTTTGAATTAAATTTAGGATCATTTGTGTACCTATCCTTAACATCATCAATCCTTTCTTCGACAGACATTCTATTTCCGTTAACATTGCTTAATTCACTATATATTACTATAGCTTCCTGCCAGGTTCGGGGTATCAATAAAGCGGAGTCAGGAAGTGTTGTAATACCATTAAGCTGATCACTATTATCTGGGTCTGCAAACTGTTCCGCAACCACATAATGCGGCCTGAACATCTGTGCAATGCGGTAAATATCAACCTCAGATTCAGCAACACCTATTTTTAATCCGTATTGTTCAATATATTGAGCACCTCTTAGCTCATGAAATAACTGATTTTCTTGAAGAGGCCTTCCTATGTCATGCAGTCCGCCTGCCAAAGCTACCTCTTCTTCTTTAAGATAATTACTTAATTCAGGATATGAAGATATGGCAGTCTCTACAATTTCTTTACATATTTTATATGTGTCTTCAAGATGCAGAAGATAATTATCTGGTGAATGTAAATTACCAGGATTTTTATCAATAAGCTTTGTTGCTAAATTTATTACTCCTTGACAGTCCATAAGTTTTGACATAATAATCACAGCTTATGTAATTCTATTAATCTTTATAAATCTAGTTGTTTAACTTCTTTATTTTATCCGGCAGTGTTCCATCGATTGTATAGTTGACAACATCAATAAAACTTGGTAGAATCAGATGTTCTCGTCCAATCTCTGCATTGGTTTTTTCAGCATCATCTCTTGTTTCTATACTTCCGGAAAGAACAATAATGCCTGGCATACTTGCATTATCTGAAGCTTCCACATCCACTTTAGTGTCACCGACCTTGACTGCATAAGCGGGAGTTTCAATGCCTGCCTCGTTCATGGCCAAGCATATCATATCGGGTGCAGGTCTTCCCTGTTCTACATCTGAGCTGGTAAATGATGCAGTCAGGACTTCATCCAGCCATGGCAGTTTTTTCCTTGTTTTATCCACCATCTTTCTGTCATAACCTGTTGTCATAATAAGAGGTATCCCTGCGTCCTTTAACCTGTAGGCTGCTTCTTTGACGCCTTCAATCTCTTCTGTCTCTTCTGCAGATGGATATAACTGGTTCTGGAATATGCTATAAAACCTGTCTATGTCTTCTTTATCCGGTGTTCTTTCATATTTTTCTTTAAACTGTTCCAGAACGGCGGATTTCTTTAATAAAAGTTCAATATGCTTTATTTTTTCCATGCCCATATAAAGGCATATGGTCGGTATATCTGTATCTATACCTTCCTCTAAAAATGTGCGCTCGAAAGCATAAGCCGGGACAATGCTTTTTGGATCAAATAATGTGCCGGCACCATCAGCTATTATTAGTTGGGGTGTGCCTTTTAATTCATAAGCAGATTTTTGTGCCATAATTTGTCACAATGAGAGTAAATAATAGTTAATAATATAAATGCTTCGTTTTTATGAAATAGTTTCCATTTGCTAAAAAACAAAGATTTAAAACTTTTAAAAGATATTTTTATGGACTGAGTATCATGAAAAAAGTATATATAGGTCTATGCGCCGACCTGGTTCATCATGGGCACATCAATATAATTAATGAAGGTCGAAAGCTTGGAGATGTTACTGTTGGTCTTCTGACTGACAAGGCAATCGCAAGCTATAAACGAGTTCCATTAATCCCTTTTGAGGAAAGGAAAAATATAATCGAGAATATAAAAGGTGTATCACAGGTAATTCCTCAGGAAACTCTTGATTATGTCCCAAACCTTATTATGCTAAAGCCTGACTATGTTGTTCATGGAGATGACTGGCGTACAGGAGTGCAGCGGCATACAAGATCCCGTGTCATTGATGTATTAAATGAATGGGGCGGCCAGCTGGTTGAACCGCAATATACAAAAGGAATCTCCAGCACAAAGATGATAGCAGACCAGATGCAGATCGGTACAACACCGGACTTGAGAAGAAAGAAGTTGAGGCGTCTCCTGCAATTAAAACCCCTAGTAAGAGTACTTGAAGTGCATAACGGTCTTACTGGGAGAATTGTTGAAAAAGTAAATATTCAAGACAATGGCATATCAAGAGAGTTTGACTCTATGTGGATAAGTAGCCTTACTGATTCTGTAGCAAAAGGAAAACCTGACACTGGTGCTGTTGATATGTCTTCTAGGCTTCAGACAATTGAACATATACTGGATGTCACAACAAAGCCGATGATTGTTGATGTGGATAATGGGGGGTTTGTAGAACATTTTATATATACTGTAAAAACTCTTGAAAGGCATGGTGTATCTGCCATAATTGTAGAAGATAAAGTTGGTGCCAAGCGCAATTCGCTTTTCGAGAACACTGCTGGACAGACGCAGGACAGCATTGAAGAATTTTCAAATAAGATATCAATCGGGAAAAAAGCACAGGTCACTGATGACTTTTTAATAATAGCTCGAATTGAGAGCCTTATCCTTAATAAAGGGCTTGAAGATGCATTAAAAAGAGCAGAATCCTATATCAAGGCGGGGGCTGACGGGATTATGATTCATAGTAAACAAAAGTCCCCTGATGAAATTCTTGCCTTTTGTTCACAATATAAAAAATTCAATTACAAAGTACCTCTTGTCGTGGTGCCTTCCACATATTCTGAAATAACAGAAAATGAACTTATAGATGCGGGGGTTAACATTGTCATCTATGCAAACCATATGTTAAGAAGCGCTTACCCTTCAATGATTCGTACTGCAGAATCCATACTGAAAAATCAGAGATGTCATGAAGTAGGAGAATACTGCATGCCTATAAAAGATATACTTACACTAATCCCTTGTGATAAAAATGATTGATTGTGAAAAATTTGTTGAAATATTGCACACTTATGATATTGATTTTTTTGCTGGAGTCCCTGATTCTTTACTTAAAAACTTTTGCGCATATCTTATGGATAATATTGATCCAAAAAGACATATCATAACAGCGAATGAAGGTGGAGCGATCGGTCTTGCAGCAGGCAGGTACCTGTCAACACAGGAGATAGGCCTTGTTTACATGCAGAATTCCGGAGAGGGCAATGCTATAAACCCCCTAGTATCTCTTGCAGACCTGCAAGTGTACAGCATACCTATCCTTTTGCTTATCGGATGGAGAGGTGAGCCAGGAAAGCATGATGAGCCGCAGCATGTGAAACAGGGACAGATCACACTTAAGTTACTGGATACTATGGATATACCTTACTCAATCCTGCCAGATTCTATAGGTTCTGCTGAAAAATGCATAAAAGATGCGTTTGAATACATGAACAAAAAAAAGGCATCATATGCACTGGTTGTAAAAAAAGGCACTTTTGATAAATATGAGCTTAAGACAGATTTAAAAGACGCCTATGAAATGGAAAGAGAAGGTGCGATTAAATGCATTGTTGATCAGTTGGATCTTCATGATGTTGTGGTTTCAAGCACAGGCAAAATCTCAAGAGAACTTTTTGAATACCGAGAAGAACTTGGCCAAGACCATAGCAGGGATTTTTTGACTGTCGGATCAATGGGGCACAGTTCGCAGATTGCCTTGGGTATTGCATTATCTAAACCCGAAAGAGATGTCTACTGCATTGAAGGTGACGGATCATATATTATGCATATGGGTGCCTCTACCATTGTCGGTTCAACAGCACCGAAGAACCTTAAGCATATTGTTCTTAACAATGGTGCGCATGACTCTGTTGGAGGCCAGCCGACTGCAGGTTTTGACATAAATATTCCTGCCATAGCAAAAGCCTGTAATTATAAACTTGCGATGCGTGCAGAAACGGAAGTTGAACTTTCAGAAAAACTTAAAAAATTAAAGGCATCAGAAGGACCTGTTTTATTGGAGATTATGGTCAAGAAAGGATCAAGGTCGGATCTTGGACGTCCCATAACAACCCCTGCAGAAAACAGGCAGGCATTTATGGATTTCTTAAAGAATAATAAGCGGTGAATAATATGGTTCAGCAAAAAGAGTATCTTGATACTGGGATCTTGCAGGCGCTTGAGGAAATTCTGTCAAAACACAATCCAAAATCCATTTTTTTTGTAACTGGAAAGAATTCATATAATTTATGCGGCGCCGAAAAAATGCTTGAACCTATTTTTGAGAAATATAAACATGTCAGGTTCAGTGACTTTTCAGTTAATCCAAAACTGGACGATGTTTTGAAAGGTGTTTCATTATTTCTTGAAAGAAAATGTGATTTTGTTGTGGCCATTGGCGGAGGTACAGTATTGGATATTGCAAAACTGGTAAATATTTTTTCAGAAAATAAGGCCAATCCACAGGATTATATACTTAAAAAAGAGCAGATATCTGTCAAAGGGCATCCTTTGGCTGCAATCCCGACAACAGCAGGTTCCGGAAGCGAGGCAACGCATTTCGCAGTAGTATATATAGACAAGACAAAGTACTCGCTGGCTCATGAATATATCCTCCCTGATTATGCAGTTGTTGATTCCAGCCTTATGATGAGTTTGCCGCAAAAGATAACCGCATTTACGGGAATGGATGCTCTATGTCAGGCAATAGAATCTTACTGGAATGTAAAGTCAACAGAAGAATCAAAAAATTATGCATCCCAGGCAATTAAGCTCATTATTGAAAACCTTGAAGATGCTGTGCTGAACAATTCGGATATCTCAAAAAAAGCAATGGCTCTTGCAGCGCATCTTGCAGGCAAGGCGATCAATATCTCGCAAACTACAGCATGCCATGCAATATCATATCCAATAACTTCTTATTTTGGAATCCCTCATGGACATGCGGTGGGATTGACAATGCCTTCAATGATAGTCTATAACTATGGTGTCAGTAAAGATGATGTCCTTGACAGAAGAGGAGCAGGATATGTGAAAAAAACAATGGAAGACTTTTTTGAAATTCTTGGTGTTGGGGGCGCGGAAGAAGCTGGTGAAAAGATATCAGAATTGATGTCTTCAATAGGCTTATGCACAAGGCTGAATGAACTGAACATAACTAAAAATGACATTGATATGATTGTAAGAAACGGATTTAATCCGGATAGGGTCAAAAACAATCCTAGAAAAATAACCGAGAACTGTTTGAGAGATATGCTTGAAGAATTATTATGAATTTGGATCAAAATTGAGATCTCAAAATAAAGCAGTTTTAAAAAAAGAAGCGTAGTATTATTGCTAAAAAATAAAAAAGTACGTTATTATTTAAATAAATATGAATACAGGTTATTATATGAAAGTAAAAATAGTTGATGAAAATCATATAATTAATAAAAAACCAGTCGGATTGATAAAACTTTGGGGCGTTACGCAATTAGAACGCATATTACGCATCGCTAAACTCTCTGAACCAACATTAATTGAAATAAACAGTAAAAATGATAGAAAAATTATTGATAAAATAATAAAAAGAGTCAATTTGAGAGATGATATAAAAGTAATAATTTCTGAAAAAAGGTCAAATAAAAGATATGATCTTGTTCTTGATACAAAAAATGTTTATGAAATTGATTTAAAAAACAAAAAAATAGATAATATACATACAATTGATAAATCAAAAGATAAAAAGATTGCAGAAACAAAAATATATGACTTAAATTCAAGGCTTGAGCCAGCATCAAATTTTACAACACATTATGTCATCCGTCCTGTCGGGAATTTTTTAACCAAAAGATTTGTTAGGTTTTATCCAATTATAACACCAAACAGGATTACTTTTTTTGCGTTTATAATATGTACTATTGGTGCTTATTTTTTGGCATCTAAAGGATATATGTTCAGAATGTTAGGTCTATCTTTATTTTATATATCTTTTTTTCTTGATTGTGTTGATGGACCTATAGCACGAATAACTTTAAATTTTTCTGATTTTGGTCGTTTTCTTGATGAAAATACAGACAGATACCGTATCATCATATTTTATCTTTCACCTGCCATCGCATTATATTTCATGGATGGATCTTTTTATAATATCGCCTTTAGTTTTATTTTAATTGGTCTTGTTTTCTTTAATTCTTTTATGATATTAAAATTTAAAACCGCTTTCCTGAAACAATTTGACAGTTATATCAGTGCTCAAAATATATTTATGCTGTTCTCTATCTTTATCTTGATTGATCAAATAATTTTTGGATATTTATTATTTATAATTGTTTTATCTGCTATATCAGTATATATTTACAGTAAAAGGAAAGAATAAAAAATAAGAGAATTATTATAAATATATCTACAAAATATAACTTTATGATTCCAATCGCTAAACCATCTATCGGCGTGGAAGAGAAAAAGGCAGTTCAGGATGTGCTTGACTCAGGAATGATTGCTCAAGGACAGAAAGTAAAAGAACTTGAAGATGATTTTGCGCAATATATCAGCACGAGATATGCAATTGCTATAACAAGCGGAACGTCAGCACTCCACACCACACTTCTTGCATCAGGAATAAAAGAAGGCGATGAAGTAATCACAACACCTTTCACATTCACCGCAACGGCTAACTCAATTCTTTACTGCGGCGCAAGGCCCGTATTTGCTGATATTGATGCTGATACATTCAATATAAATCCTGAAACGATTGAAGAAAAAATAACATCCAAGACAAAGGCTGTGCTTGTAGTCCATCTTTTCGGCAACCCTTGTGATATGGACAAGATTAAAGAGGTCTGCAATAAACATAACTTGCTACTGATTGAAGACGCATGCCAGGCGCATGGTGCTGAATATAAAGGACAGAAAGTTGGCTCTATCGGCGACTGCGGAGTCTTCAGCTTCTATCCTACAAAGAATATGACGACAGGTGAAGGCGGGATGATTACAACAAACAATGCAGATATTGACCGCAAATGCAGGATCATAAGAGATCATGGACAGGACGGCAGGGATAATCAGGTCATGCTCGGATACAATTACAGGATGACTGATATTTCTGCGGCAATAGGTGTTGAACAGCTTAAAAAGCTTGAAGGGTTTATAGAGAAAAGGATAAATAATGCGAAAATGCTGAATGAAGGATTGAAAGGTATTGAAGGCATAATCATACCAAAAATACAGGCAGATACGAGGCATGTGTTCAATCAGTATACAATAAGAGTGACTGATGATTTTAAGGTATCAAGAGATGAATTAATCCAAAAATTAAAGGATGCAGGTATCGGTGCTTTTGTCTATTATCCTAAGCCGATATACAAGCAGAAATATTATCTTGACTTAGGATATGATGAAAATCTAAAAAATACAGAAAATGCTGCAAAAGAGGTTCTGAGCATGCCTGTGCACCCGAATGTTACAAAAGAGGATGTAAAGCTAATAATTGATACTATCAACAAATAAGCTTATTGAAGTCTTCAACAGGTATTTTTATCTTTTTGCTGCATGATGTGCATCTATATAATATGTTCAAATTGTTCTTATTGACTATCTCTGAAAGCTTATGGCCACATTCACAGACGAAACCTTTGAGCTTTGCCGGATTGCCGTATGCGATTCCATAATCTGGTATGTCTTTTGTCACGACAGAACCTGCACCGACCATACAATGCTTGCCTAATGTGTTTTCACATACTATTATTGCTCCTGCGGCAATTGACGCCCCTTCTTTTACAAGTGTTTTTGACCATTCACGTGATGTTGAATTTGCGCGAGGATAAAGATCGTTTGTAAATGTAACTGAAGGACCTACAAAAACATTGTTTTCAAGTATCACACCATCATAGACTGATACGAAATTCTGTATCTTGACATTGTTTCCGATTACCACATTCATATCTATGTAACTACTTTTTCCTATGATGCAATCTTTTCCTATTGTTGCTTTTTCGCGCACTTGTGCATGATTCCATATCTTTGTCCCTGCGCCTACTTTCGCATCTTTTGAGACCTCTGCGGTCTTATGTATAAATACACTAATGTTTATCACCTGTAACTTTTAAGCAAACTTTTAATGCTTCAAGAGCATCTTCTCCTGTAACTTTGGGTCTGGTTCCTTTCTTAACACAATCTATAAAATGTGTCAATTCATTCTTCAGTGGTTCTGATTTTTTTATATCAATCATCTTGTGTTTTGCCTCTCCGAATTTCACGACAAAATCACCAAAACTATCAAATTCCTTTTCAATATTAGTTTCATACATGACAAGATCCTGAGTTATATAATCCAGTTCTGCATAACCTTTTGTGCCTGTTATGCTTAATGTTCTTATCTTTATCGGTGTTGTCCAGTTGACTTCAATAAACGCACTTGCTCCATCATATTTTAGAAGTATGTTTGCATAATCCGACCGGTCATCAATCAAAGCATTCCCAAGATTGCTGCTTATCTTTTCAGGTGTCTGTTCCAGAAGATAGTTGAAAATGTCAATATCATGCACTGCAAGATCCACTACAACATCTGCATCTTTTATCCTTGAAGGAAAAAGACCCACCCGTTTTGAGATTATTGATGTTATTTTTCCAAGATTTCCGGAACTTATCTGTTTTTTCAATCCAATAATTGCGGGATTGAATCGTTCAATGTGCCCTATCAACAATATGACTTTATTTTTCTTGCATGCTTCAATTATCACTTCTGCACCATCTATATTATCTGATATCGGCTTCTCTAAAAGGATGTGCTTCCCTTTATTTGCACAATACATTGCAACATCTTTATGATATTTTGTCGGAACCACAACAGATACTGCATCTATAGCTTCTTTATCAAGCATATCTTTGAAATATTTGTAAAAATTGCAGGAGTGTTTTTTTGCCAAGATTTTTCCATTATTTTCATCAAGATCTGATATTGCAACCAGATTTACGTTTTCCAGTTCAGAATAGATACGTACATGATGCCTGCCCATCGCTCCCGTTCCTATCACTGCCACATTTACCATGGTATAGATTGCGGAATAAATTTTATATATCTGACAAGCTTTTTTAAAAAAACTTGAATAAGATTTATATGTTAAGACGAGCATAATCTTAACCTATAGAACAAATAAAAGTACTGCAACCAAAGCAAAGATTATCTCAATTCCATAAAGCATGTATGTCGCTCTCTTTTCTGTGGTCTTTGAATAAGATGCTACAAGCCATGGAAGGAAAAAACGATTGGGCACAACAAGATAACCTTCCTTGTCAACCGAGCCGAAACGCTCTGATCTTGTCTTCTCTGCACCTCTCTTGAAATAACCATAATAATACAGGAACAGGTTTAATATATGAGGGATTATAAGGATTACTCCGACAAGTTCCATATTGCCCAAAACCACGATAACTGCCAGCATAACACCTATCAAAAATGTTCCTGAATCACCCGGAAAAATCCTTGCCGGATACTTATTATAGCACAAAAAAGAAAGGAGGGCAAATGCAAAAGGCAGGCTCAACAAAACAACAATTGTATTATTGGTGATAAAACCAATAATTGAAAGGGCAGAGAACATAATGACACCCAGACCTGCTTCAAGGCCGTTGTATCCGGCAACCATGTTGACAGCATTTGCTGCGCCGGTTATTGCAAGAGGTATCAATATCAGAGTATATATTATTCCAAAATCAACCATACCTACAAAAGGTAGATATATTGCTGTCACACCTGCTTTTATAATCATCAGTGGCGGTGCTGCAAGAAGGGGCAAAAACGTTTTAGTTCTCCAGGATATATTGTAAAAATCATCAACCATCCCTATAAAAGCAACTAGCAGAACGGTTGTCGCTACCGCAAATATCTGGACTGTATATTGCGGGAAAAAATGAAGAAGTAAAAAAAGCGCTGAAAGGTAGCCAAAAAGTATTGTTATGCCTCCTGATTCTGCTACTTCTTTTTTTTCTTTTTTATATTTATCAATACCAAATATCCCTGTCTGTTTTGCTTTTTTTATGTATTCAGGAATCAGGATATAGGTCAAAATAAAAGAAATAAAAGATATCAAAAGAATTGTTGTCATAAAATCCATAATTTATTCCTCTGCTAGATATTCACTTGTTACATTATCAGTTTCATTTGTCTCATCAACAACTTCTATTATCTCATCATCAATTTCAATTTGAGGTATTGTATCTGTGTCTCCAGAAACATCAATCACCTTGAAAATCTTGATTTCTGTGTTGTCATATACTTTCTCAAGGAACGGCTCCCCTACGCCATCAAAAAGGTATAGTTTAGCGAAATTTGAAAGACCTGCTTCCATCTCAGGATATGGAAGGAATACGCCGAACGGTGAGAAAAGAAGGCATGCATCAAATACCGGTTCAGGTGGACTTAAATCTATAAAACCTTCAGCCGTACAGATACCTTTCATATACGCTGTGCCTTGAGGTGTTATGAATTTTATGTCTCCTGCAATGCCGCCATTCTGATCCACTGGGACATATATGCTGTTTGTGCCTAGCTGGTATGCCATTATTGTTATGTTGTCTTTTGGTACCTGCTTTGCTAAAGTGAGTGGTATGAAACTGTTTATCTTCTCTCCACCATGGCCTATCTTTGACATTGCCGAGAACT
>WTCB01000024.1 GCA_013138765.1 Candidatus Nanohaloarchaea archaeon
CTTCACAGTTGACACAATCAAACCTTTTGTCTATATTTACTTACCAGAAAACATATCATATTCAACAACTGATTTGAACTTAAACTACACCGTAACCGACACAAACTTAGACACAACTTGGTACCAATACAATGGCACCAACACAACTTTATCCACTAATATAACATTCACAGCATTGGACAATCAACAGTCAATTTTAATCTTATGGTCTAATGATACTCTTGGCAATCTAAACCAGACAACTGTAATCTTCACAGTCGACACAATCAAACCTTTTGTCTATATTTACTTACCTGAAAACATATCATATTCAACAACTGATTTGAACTTAAACTACACTGCAACCGACATAAACTTAGACACAACTTGGTACCAGTACAATGACACCAACACAACCTTATCCAGTAATACAACTTTCACCGCATTAGACAATCAACAGTCAACCTTAATCCTCTGGTCAAATGACAGTGCAGATAATATTGTCTCATGGACAGTTACTTTCACAGTTGACACCTCCTTGCCAATCTTAACTTTACTTCCACCAACTCCCGATAATAATACTCATATAAACAAGAATTATGCATTCATCAATTGGTCTTTGGCAGAACTTAATCCCGACACAACTATCCTGGATTGGAATGGTACAGATGAAACAATGTCACAATCATATTCAAATCGAACCGGTTTGACAGACGGTATTTACACATATTATGTCTGGGTAAACGACACTGCAGGCAATAGCATACAGACCGAAACAAGAACTTTGACAATAGACACACTCAGTCCGGAAATAGAATTTATTCAACCTACTCCAAATAATGATTCGTATATTTCTGAAAATTATACATTTATCAACTGGTCTGTTATTGAACTTTATAGAGACACAACTCTTCTAAACTGGAATGGAACTATTTACAATATATCTCAAGATTACTTAAATCTGACAGATCTAGATGAAGGGATCTATAGATATCATGTCTGGGTAAATGACACAGCAGGTAACGAGAATCAGACAGAGACAAATACATTGACAATAGATGTATCCTCTCCCGAAATATTGATTGAATCGCCGCTAAACAAGTCATATAATTATAGTATTTTATATTTCAATTTGACCGCAACTGATATGTTTAGACCAGTAGATAAATGTATTTACTCATTAGATAGTTCAGAAAACATAACATTGTTAAATGATACAGAAACTCATTTTTATATCCAAACAATATCGATAGATGATGGTAACCATACAGTGATTTTCTATTGTAATGATACACTAGGTAATTTAAATTTCACAACAGAACATTTCATAGTTGATACTGCACCTCCTGAGATTACAATTGTATCTCCAAAAAATAAGTATTATAATACCTCTTCAATCTGGTTCAATATAACTGTGTTTGATACAGTCACTTCAGTTGATAAGTGTAGTTATTCTCTTGACAACAGACCAGACCTATCTATGTTGAATGACAGTGAATCAAATTATTATTATCTAAACAGTTCAATGACAAAGGGCGATCACAATATAACTTTCTATTGTAATGATTCTGTCGGCAATCTTAATTCCATAAAAGAATCATTCAAAGTTGATTTAACTCCTCCTGTAATACAGGTAATTTCACCTAATAAATTTGAATATAATATAGGCGATGTCTGGTTTAAGTTTAATGTATCTGAACCTGAAAGTTCAGTCGCATTGTGTAGTTACTCTCTTGACGGTGCAGATTACATAGACCTTACATCTCAAAGTCCTAACTATTACAGTAAACTGTTATATGATTTATTTGAGGGTACACATAATGTGACATATTATTGTGAAAACACAGTCGGTTTTTCATCAACAACTACGGCATATTTCAACATAACAATTGCATCAGTCACAATCCGTCTTGTAGGTTCTGGTTTCTTGCCAGATGTAAATACACAAGACAATTACATAGCATCCGACCTCCCACAAGAAACAGTCACAGGTCTTGTTCATGCAAATGGTGACTTCAAAGAAGTATCATCAAATAATGGCATGTCTTTAAGAAACTCAATAGGTTCAATAACATATTTAGTTTACACAAAAGGAACAACAGATAATATAGAAGATAGAACAGAGTATATAAGGTCTGATGAATTTGAAAAGATACCAAACCCAAGCTTCGGATTTCCAATAACAAAGAGATATAAGATATATGTTGGTCTTGAATATAGCACAATAGATTTAAATGGTAAAGACAGTTTAAGCGAAGGCTTCTATGAACTAAACTTCAAAAATACAGGTGTCAAAGGCGAAAGCCTTACAATTGAAATAGAAAGATAAATCTAAAAGATATATGTAAGATACAATATAATATCTTCATATGAGAAAAGGATATTTTTCGCTTGATATGGTAATTGGTTTTGTAATATTTCTGATGGTATTCACGACAGCCGTATTTTATATAGGCATGATCTTAAGACCTGGATCAAATGCAGACCAGATAAACAATGCAGGCGCAGAATTTGCCAGACTTATAGAAAAAGATATGTCCTGGACAGTATACTTGGTGCCTGTCTTTATGACTTCTCAGAATACAACACAGAAACCCATAGAGATACCCTTTCATCCAGAAGACAACACAGATATAAATTCAATAATTATGGGATATGAAAATCAGACCGAGATAAATTCATCATTTGTAAATAACACAATAATATTTAATGCAAAAATAAACAAAGGACAAAACAATTTTTATCTTATCTACACAAAAGATACCAATCTTGAAAAAAGGATATACTCAACAGACTTAACATCAACCGCAACAGAAGTAAAAAATACTGTTATCAACACAACTCTTGCATCGACAGGAATAACTCAGATTAATTTTAACGGCACAGATTTTCTCCAAGGTATTGGAATAAATCTTACAACAGATGAACTCCCAACAATAATTGCAGTACCTCATAGAGCTGAGATAAAATACGCATCGGGCATAACTGCAAAAATATACAGCAATAGTTCAAAAATAATAATAACTTCAAATCACACTTTCAGTCCGACAATATACCTTAAAAAAACCTATTCAAATTATTATAACACTACCACGAACACAATTACAACATCCGGACTACAGTTTACAGGAGCAATAGATTTACTTGACGTCTACAGTACAGACGGCATATCAATTATCGGAAACAATTTAGACATATCTTTATACAACAACACCTACATTGAAATACAATTAACCGATGTAACTGAATTTGAGATTTATCTCCACAATGGAGATTACACAGATGCACTCTTAGAAAAAGACACATACTTAAACCCACCAACCACATTGTTATTGATTCCAGAGACAAAGACAGGAATCAATTTAGGTCAACTTTCAACATTGAACCAGACATCATACCAAGACCTTAAAACCCAATTTTCAAAAGGCACAGATTTCAGCGTCAACATATACAACTATTCACTTGGGATTGAAGCGCCGACAACCACCAACGTCTTCGGCATGAAGTATCCTGTCTCAATAATTGATAGATTTGCAAAGGTTGACAATACGACAATCAATATACTTTTATGGTGATGATAAAAATGAAAACAAAGACAAGAAAAGGCGCCATGCATGCACTTGAAGGACTTCTCGCATTTTCCATAGTCGTAGGATTCATATTATTTGTCATGCCTGCTGTCGAGATTTCAACATCATCGGGACATAAGACACATTATGTATACAGTACTCTTGAAACTCTTGAAAGTAAAGGTATTTTAAGGGCTTATGCTTTTGATAACAACATGACAGGTCTTAACACAACGCTTAAAGATTTACTCCCGACAACCTATAACTTTGCAGTAGGTATGTCGCAAATCAATGCAACCCACAAGACAATCTCAGGCAATCATTCATTCAATTACACAATAGATACAACAAAACGGGATTATGTAAAATTAGATTTTATCTTAAACACTGCAACAGATCCGAACATTTATCTCAACGGAAATATCATCTACTCAAGCACAGGTGATTCTTCAGGTATCCTTGAATCCATTGACCTGACAGACAATACAATTGATGGTGAAAACCAGTTGACTTTCAATTTCACAGGAATCGCAACATTTGATTACCGTCTTTTAATGTCGGAATCAGAAGACTTATCATCTCCACCTTTTAAAAAGGACATAGACACAGTAAATTATTTTGTTTCAGGAATTGACAGTACATTTTTGCCGACAATCGTGAGGGTATACCTATGGTAAAAAGAAAAGGTCAGATGTTTTTGGTCGGTGCATTGATTTTATGCGCTGCAATCGCAGGAGCAGCCATCAGCACAAAAGCAGTATCTATGACAACCCCAAACAATTTCGCGGACGATATGTTTTCAAACATAGAAAATGAAAACAGATATGTATTGAACCTAATTGCAAAAGAAAACGTGACATCAAAAAACATAGAGCATCGCATGATTGAATATATGTCATTCATTGATCATATGGCACTCGAGCGGAACATAAAATACACAGGTTATTTCATAATAGCTCTCCCCATAAATGATGACCTAAATGTGACCATAATAAATTACAACAAAGCACTAATCGATTCAGCAGACATAATCATAGATGGAACAAAAAAATCAGTGGTTTTCCTTCCTCATAAAGATTCTGTGACAATGACTTTTGATGATGTGCCTGATTACATGACTTTCAATTACACTGTATCCTATTCAGATGGAATCTCATTGATCACACAGACAGACGAGATCAACATGACTCGTCGCTTATTCTCCGCAGTAAACATAAGGTTCAAGTCCGGAGATAACATAAGGCAGAGCCTACTTTTCAATTAATCTTATATATGACCCAATACAAATAACGTATATGGTCAGTCGAAAAGGTATTTCTCCACTTTTATCAGGTGTGATGTACATAGCGATAATCAATGTTGCAATAGTTGCAGTCATGCAGATAGGTATGCCTGCAATTGAAAACATGGAAGATGTATCAGCAATTGACCAGGCAAAAAACACACTTTTAAGCATTGATCAGGTGATAACAGAAATTGCCGAACAAGGTAAAGGTTCAGCGCGAGTGGTCCCGATTCAGATAAAAAAAGGCAAGCTATACATAGACAACGAATCAAACAGGATATATTATCTTATCGAGACCGAATCAGAGGTAATTTCACCAAGGACAAAGACAAAGATAGGCAACCTTTACATCTCATCAAACGCAAATGTTGACGTCACAGACAACGGCACCCATTTCATCATGCAGAACGAGCATGAAAAGATAGTATTTCCTAAATTGGGTAACATAACAGATTTCGTATCAATTAATGCATCACAACTCATGCAGTCTATGTATCTTAAAGACACAGAGACCTATCTTCCCGCAAATCTTACAATCATGGTCGACAATGACCCACTACAGGAAGCAGGAACCGGCTACACAGCAGCAGAAAGCACAGGCACAGGTCTCATGCGCGGAAGGATAATAGCACACGTAAACCAGTCCATATCAGACTATGACATCCATTTCACTTTAGAGGGCGGAGAAGATTTCATGCAGATTGAAGTGATGAACTACAACAATCATTTTTAATATTTACACAGTTAAACTAAACAGATACAAGCTGATGACTTATGATGACAAAAAAAAGACCTGCAATGTCCACATTCTTGGCGATGGTGCTCATGGTACTATTCACTATGGTTGTCGGTGGTTTTGTCGGCTCCTGGATGATTGACACCGCAAAGACCCAGACTGAAAATGCAGTCAACAATTCCGATGCAGGTTGTGTCTATGCCAGCATAAATGTGAGAAATATATATTACAATGCTTCAGGCACTGAAAGGATTAAATTTACAATAGAGAATACAGGTACAAGGACATTGACAATAGACAAGATACGTGTTTTGGGTAACAATGCTCAATCAATACTTTTTGAATCAGTATACAAAGTATACCCTGGTGATGAGATACCTGTGATAGAACAGATAGATTCATTAGCAATACCGTCTATTTCATCAATCCGTGTCATACCTTCCGAATGTCCGACAAAAGCAGTAACGATTTTAGGCACAGAAATAAATTAATTTTATCTTTTTTAACAAAGATATATATTATTTTTTCTTTATATTTTAACTATTGAAGAACATATTATTGGTGTATTGATATCTATGTATTCTAAGAAAATAAAAGAGATTCTTGAAAACGAAAAGATAGCTGTAGGTTCAAGGATAGCAATTAAAAATGAAAATAAGATGACAGAAGGTATACTTCTACCGAATGCAGAAGATAGTGCAAGTGATATAATCACTCTAAAGCTTGACAATGGCTACAATATAGGCATTAAGATTACAG
>WTCB01000072.1 GCA_013138765.1 Candidatus Nanohaloarchaea archaeon
TTATGTATATAACACAGATTGATTTTAAATATTGTAATATTAAGGTAGACAAATATGGTTTTGACATTAAATGAATTAAATTCTCACCTGTTTAAGGCAGCAGACATTTTGCGTGGTTCAATTGACAGTTCTGAATACAAACAATTCATATTTGGATTATTATTCTTAAAACGTATGTCAGATCAATTTGATGAAAAAGTCAAGGAGATAGTTGAGGAATTAGTAAAAGATGGAATGTCAGAAGATAAAGCAAAAAATATTGCTTATTCTGATTCATCAATGCACGCAGATGGTTTTATAGTCCCAAAAAGAGCAAGATGGGAAACTCTTGTAACTACAAGTGTTGATGTTGGTGCAGCAATCAACAAAGCCTTTGAATCCCTTGAAAATGAAAACTCAGCACTTGAGGGTGTACTTGTTACAATCGATTTTAATGATAAAAACAGGTTAAGTGATGCAGTATTACAAAAACTTGTTATCCATTTCAATAAATACAATTTAGCAAATTATAATTTAGAAAACATTGACATGCTTGGTAGATCTTATGAATATCTGATTAAACACTTTGCAGATGATGCCGGAAAAAAAGGTGGGGAATTTTATACTCCCGAAAAAGTTGTTGAACTTGTCACACGATTAGTCAACCCTAGTGAAGGTATGAATATCTGTGATCCAAATTGTGGTAGTGGCGGGTTCTTGATTGCAACACTTCACGAACTCCAAAAGAAAAATCTTAATACCCGTAGAATAAATCTATTTGGTCAAGAATATAATCTCAACACTTGGGCAATCTGTAAAATGAACATGCTCCTTCATGGAATTTTAGATGCACGTATAGAGAAAGGAGATACAATGGTATCTCCAAAACTTGTTGAAAATGGAGAATTAATGCTTTTTGATAGAGTTTTAGCAAATCCTATGTGGAACCAAAAAGAATGGAGTCGTGAATGGCTTGAGAAAGGAGACCCTTATGGTCGTGTGAAATATGGAATACCTCCAAAATCCTCAGGAGACTGGATGTGGATTCAGCACATGATGGCAACCTTAAAAAGTTCTGGTATGTTAGGTATTGTTTTAGATAATGGTGTCCTTTTTAGAGGAGGTCAGGAAAAAGTTTGCAGACAAGGATATTTAGAAGATGATCAATTAGATGCTGTAATCTCATTACCCGCAAATCTGTTTTATAACACAGGAAGTCCAGGAACGGTTTTGATATTTAACAAGGCAAAAGAGACTTCTAAGAAAAATAAAGTATTATTCATTGATGCCTCAGGTGAATATGAAGATGGCAAGGCTCAAAATTTCTTAAGAGATAAACATCTTGATAAAATTGAAAAAACATTTAACAATTTCATTGATGTTGAGAAGTTTGCATCAGTTGTTGATCTTTCACAAATTAAAGAGAATGATTACAACTTAAATGTATCTTTATATGTTGACACCTCAGAACCTGAAGAAGAAATTGATGTAAAAGCAGTAAATAAAGAATTGAAAGAATTAATTACAAAAAGAAAAGAGTCTTACAAAGAAATGCAAAAAGATTTGGAGGATTTAGGTTATAATGAATAAAGATGAACTGATTAACAGACTCCAAGATATTGAATGGGAAGATTTTGAAGTAAAAGAAGCAAAAACAGAAATACCAAAAAATAGTTGGTCAACAGTTTCAGCATTCTCAAATACTGCAGGTGGATGGTTAATCTTTGGTATCAAACAAGAAGGGTCAAAATTCTTAATACAAGGTATTGATGATCCTGAACGTATTGAACAAAATTTCACTACAACATTAAGGGGTGACAAGTTTAATCAAAAAATAATTCCGATATGCAAAAAATATGTTATTGATAAGAAAACAGTTTTAGCATTCTATATTCATCTAGCTGAACAGAAACCAGTTTATTTTAATACACCAAAAAATACATTTATAAGAACAGCTTCAGGTGATCAAAGATTGACACAACCAGAAGTTGATGCTTTATATAGACAGTCCTCTTATGGAACAAAGGATAAAGAGATAACATCATTAGAGGTTGCTGATTTAGATAAAGACACAATTAAACAATATAGACAATATTTAGAGAACATCAAACCAGAACATCAATATAATAAGTTGTCCGATATTGATTTTTTGCGGAAGATACGAGTTTTAGATAATGACAAAGTAACTATTGCAGGACTTTTAGTCTTTGGAACTGAAGACACAATTGCAACTGTCTTTAGTGATTTTAAGATTGATTATTTAGAGATATTTGGAACCTCATATGCAGATGCACCAAGAAGATATGAATTCCGGTTGTCTGATTATACAAATATTTTCCAGTATTTTTTTGCAATCTATGAACGGTTGATAAAAAAGATTGATGTTCCATTTAAGTTAAAAGGCGCTTTCAGGGATGAGAACCAACCACAAGTTAAAGCAATCCGTGAAGCTTTAGTCAATTTACTTGTGCATTCTGACTATTTCTCACCGATGAAACCACGAATAAGAGTATTTACAAACCGAATAGAATTCTTAAATCCTGGAGCTTTGCCAAAACCTTATGAGGAACTACAAAAAGGCGATATTTCTTTGCCTAGAAACCCTCTAATCACAAAAATGTTTAGAGTTATAGATTTATCCGAAAATGCAGGTTATGGTTTTGATAAAATGATTAAAGGATGGACATCTCATTATTCTGCAAAACCAGTTGTTTCAGGTTCAATTGACAACTATCGCATTGAATTCTTTTTTGAAAAAAACCTAGAAACTACCCAGAAAACTACCCAGAAAACTACCCAGAAAACTACCCAGAAAATAATTATTGCAATGACTGAAAATCCAAAAGTTACAAGAAAAGAGCTTGCGCAAATAACAGGCATAACCGAAGACGGTATAAAATTTCATTTAAATCGTCTAAAAGCGAGTGGTGCGATAAAGCGCATAGGTCCCGACAAAGGCGGTCATTGGGAGGTCTTGATATGAGGACAAATAAATTTATTGAACTAAATACCACTTTAAAAAAAGTAAATTTGCCAGTACCGCAAGATAATCGTCCAAAAGATGAAAAAGAGAATACAAAAAGACAAAGATATTTGTCCATAAATAATAATCTAAAT
>WTCB01000087.1 GCA_013138765.1 Candidatus Nanohaloarchaea archaeon
GAGCGATAAGGATTATACACCATTTATTGACTGGGAAGAACCAAAACAGATCAAATATATTGAAAAAACAATCTTTGGAGAACATATGAACGAGCATTATAAACAAAGACTGATAGCTGCAAAAACAAGAAAGGAACATTTTCCGTCAACTGAAGAGTTTCTTAATGCGCATTATGGTAAAACAAATATAAATTAATTTTTAAAAAAAATTATTTTTTGTAGCTGGAGTTAATTAACTTAGGATATAAATGTTTTTATGTATATATTCACTCCCCCAGCCATACTCAATACATAAACATATAAATAAAACGACAACATTAAGTTGCAGGGCTTATTGCTTGCGGTTTGATGAACTTTTGGCAAAATATCCAGGAGATGACTGGTATGATGAAACAAAAATCAAACAAAAATATGACGGAACATTAGAGATGGTTTTTGATGAATTGACCAATCTTGATATTTTTGAACCACAGATGACACAATATTTGATGTTTCATCCACCAAGAATAATTAATGCAATCTTAGATTATAAAATTGATAATCCTTCTTGTGCAGGGATTGAGACTATCTTAAATGCAGCAATTGACTATGGGTCAAAAGCATACAAATCACAATATTCCTTTGAATTAATTGAAAAACTAGATGATTTAAAAGAACTCATATAAATGTTGTTTTTTGGGGAAATTGTTCGAGTATGAACCGTAAGTCAGAATTATTATCCGCGGGTGAGTTCAATAAAATATGCAAAATCATTTCACTTCTTGAGATATCTTTTCTCTTATCTTCTCAGTACCCATATTAAGTAAAGGTAATAAAATAATCAAAGAACTGATTATGATCATAATTGAAATCAGATAAAGTGCTGTCACATCTAACCTAAATATTTGTGAAAGGAGCAGAGCACTGACTATGCCCATATTTTGCACCATCCAAAATAAAGCAGTCAAAAATTCAAGATTATCTTCAGTTGTCACATCACCCACCAAAGCAGAGATTATAGGTCTTGTAATTGTCACAGTCAATGCAAGCAATACAATCCCCAATATTAAAAATATGGCATGTGATGACAAAATCAAACATAAAAGACTGATTATAAATAAGATATAGGCATAAATAATTATATCTTTTCGACCTTTTATATCTGATAATTTTCCAATAGAGTAAGATAGAAAAATTGGAAATATATAAAATAAAGAGGATAGGACACCAATATATGCAATACCCAATACATTTTTAATCTCAAGCGGGATTATACCAATAATAAGACCATAGACAAAACTGCTTGAGAACCAAAGACTGGATAATTTGAGTGCAGTCCTACTTGTAATAGACTTTTTGATCAGTCTGAAATGGTTTATCTCAGTTTTTGCTTTTAGATCATTCAGACCGAACAATAATAGGAAACCAAATATAGGAAATATTGCAAAAATCATGAAAGATACATCAAATATGAAAACGGAGATTAAAAAACCGAAAGTTAAAACACCTAACGCAGAACCTAAAGATAGGAAAGAACTAAAAAAACCTGAGTTTGTACCATAACAACGTTTATCACTTGCCCTTATCAAATAACTATTCTGACCAGTCCAAAGTAAGGATGCAGCAATACCCAATAGGGAAGAGCTAATGTAAATAAAAATGATTGATTGGCCCACTAATGAAATTATAAATATTGAATAAAATATTGAAGAGATAATCATACATCTTTTTGCACCATATCTTGAAACAAATAAAGCAGATAAAGGATCAAAGATTATAAAAAATAGATAAATTAATATCAAAGACTGGAAACCTAGATTTATTGCCCCGACATCTGAGAAGAACGTTGTAATATATTGTTGCACACCATTGAAACCTAGAAAGATAAAAAGGAAGCTCAGACTTAATAATTTGATATCTTTGTTTATCAGGTGTTTCATATCCGTAATTTGTGTATCTATAGGTTATATAATTATTTGTTAACAGACTTTAGGTTTATCAGTCATCAGTTGAAACATTAATCCCACCCCTGTAGATGACTGCATCGACGACTTCTCCGTACTGGATCGTTATGTTAGCAGTTACCCTGTCAGTTGTGTAATTGTCTGACGGTTTTCCTGGATCAGCATCATACTGTAAGTCTACATTCCAGCAACCTAAGCAGTCTAACTGTGTGTGGAAAAACTCTATTTTTCCACAAGAATAATTTATGGAAAATTGTGGAAAATCTCTATTTTTCCACAAAAATGATTTAGGGAAAATTGTGGAAATCTTTATATATTTACATAGAGGTCTATATATTATGGATAAATTTGAGAAGTATTTAAAGGATAAATATATAGATAAAGAATTTACATTTGAAGAATTACTCGAAAAATTGCCATATAGCAAACATAAATTGTATGATAAATTAAATGAGTTAATAAAGACAAATAAGATAGTAAAAATTGCAGAAGGAGTATATACATTAAGAAAATCAGAAATTATAAAAACTCCAGAAGATATCTCCAATCTATCAGATAAATTGAAAACACGAATTACACGAAAGTTTAAATTCACAGGATTATGTGTTCTTTTGCCATTAGTTCACCATACACCATACAGCATTACCTACCTTATATATGTTGAAAAGGGCAGTGGAGAAGATTTCAAAGAATTAATTTCAATAATAAAACCTAATATGCCAATTCTTTTAAATCCTAAAATAAATGAGATTTTATTAATCTTGAATGAAACAAACAAGAATGTAATACTCACAATCAGGGAAAATAATTATTTTTACGGTAAAGAATATGGGATTTCCTATCTTGACACGGCTTTTGTTGACCTATATTTTGAAGTTTCAAGAGACAAGATCCCTTTCATGAAATCAGACCTTAAAGAAATTCTTAAAGAATTAATACTAAAAGATTCAGTAAATTATTCTAGATTGATGCGTTATGCCCATGAACGAAAATTAACGCATGAGATTAAAGATATGCTTCTTGAATTGTCAAAAATAATTGAGGTACCAAAGGCTGGTTTAAATGTTCTACAGAAAATATCTTGATGCTTCCGAACTTCTGGCTAGAAAGAAGAAATATGGTTTCCCTCATGCAAAACTAATCGAATTGCTCATCTATGATTATGAAATATTCAGACACCTACTAGAAATCAGCACCAGATTATATCTTAAAGGTGGTGCAGCTGCACAATTACATATGACACTTCCAGAACAAAGAGCCAGTAAAGATATAGACATCATTACAGACCATACACCAGAGGAGATTGAAGAAATATTTTCAAAAAAATTAAATGGTCTTTTTCCATGCAAACAACACATACCTGCAAAAATTACCCATAATACGCCCATGGTAACATATCTTGTG
>WTCB01000116.1 GCA_013138765.1 Candidatus Nanohaloarchaea archaeon
TCGACAGGTCTTTAGGGACGGTCGGTTTAAATGAAACGACTTATGAGAACTATTACAGGCCCGACTCATTGACATTCACAGGATCGAGCGTGTTTGCGCCACTTGAGCAGGCATACCAGAAAGCAGCAACAACAATTTATGATTTACTGAATCTTGTCGGATTAAGTGGATTATATACCGGTGATGAAGTGACACCTACTGTTTTGTATTCAAAATTAGATGAATCTTCAGGTTCAAATGTTATTTATTTCGCAGGCGGTGGCACAAATACAAAATTATATGTTAATTCAACGGAAGTTGATATATTAAATAATGATTTAAATAAATGTCCATTTTTTTATTCATCAAATGACAGTGTAGAATGTCAAGGAAAAGCTGAATTTAGTTATTTTAAGAATCGACTTGTATTTTTCTCAACATCAGATTATTTTACACGTTTATCTTCAAATGATACTGGTGTAAGTGTATGGGATATGAACAATGCAAATTCAAGTGATTGGGTATATCAAGAATCCTTAATTCTTAATATGTTATCAAACAGTCAATCAGATGGTCCTCTTGCATTCATAGGTCCAGTTTCAAGTACCTGGATTGGTACAGAAAATTTTGCAAAAACCTTTTTTTCAAATCTGATTTTTGATAATGATTTAGGTTCGGCATTGTCCACATCAAAAAATATGTTAAGACTTAATAAAAATAATATTGTAAATCAGACAACAAAAGATTTCATATCCCATATTGATGATTCTTATGTGTTATATGGTCTGCCTCAGATAGAATCTAAAACCGCAGTGGCTTCATTGGATTATAATACTGAAAAGATTTTACAGATTGATACAAATCCTATAACTGACAATCCTATCTCTTGGAATTTAACAATATCTATATCACCTAAATTCGATATAGGTGGTATTTATTCTTTAGGGCAATGGAATCCAACAAAAAGTACTGTATGGTTCTATAATGTGACAGAACCATCAAATAGTAAAATAAATGTTAGTTTTATCTCTGCCTTAAATGGTGACTATTCACCAGATCCTAGTGCATATAATGTTTCTGTGGATGTAAATACCATACAAAAGGACATCACACAGATGACTGTTGAGATTGAAAGAACAAAAATAATATCATCCTCTACTTCAACAGAACAATACAATCAATCAACCAATTTTTTATCAACTGTTCAGATTTCTGAAGATGATTTTAAATATGATTTTGTGAATAATAAATCATTGATATTTGCAATACTTTATTCTGCAAATGAAACATTATCTTCATCATATTCAAAGACTGTAAATCTGACATTTAAGACCGAAGGCGTGTCAATTGAAACACTTTCAATTAAAGGTAAAGATAATTCAGGATTGGATATTGAAAATAATATAACGATTATATTTAATTTAGTAAATCCCACAGAATTAATAATATCCAATTTGACATTAAGATATCCAGTCCCTGAAGGTGTCATAGCATGTAATGTTTCGGGTTCTAACTTATCGGGATTATGTATTGATTCATCCGGATTTATATTGCAAAATATTTCTCAATTATCTTCTGGAAAAACACAATACACTCTTAATTACATTGTCTCCGCAAACATGACAAATACAAAAAATATATATTATGACTCTGGTAATGAATGGCAAAATAAATCAATTTTTAATTGGGGGGATAATGTTACAATTAAATCAGATATTGCATCTTTAGCCTCATTTGATGCAGAGATAATTACAGAAAGTATATTTTTGAGATCAAGAGATATAATGGATAATGGTTCCGTAATTGAGAACACAATAGTTTGGTCAAATATTACAACTGTAACTTTAGTTTCATCATCAACTTTAATTGAACCAATATGGACTATTCCGGTCAATACAAGTAGTTCGCAACCAGGAGAATATTTAATGAAAGTTTATGTTTTAGAGAATACAACTTCTAAATATCTTCTAAAAAATATCATGTATGTAAATATTACTGATGATTTAGATCTTGATGTAATTATTTCAAATGTGAGTTCTACATCTATAAATAATTACATTTCAGAAGGTCAAGTTAATTTGACCATAACTGGTAGTGCCAAGAAGCAGAGTGGACAACCATTAAATGGTAGTCTTATTGGTCAAGATTCAATATCTGTATCTATTGGTGACTCAGAACCATCAGTTTTCGAGTCTGTAACTGACAATGGACAACTTCCAACCATAACACTTGAAAATTTAGATTTTAATCCTGGTTTAAATACAATTACAGTAAAAGTATTTGATGAATTCAATAATAGTGATACTTTTGATTATCTGTTCAATGTGACAAATGTTATTGATTCTATAATCGTAAAAGTTAATGATTCTGATACATTTACGGCAAATGAAGATGATTTTGTACAGATTAAAGGTACAATTAAAGATAATGAAAAAAATGTTTTTAATGCAAATGTTAGCATATATTATTCCGAAACAGAAAAGATCTGTGATACTAAAACCGATGAAAGTGGGGTATATTCATGTGATTGGGAAGTCCCATACGGTAAAGATAAACATAGTTATACAATCACAGTCAATGCAGTATCTCCATTGGATGTGGATACAGTTGTCTCTAACTTCACAACATTAGATGTCCTCTGGCTTGACGTGACAATTGATCCTGCAATCTCAGACATTGGCATAACTTCAACAGTCAACATATCAAAAGACGT
>WTCB01000053.1 GCA_013138765.1 Candidatus Nanohaloarchaea archaeon
GGCATACTTTCTATGGGTGGATTGCTTGTTTTTGTAAGTTTTTTCCATATATTACCTAAGGAAATTGCATTTTTTATATCTTCGGGTCTTGTTGTGCATTATCTTGCATTTTTAGGCGTGGTGTTTATCTATACTGGGATGGTCTATACAGAGTTGACATCATATGCAGCAATATTGATATTTTTGGCGCTTGTTGTGTTTTTTAGTGTTGTGAAACATATTGAGCCTGACCTGTATTGAGAATTAATTGTTATTGATTTAAAGTTGAAATTGGCGTGGGGGACGAGATTTGAACTCGTGTGAGCCGAAGGCTCAGTAACTTAGCAGGCTACCGCCATGGCCGGGCTAGGCGACCCCCACACTAAAAATATCTGTTTATCTTTTCTTTTCGAGGCAAAACTTTAAATTCTTGTTCAGTGAAAATAACATTAGTTGAAAGATAAAACTTAATAAAGATTTATATATAAGGTTTTATTAAGTATAATTAGATTGTTATTTGGTGGTCAAATGGTTGTAAACGAGAAAGAAATTAATACTATCGTAGGTCTTGACGCATTTACTGATAAAGGATTCTATTGCGGAAAAGTATCAGATGTAGAGCTTGACCTTTCAAAGTTCAGGGTACGAACAATTGTTATTGATGCTGCAAAAGGTTCATATCTTGCAAGTGTTGTAGGTAGCAAGAAAGGCGTTAAGGTGCCATTTCAGATGGTTCAGGCGGTAAATGATATTGTCATTATCAAGCATATAAAACATTCTGTGCCGGATGATATGCCTGAGGATGATGAAGAATAATCTTTAATCTTATTTTATTTTTTTTGTCTTTAATTTTTTACTCAATCTGTTCTATATATCTTTTAATGCTTTCAGATAGAATTCTTTATCTTTAGGGTGGGTCAGAAGTTTTGAAACATCTCTTTTCTGTATCCATTTAGCTTCGGGGTTGTGGGGGTCTGTCGGTTTCAGTTCTGTCTGGTCTGTCTCAAAAAGGAATATGTGGATTGTTTTCAGTTCTTTTGTATCATTTTCTGTTGGATCTTTACCCATCCGGTATCTTTTGTAGCTGCCCAGATATTTTATCAGCTTAAGCTGTGTGATGCCTGTCTCCTCTTCAATCTCTCTTATCGCAGCTTGGAGTCTGTTTTCATCAGGTTCTAGGTGACCTTTAGGAAGTGACCATGATGTCCCTCTCTGGCTTACGACAACTACTCTGCCACTGTTCATTACTATACCGCCTGCTGTTTCGGTCTGTTTCATATTTACCATAAACCTTTGTTTATTATTTTTATTATTATCATTCAAGCCTGTATCTCAAGAAACAGATTATTCCGCCAAGACCTATCAGTTTTTCTCCGGCTTCGTGTGTGGATCCTATGACTTCAACTTTTCCTGAGGATTTTTCTATTGCTGTTAAGATTTCTTGTATATCTTCTTGTTTTATTATGCTGTCTGAGACCATGACTTTTTCTATTGCACCTATTGTTGCTGCCTTTTTTACTTCAGCTATGCCGTAAGTTACAAGATGCGAGTCTTTTCCGAGCGCTTCCATGAATTTTGCAATATCTTTTGTCTCTCTTGATATCGCTGATGATTTTGCAATCTGGTCGACGAAACCACGTTTTATGACTTCGTAGATGCCTGTCTCGCCTGTGACTGATGAAGTGCCCTGTACACATCTGCCTTTTAATGTGCTGTTTTTTTCAATAAGTTTCATGATGTTCTCTTTTGTGAATCCCGGACCTGCAACAATTATCTTGTCATATCTTTTTGAATATTCTTCAAGTGTTTTGATTATGGTTGTATAATATCTGTTGCTTTCGGGTGTGCTAAACATCTTTCCTCTGTTCTCGGCGTCAATTTTTCCGAGTATGTTTACTTTGCTTGCCATCACTTCGCCAAAGTCTGCGCGTCTTTCGTCAAGGACTGTGATGAGGATTTTTGTCTTTACTGCTTTTGTGCATTTCTCAAGCTTGTCAATTTCATAGTTTTTCCATTGTTTTGTAATTGATAGGATATCATTTGGCATTATCCTAAAGCTATGGTAACCAAAGCTTATGTCTTCTGGACCTTCTGTTATTTTTCCTTTCAAGCGCAATGATTCTGTTATGTCGTCAAACTCTACTGTTTCAACGGATATCTTAAGGTACATGGGACGTTTTTCTTTTTTGTCTGTCGTCTCTACAGTGCGGACTGTTTTTGTGCCGACAATGTCACCTTTTGATATTATTTTGGATAAGTTCCAGAGGTCATCGATTGTTTCGGCTTTTATTTTTGTCTCTTTTTTTAGGTCTTTTGCGAGGATTTTCATAGATTTTCACGTTTTATGTCAATATATTAATTTTTATTGTCAATATTTAAAAACTGATGGCAACAAATATATAGAGATATAGGTATTTATTAGTATAGCATTAGTATTGAGAGGATTATAGGTAATTATAATGGCAGCAGTTAAGCCCGTACCAACGGAACCATTCACTTATGTGTTTGTAGCAGCAGTAATAATATTTTTTACATTATTCTTGCTTTTTGGGCAGGAGCCCCTATCGGATACATCATCTGACAGTTCAATCATATCTGATAAAGGTGAAATCATCTTTTCTTCTGATTATTTGAGTCTTATCTCTAATAAGTCTCAGAGTGCAAGGACAATTGATTTTGGTGATTTTGAGGTAGGATATATTTCAAATGATAGGGCCATTGAAAGTATTGATACTCTTGCGGTCGAGAAAGGACTTTTTAAGTCCGCTTCAAAAGAATTCAGCTTTGACGGTTCCGGTCTTGAAAATGCGCGTCTGGTATTCACTGTCGATGATACAAATGATTACGGAAACCTGAGGATATATCTTAATGAGGAGGTCGTTTTTGATGATAAGACTGTCAAAGGCGCAGAGTATACGATTGAGTTCAATAACCTTCTTGCGCATAATGACATAAGGATTGCTAGTCAGTCAAGCGGTATCCGTTTCTGGGCACCTGCAATACATATGCTCTCCAATATTGAGGTGTCTGCTAAATCTTTTGATAATGTGGACAAGATGTATTCCTTTACTGTATATGATTATGAGATGGCAGGTTTTGATGCCATGTTGAGCTATGAGGTGGGTTCTGGGTCGATTAGGGTTGATGACCTGAATATCGAGATCAACGGTAATGAGATCAACAGTGAAAAAAGACCGATGTTCGGCAGTATCTATAAGGAAACTTTTGACAGGACTGATGGTGTCATTGCGGCCAAGCCGGATACTAATTATATCAAGTTCTTTGCGGATGATGATGCAATGTATGAGGTCGAGGGTGCGCAGCTGACAATAACTTATTTTGATTCTGACAAGGCTGCCGTTTCTGAATTTACGGTCGTTATTGATGAAGATACTTATGATAAGATGGATAATGAGACGATTGTCTTGGAGTATTATGTCGATAAATTGTCAGATGATGCGCTCTTGGATGTGTCTTTAAATGAACAGATGTTTAATCATAAGACTGTGCTCTATGAGAACCAGATTGTTCTGAGTCAGGATGATTTCAGACGAGGTAAGACAAATCTGCTCAAGTTTTCAACTTACGGGATCTATCGGTTGTCTGACATTGATATAAGGATTGTTGATGATGACAATTTTAAG
>WTCB01000019.1 GCA_013138765.1 Candidatus Nanohaloarchaea archaeon
ATATGTTCAGTTTTGGAAAATCTTGGCCTGTTTCTTTTTTTTCGATTACATCCGCCATTATTGTCGTGTCGCAGCTGTATCTTGTTTTTGTCTTTATCTCGGTTCCTTTGACTTTGAGCCAGGACATCGGGGTTATGTCTTTGTCAAACAGGTAGCGTCTTGCGAACGGGATGTCGTATTCGCGCTTGTCCTCGACAAAGTCTAGATGCTTTATCGCATCTTTCAGTTTTGGTATGTCTTTTGGCGTGTGGGCAATGATCTTTATGACAGGGATTTCTTTGCTGGCAACTGTCTTTTTTTGTATTGTGGTGCTCTTGATGTTGATTGGTTGAGCTTGCGCATCTTTTAGCTTAAGTTCTGTTATCTTTTTTTGGGTATCTTTTGGGTCGTCTTTTGGGATTATATAGAAATAAGGCTCGAAATCTGTTGTCAGGACTATTGCTGACTTTCCGTCTTCTGTCCGGCCGTAGAGGCGGATGGCCGGTTTTTCGTCGAGGGTTGTGTGGTCTGCGTCTGTTATAAAGAAGTCCGTCGTTATCTGGTTGTTTTTCTTCTGTTTTAAATCTGGCATAAATCAATGTTGTCTGTGCAGTTTTAAATTAGTTTGGGGTTTGTTTTGAGACAATTTAAAAATAATTTGAGTGTTAATACATATCAAAAATGATATGTCTGAGATGTTAAGATATTAGGTTTCTGCATACTCTGCTTTTGGAAGTCTTGTCTTGTATTCGGCAACAAAGATTGAGTTCTTGATTCCGCCTAAAGCATAATGGATTTCTTCAATGCCTTTGTATCGGCAGATGATGATTTAAAATTTATGGATTTTGTTTTCTTTGAATGTATCTGTTTTGCAGTTTTATGAGTTACAATATTTTCACCCAATTGCATCTCAATGTCTTTTCTTGTATTGCCTGCAACAGCCCCTCCTTTTTTTGCAATGATCTTACTATGTGAAAATGTTTTTGGGTCTTCTTTTTTACTAATCTCTGTTGTGGTAGTCTCAGCCAACATATTTAGAACAAGCTCAAGATTTGTCATCCTAAAAAACCTCTTGAGGTTTTTGGGACACAAAAAATCTTAGATTTTTGAGTGTATTATCCCGCAGATTCTCGTTTTTTAAGTCTTTCAAGTTCTTATACTCCTTAATTGTCTTTTCAGACCAAGCTTTTGTTATTATATTTGTTAATATATCATAATCTGTCTTTTTTTCTATCCCTATCCGACCCCATTCGTCTGTTAATTCTTTTCTAACCTCAATTGTCTTTAATCTTTGATTTATCCATTCTTTTGAATATCCTTTTTTAAAATAAATGTGCATCGCACGATCAAAGGTAAGTTCCGGATCTGCTGTTTCTTCAATCCGTTCATGACCTACTTTGGCAAGCCATATCTTGAAAGGCTCAATTTGTTTAGATGGAATTGACTGCAACAATCTAAAAATCTGTTCAGTACTTACAACATCCGCTTGGCGCATTTTACCATCGGTTGCTTCTATTTTCAAAGTGTGACATTTTGTCACGGTTTCATTTCCTTCAAATTTTAAGCGTTCTTTTAGCTTACGCCAGTAAGCACTTGGATTAATACTATCTGTCAATACAGCAATAACATCTACAACTGAAAAATACCATTCACCATCATGCCAAATTCTTCTGATGTCTTTGTCCTCAAATACAATCAAAGCATTATTTTTATAATCATCCATATCAATCATCCCAGATAGGATGATTTTTGTTTTTTAACTTATATGCCTGTCAGGAGTGGTGTGCCGGTATGCCGGCAGAATCGGTGTGCTGTGCGGTCTTGTGTGTGCTTGTTTTCGGTTGTATCTAGAAAATCAAAGTTGTTGGTGTCCTTGAATATCTGTTCGGGTTGGATTGGTTTTGTTTTATGTTAGATTATGGGTTTAACTGTCAAAATATTAAACATCTGAATCAATTAGACTTAATGCAATAGATAAAATATGGTTGAATTGTTTCTCTAAAAATAACATATCCGCTTCTGCTTCATCTTTATCAATAACTGCACCATAATATTTGGATTCGTTTCTTTTTTTTCGTATATTATCAAGATGAATCATTGTCGGTTGCGACAAATCATATTTATCAAGATATGCAATTGATGCTTCATGAGAATATGATTTATATCCAGATACTGCTAGAATCGCATCAAGTAGTTCACGAACGGATTCATAAGCTGCTTCAAAAGCATATTTTGTGTCGCTTTTTATCTTTTTTGAAAATATCATCCTTTCTTTTGCATCTTCAATCAAGCTTCTTGCCAAAGGTATATCTTTTTTCCTTACCAAAACTTTCTTATTATCAAGATAATGCGAAAATGTTAACATTCTATCCCCCCATAAAGTACAGTTCCATTTATTATGTTAGTCTTAAGCTCTTTCGGAAGACTGGTAAACTCTGATTTCTTTATCATGTGTATCTTTCGTTTAAGGTCGATTTCATATGCGCTTATGTCCATCTCTTTTTTTGTCGATGATAATATGAAAATGTCAATGTCGGACTGTTCTGTGTCTTCTCCGCGCGAATAACTACCATATAATATTATCGCTTGCGGATAGTTTAATTGTTTAACAAGATAGGTATTTAATCCTAATAAGCTATAGAGATTGTATATCTTTTTAAGATCAATAAATTCTGTATTTTCCATATTAGCAGTTACATCTGTATAATGCCTATGTTTTTTGGCCTGAAGATATCCTTTTTCGGTTAAGTCAGCTACAAGCCTTAATGATGTAGGCGGAGCTATCTTCAACCGCCTTGCAACCTCCCTTATTGTAAACTGCTCTTTTGGATGATTAAAAAACAATTCCAACATCTTTTGAGTGTTACTCTCAATGAACATATGTTATATTTATGTAACAATAGTTATATAAATGTAACGATTGTGGTGAAGATACATTTCATTTTTTGTGTTCAATAATCGATTTTTTCTTTTTTCCTCTCAAGTGTAGATAATTTTCATCAGACATTAATGATTTTCCTGTTTTTGCCTCAAGCTCCTTTCTTGTGTGTTGTGCAATCATCCCTCCTTCATTTGCAGAATCTTTACATTCTTTAAGACCTTTTGAATCCTTTGAGATTGTAATGTCAGTTGTTGCTTTTTCACCTATCATGGTCATAATCAATTCCCAGTCGTTCATGTGATCCCTTAAATTTTGATTCGGCTTTTGCAGACTCTTGAATTGTTTGTATTCTTTTATAGTCTTACCAAAAGTTGCTTGAGAGATGCTAAAAAATTGCTATGCAATTTTTGGCACACCAAAAATCCATTGGATTTTTTAGTGTCTCATTTGTTAATATCGCAAATTCTTTTCCCTCTTTGATGTCTCTGTTTTTCCATTCATCAGTTAAATCTTGCCGTATTGCAATCCCCCTTAATCTTTTATCTATCCAGTCTTTTGGATAACCTTTAAGTTCATAATAGTTCCTG
>WTCB01000014.1 GCA_013138765.1 Candidatus Nanohaloarchaea archaeon
AAAAATTAAACATCTAAATGAATAAGAACAATTAAACTATTATGAAAATTTTATCAAAACAAATAATTTAGATAATTAAAATATTTAAAACTGAAAAAAAAATTAAATATTTTTAATAAATAAAATCTGTGGTAAACAAATGGACAAAAAAAGATTAGATAATTTAAAAAAGCTTATTTTATATTGTAAAAATAACATACCTTTGTATTCTAAATTATATTCAAAAATAGATATTGAACAAATTAACACTTTTGAAGATTTCAAAAAAATAATCCCACCCATATCAAAAAAACAACTACTTAACTTAAACAACTCGTCAAACATAGATTTAGGCTTAGATAACAATACACAAGGTGCTATGTTCTTACGTGTTACATCAGGCACTGCAAGCAAAATGGCGTGTTTTTACAGAAGTGAAAAAGAAATAGAACAATCAGCAGAAAGATTTTATAACACCTATTCAAAATATCTCAATAATAACAATAAAAGAGACAAAGTTATAATTATTAATGATTTTACATTATCATATATATTTGCAAGACATTTTTCAAAATGTGAATGTTTAATCTGTTTGGGTAACCCATTTGATTTAAACCACACTGTAAACATAATAAAAACCGCAGGTTGTAATGTCATAAGGACCACACCTCCAATTGCTTTAAAAATTGCACAGATGCTTGTATCACAAAAATATACAGAGATTAATAAATTTTTTCTCGCAGGAAGTGGACTATCATCAATAACCAAACAAAAATTAAAAGACTATTACCCTCAAGCTCAAATCCACATGCAATATGGTATGGCTGAAACAGCGATCTCATTATACCAATGCAAACATAATTTAGGAACAAACATATACCATAAATTCAATGATGATTTTTTCTATGAATTCATTGATGATAAATCAAACAATATCACAAAAACTGATGATATTGGTGAACTCGTCATTACAAAATACACCCACGAAAACCCTTTAATACGATACAAAACAGGAGACATTTGTCAGCTTAAAGATATTTGTCAATGTGGCAAACAAAATATAAAACTACTTGGCAGAAAAGAAGATCAATTCAAAATTAAAGGCATTGTCGTATTCAAAGAAAAAATAGATAAAGCAATTTATAATACCAAAAAATACTGTACTGGGGAATATCAATTAATTATAGATGAAATTGAAGAGAATGGAACACTAAAATCAAAACTTGCTCTATATATAGAACTTGAACCAAAATATGAAAAATCAGATAAACATGTTAAGACAAAAATAAAGAATAAAATCGCAAAAGAATTTTCAGATAATTTCATGATTACTGAAGACTATTCATGGAGTCAAGGAATTGAACTGGGAATATTCAGTAAAGTAGATGTTATTATAAAAAACGAACTTAAAGGTTTAAAGATAAAAAAAATAATCGACAAAAGATATAGCTACTAAAAAATCAAACAGTGACAATCTATGAAAAAATTAAAAAACACTATAATTATACTATTACTTGCGGTTACGCTCTTTGTAGGAATTAATACACTAAATTCACATCTATCCAATAACTCAACAGAACACCAAATAGACCTTGTCATAACAAATGTTGGATTTAATCCAATATTTTATCCTATTGAAAACAATAAAATACCTATGCCAAAAGACATCACTATCAACATAATTACCGCAGGTTACAGTCAGGCAGAACTTTATACATTAGCTACAGACAATGGTATAGTCGGAATCCTCTCAAATGTCAATATTGGAAAAGCATACAACAATGGATTGAAATATAAAATTATTGCACCATACTACCGAGAAGGACTAGGACCAGATGGTAGAACAATGGGTCAACTTATAATTAAAAAAGATTCAGATATAAATAATTTATATGATTTATATGGCAAAAAAATAGGAATACAAGGAGCTGCAGACGGTTCTACTATCGCAATGAAAACTGCAATGAGATATAAATATAATTTAGATTTATCAAAAATAAATTTTGTTGCAATTGAAAGTGAAATGGCACCTTTACTTCTTCAAAAAGGAGAACTTGATGCAGCAATGTTTGATTCTGATTATATTCTTTCAACTGACTTTAATGAAACATTCGAAACATTGATGGATTTTGGAGCTGACCTTTATGAACTTTATGGAACTGTCCCACCTGCTAAATTTTTTGTTGTAAGAGCAGATTTATATGATGAGAAACCAGAAGTATATGAATCCGTAATTGAATATTTCAAAGAAAATTATCAATGGAGCTTAGATAATATCGAAATAATTACACAATTAGAAAGTGATAAAAGTGGAGATAATTATGACACACTTATACTAAAAACAAAATACGCAACAAGATTAGATAATATCACACAAAAAGATTTAGACGCATATGAAGCATTTTATGAAACAGCAATATATAGTGGAGTTATTGAAGAAATACCCAACTTAAATGAACTATTTACAATACCAGAATTAAATAATCAATAAATACCGCCCATAATAAAGATTAATGGTTTTTTTATGTTAAATAAAGGATATATCATAAAAATAATCATAAATTGCAGTGGCTTATTTTTTTTATTTTTATTTTGGGAATTATTTGTTGAAAATTTTCTGATACCAAAACCAAGTGAAATAATTATAACTTTTTTTAAACTTTTAAGTTTTGAAGAAACCTGGAAGAATATATTGATTAGTGGAATTAGAGTATATACATCAATTACAATTGCATTAATTCTTGGAACTATTATAGGATCACTTAGATATTTTAAAAAAGAAATATACTTCCTAATTAATCCATTATTTTACCCTACACAATACATCGCATCTGCAGTATGGACCATTATAGGTATTGTTTTATTTGGTCTTTCACCTATAACACCATATTTTGTCATAATAATTGTTATCCTACCAAATATTTTTGTTTCAGTACAGATTGGTCTTAACAATATAAATAAAACATTTATTGAATACGGAAAAAGTCACACACAAAATAAATGGCGTTTATATAAATATATTATTTTCCCTCAAATATTACCCCACCTATTGATTGGACTCATAAGATCAAATGCAGTTGCATGGAAAATTGTAGTCACTGCTGAACTTTTCATATCTATAAATGGCTTAGGATTCATGATAAACAATTATTACAAAATGCTTGATATCCAAAAATTATTTGCCACAGTCCTCATAATTATCCTAATCGGTTTAATATTTGATCAAATATTTAAACATTTAAAAATAAAAATTGAAGAAAGGTATATCATATGATAAAAATAGAAAATCTTTGTAAATCATATGAATCTCAAAGAATATATCATAATTTTAATCTAAACATTAATAAAGGCAAAATCATTAAACTTATAGGTCCAAATGGAATTGGAAAGACAACACTTTTTAGATGCATAACAGATATTGAAAACTATTCTGGAAATATCACATGTAATGGTAAAATATCTTATTTATTTCAGGAAGATAGATTATTTCCCTGGCTGAATATTAAACAGAACATTTTTCTCCCCATTAGACTTATTGGGAAAAAACCCAATAAAACAGATATAAACAATATGAATTATTTTGCCAAAATGATGGGTATCTCAAAACATCTTGATAAACAGATTAATCAGATTTCAGGAGGACAGAAACAAAAAATTCTAATTATAAGAACATTTATAACAAATCCAGATATAATACTTCTTGATGAAGCATTTAACTCCCTAGATAAAAAGAATCATCAACTGATACATAAAAAAATCATAAACTTCTGCAAAAAAAATAAAAAAACTGTAATCCTCGCAACACACAATGATAATATTCCATTAAATCTTTTTGATGATATTATTGACTTAAACACAAATAAAATCCAATCCTAATTTAACAATAATCAACATCACTCATAATATTGCTTAAACTCCACAAAATGAGTATCACAATTTGCTAACCCTAAATCACAATTTGCCCTGCTGAAAAACAGATCATCAGATGTTGTTATCTCAAGATAATATTTTCTGGCAAGCATAACCATCAAAGGCTTATCACCGAAAAGAGAATTCACCTGCCCATTATCTATTTCTGTTTCTCCAAACCATGCATTATATGTTCTTGTGATAGGCACATAAATACTCGTTTCTGGATTAATTATCCTTATCTGCGTAGAACCAGTAAAAAGATTATTGGTACTGAGTTCTTTTATTGTTGAAGATAAACGAAAACCTGTAGGAACCATACGATCACTTGATGATTTTGTACCCACATTCCCATTATATCCACAAGTTCCATCACAATATGAAGCCGGAACTGCAGGTGCCGTACCACCCAATACATTAAATATGCTTGATGAAACAGAGATTAAATTATCATCGAATACCCTTATAGTACCTCCCGCACCACCTGAACCACACCTACAAGTAGAACCCTTATTACATGCAGAACTTGCATCACCGATACCTCCGTTTACACGTATATTTGAACCAAGTCTTGACAACATCAATGAATCAGAATTATATATAATAATATTACCCCCCGCGCCACCAGAACCACCACCAGAACATGCACCGCCATTACCGCCATTACCGCCAATTGCCTGAATTTCTTGTGTAGTCTTAAGGATATCTGATACCATTCTTATATATCCACCAGACCCTCCTGTTGCACCATCATCAGTCCAATCATCCGCATTCCCGCCACGACCCCCGTTGGCACGCACCAGACCATTGACGCGAATCTCTTCAGCATTAAGATATATCTTCCCACCTGCACCACCTGCATGCCCATCACTATCATCTTTGTGTCCACCAGCACCGCCGTAAGTATCTATTGTTGAACTTACCGTCAAGATACCATTGGTATCTACAATAACTGTACCACCTGGACCACCTGTATAAATACCCCCTCTTGAATCATCAGCACCACCATTACCGCCATTTGTAGAAATCGAATTCAAAACAAGATCACCTATAGAAAATATCTTAACAGAACCACCTATCAAACCGCGTCTATCTGCACCATATCCAGTATTTGCAGAAATTATTCCAATATTATCAATGT
>WTCB01000088.1 GCA_013138765.1 Candidatus Nanohaloarchaea archaeon
ATTATTTAGGTGTTTATTTGTCAAATAAATTCAGAATCGATAACAAGCGTGCTTAAAAAATAAATAGTAGTATTAAACGCATACAATAAAAAAATAATAGCATTAAAATAACACATTGAGTATATATCTTTTTTTTAAAATCTGTGTTGTTCTGATAGACCAATCTGTTCAAAAGTCTTAAAATTGAGTTTTATACTAATAGTTCAAATCCCGTCCAGGGCTTGTTCTCAATAACAATCTATTTAAACTTTTTCTTATCAATTACTAGCATGGCATTCGATCCGTGGGGCGCGAACAAGATAACAGACTATGAACATGCATTCACTGAGTTCGGACTCTCTAAATTTGATAATTCTAAGTTTCCGATTGACCATTATCTGTTCCGACGAAATCTTGTGATTGCGCACAGAGATTTTGCTAAGGTCTATGACCGGATAAAGTCTAAGAAGACTTTCTTGCAATTGACAGGCATCGCATCGTCTGGTGATCTTCATTTCGGGCACAAGGTCGACATTGATTTTTTTAAGACATTTAAAGGTCTTGGCGCCAAAGGATATTTCTGTGTCTGTGACCTTGATGCGTATACAAGCCGACCTGATAAGAAGATACCCACGCTCTCTGTCGCAAAAGAGTATGCAGTCAAAAATGTTGCGCACTTGATCGCTTTCGGGTTTACTGAAAAAGAGATCTATGTCCAGTCGCGCAAGGGCAACAGGTATTATGCGTTTGTCTTTGAGATATCTAAAAAGATAACAAGCAACATGTTTGAGGCAGTATATGGTCATAAGGATCTGGGTAAGGTGTCAGCTGTCCTTCTTCAGCTGGCAGACATTATGCATGTGCAGCTGCCTGAATATTTCGGCAAGAATCCGTCTGTTACTGGTATTGGGCTTGACCAGGATCCGCATGCCAAGATAACTCGTGATGTAGCTAAAAAGTTACCTTATGATATTGAGACACCGTCATTTGTATATTTCCTTCATCAGTCAGGGCTTAAGGAAGGCAGTAAGATGAGCTCATCTGAGCCTGCCACTGCAATATTTCTAGGGGATGCTCCTGATGCTGTAAAGAAGAAGATCAACAGGACTTTTACGGGTGGCCGTGAGTCTTTAGAGGAACAGAAAGAAAAAGGCGGTAATCCTGATGTATGTAAGGTCTATGAATTCTTTAAGTTCCATCATCCGGATGATCAGTATCTTTTGAATCTTTCAAAGAAATGCAGGGCCGGAAAAATCCTGTGCGGTGAATGCAAAGGTAATTGTTTCAAGTTCATAAATGAATTTCTTTCTGGTCATCAGAAAAAGTATAAGGATGCATTGCCTGCTGCAAAAAAGATTGTCTATGGTTGATTTTTAAATATTTTTATATTTTGTGTGCCTGTATTGGTGAATCTATATAAACCCTCTTATATAAATATGGAATATGGTGTTAAAATCTAGGTCAAGCTTAGTCTTGTCTCTTATATTTATTGTCATGCTTTTCGCGCAACCTGTTTTTGCGCAAGAGCCATTTTCTGTAAAAGTCTTGACTGAAAAACAATCGGTCTATGTCGGAAATTCTGCGAATTATCAAATTGAGGTCATGAATAATCTTAATGAGAGTGTTGATGTTCAGCTGGTTCCTACAATCTCTTATAGTAATTGGTTTGCTACGCAGGAAAATTATACTAAATCAATTGCACCTAACGGGACTGATATCATTGATGTTAAAATTGTGCCTGATATTGGAACTTCGAGCGGTAATCTTGCAATCACTGTGAGTGTCTGTAAGGTGCGGAGCAATGTGTGTTCTGATACTTTCATAAATATGCAAGTCATAGATAAATCACAGCTTAAGATATTGAGCTTTGAACCTGAACTTGTTGAATCACCTATGGATGCAGGTGCAAAGTTTCTTTTCAGATTAGAAAATCTTGGTGAATCTAATATAGTCTCCTATAAGTTTTTAGTTGAGGCATATGACATCAATGAGAATGTGGTGTCTAATAGGACTGTCGATCTTGATAAGATACCAAGCAATTCATTGTATCCAAGGGATGGTTTGGCATCTGTACTTCTGCTTTTTGATGCAATCGGCACTTATGATGTCTCTGCAAAGATAATTGATAGTACGGGCGGTGCTGTGCAGACTGAAACTTCAAAGATTACAATTACGGTCCCTCCTGAGGTCAAGACTGAGACCATTGATAAAAATACAGTGCCGGGCATATTATTTGAAAAGACAACATATTCTGTACAAAATAAGAATTCAAAATTAAATAGTGTTGAGATTATACATCCTGTGTTCTTATCGCAATATATATATTCATTTTCTATAGAACCTGATGTTGTTGAAGTGGATGGCATTAAATCTTTTGTCTGGGTCTGTGATCTGGCAATATCTGGTGCTGTGGGTGATTCTTGCGAAATCAGCCTTACTGCAAATTATTGGGGTATCTATCTTTTAATTATTGTCTTGTTGCTTCTGGCAGGATATATTTATATTATGGTTGAAAAGCCTAAGGTAAAGAAAGCATATATCAATAAAGGGGAGCTTCATTCAATCCATATTCATGTCAAGAATAACAGTGTTAAACCACTTAGTGATGTAATAGTTACTGATATTTTACCTGCTGTGCTTAAGATTGTTGGGGATTACACTGTCAAGCCTACAAAAATCAATAAGAAACATAATTGTGTTGAACTTGTCTGGAATCTTGGAACTCTGAAAAGCAAGGAAGAGCGTATATTGACTTATGATGTGAAACCTGTTGTTGAGGTTGAAGGTGGTATCGATCTGCCTGCAGTTGAGATAAAGGCGGTCAATGTGCGGGGCAAACATGAGAAAGTCATGTCAAAGTCTATTGTGTTGTCTTAAAAAATGTTCTATCTACCATTAGCTTTAAAAAACTTTTTGGTATATTATATGTTGTTGGTTTTTGTTTTGTTATTTATCCCGCCTTAGCTCAACCTGGAAGGCATAGTTTTTGCCTGGGGATTAGAGCACTCGGCTGTAGTCGAATACACAAGCGTGTTTTCGTCAGTTAGCCTGTGTTCGTATAGTGACCGAGGTGTTCCCAGTTCAAATCTGGGAGGCGGGATTTTTTTGTTTCTTTTTGATTATTTTTTCTTAATGTTTGTAATATTGTGCTTTTTTCTATAAAATAAGTAGGTTTATAATATTTGATGGATAGTTTTTTGTATATATTTGTTATGTGTGTGTTTTATATGGTATATGATACAAGATCTGATGAATCTGTGCAAATGTGCATCGTTACAGAAAATAAAGATTGGATGATGTCTTTTTTTGAAGAAAAAGGAGTGGGTTATTCAATTATTGATACAGCTTATGTTGCTGGATGTGAAACATATTGCTTTTTGTCTAATAATACTGTAAGACCTTTATGTGGTGAATTTAAACATAATAGATTTATTGAGGCATATAAAGAAGTATTTGATATATATGAAGCTGAAAAATTCTTTTTGCTTATGAAAAATGCTTAAAAAGTGTTTTGATTTTGTTTATTTTTTAGCTTTATTTTGATTTTTTGTCTTAAAAAAGCATATCTTTATAAAATAATTTTTTGGGTACAGTTACCTTTATAAAGGTTATCGTGTCATACTATAAAGTTGGCGGTCATAGCAGAGGGGAACACCTGTACCCATCTCGAACACAGAAGTTAAGCCCTCTAGCGAATTGAGTTGTACTGTCTTTCGACGGGAAGCTTAGGACGCTGCCACTCTTTATATTTATGATGCTCTGGTAGTGTAGTTGGCCTATCATCTGAGACTGTCACTCTTAGAACCCGGGTTCAAAATTTGCAAAAAATAATATTTTTAAATCAAATTATACTTTTTAGATAATGTCTTTTGAGTTATCTATATATTTTTTGCGTTTGAAAATCCCGGCCAGGGCGTTGCTTGAAAAAACATTTAAAAAGTCAATATATATATATAAGGTAAGGATATGCGCATTTCCAAAGTAAGTTTTTGTTTCTGATCAATTCAATAGATTAGTCAGAACTATGCTTTTTTTGGAGATATCTTTGGGCTCGTAGCTCAGTCTGGCTAGAGCACCGGACTCTTAATCCGGGTGTCGAGGGTTCAAAATGAGGGGACTCCCTCAAAGCCAAGGCGACTGCCTTGAGGCGTGATTGGCGTTCATCCTTTCAGGATGAAGCCAATGTTCATTATCGAATATAATATGCGCAAGAGGGTCTGTTCATGAATTTCCCTTCGGGCTCATATTCGTATATCCTTTAATTATGTGTGTGTCTAGTGTATATATAATTGATATGGGCTGAATTTAATTTACCGATTATGTTAAAATTTTAATATTGTGTGATTGTAGGGGCGATATACTTGAATGACGATGAAATTAAAAATCATGTGCTTGTTCCAAGGCATGAAATTTTGGATGCTAAGGAAAAAGAGACTGTTCTTAAAAAATATAATGTCACTGTTGAACAGCTTCCAAAAATATTGAACGATGATGCTGCCATAAAAGCTTTTGGCGCTAAAGTTGGCGATGTCGTTAAAATAACAAGGGAATCAGTTACTGCTGGCGTTTCTATATATTATAGGACGGTCATTTGAGGTGAAATATTATGATTAATTCATTTTTAAAACATTCCAGAGATAATGGCGGATTCATATCGCATCAGATTGGATCATTTAACGATTTTATAGAACACCGTCTGCAACAGATTGTTGATGATATCGGTGAAGTCAAGATTGATTTACCTACTGAAGAAAATCTGGTTATCCGTTTCGGTAAAGTCATGATTAGGGCTCCTGAAATCAAAGAGAGTGACGGTTCAACAAAATTATTGACACCTTTTGAGGCAAGGCTTCGAAAATTGACTTATTCTTCTACATTATATATTGAGATGACTCCTGTCTTTGAAGATGTGGAGCATGAGACCACTTATGTCAACATCGGTGATTTTCCTATAATGGTCAAATCTAATCTTTGTCCTCTTTCTGAATTATCAAAAGATGAATTGATTGAGGCGGGTGAGGATCAACATGACATGGGCGGTTATTTCATAATCAATGGTGTTGAGCGTGTACTTATACTTTTTGAAGATATTGCACCTAACCGATTGATATTCCAGAAGAAAAAAGATGATATCAATGCACGTATCGATTCCAAAAATAGGGGTTATACGCAGAGGCATGTATTTGAACGAAAAGAAGACGGCATGATCGTTGCACGATTTGCAAATATCGCGACTACACCTTTACCTCTTGTCTCTCTTATGAAAGCACTTGGTCTTGAGAGTGATAAAGACATAATTGATAGTATCTTTAAAGGCAAAGATCCGTCTGAAAATGTACTTATCAATCTTTATATGACTGAACTTGCCGGACGAGATGATGCAATAGAATACATCGGTAAAGTTCTTAAGATTGTCAAGAAAGAGCAGGTCAATGATCGTGTTGAACATCTTTTAGATAATTATCTTTTACCTCATCTTGGTCAGGATGCTTCAAGCCGTCTGCTCAAAGCAAAATATCTTGCAAATATAATGGGTAAGATGGAATTATTGTATGCCGGTAAGATTGAAGATGATATCGATCATTATGCAAATAAGAGATTAAGGCTTGCGGGTGATCTTTTAGAGTCTGTATTGAGGTCTACAATTCTTGGACGTTGGGGTCTTGTTGCAAGATTACAGTATAATTATCAGAAAATGATTAAACGGGGAAGGAGACTTCCAAGTCTGCAAAGCATTGTCATAACAGGTGTGCTTACAAAACAGATCATGCGAGCTATGGCCGTCGGTGACTTTGCTAATCAGACTGGTGTCAGCCAGAGGCTTGAACGAAGTAATTTTGTAAGGTCTTTAGGTCATATGAGGGGTGTTGTTTCTCCTCTGTCGTCCACACAAGAACATTATGAGGCAAGAGAACTTCATGCAACTCATTGGGGTCGGCTCTGTGCAGTACGGACCCCTGAAGGACAAAATATCGGTCTTCGGAAGTTCCTTGCGCTGGGCGCAAAAGTAACTACTGATTCTTATGATGAAGAGACAGAAAAAGTTAAATCTGTATTGAATGGATTGGGTGTTAAAAATGAGTGAAGTTTATGTTAACGGTTATTTTATAGGTGAGCATGACAAGCCTTTAGAACTTGTTAAAGCACTTATAGAAAAAAGAAGGACTAATAAGTTACCTGAAACGATGAATGTGGCTTATCATGACGATAAGGATGAGGTACAGATCAATGTTGATTCCGGTCGTGTCAGGAGACCTCTTGTTGTGGTCAAGGATGGTAAATCTTTGCTTACTGCTGAGATGGATGATAAACTTAAAAATGATGAGATGTCCTGGGATGAAATCTTTAAGAATCACATTGTTGAATACCTTGATGCTGAAGAAGAAGAGAATGCATATATTGCTGTGTCTAGGGATGAAATTACAAAAGAACATACGCACATGGAACTTGATTCATCATTGATACTCGGTGTTGCGGCTTCTGTTTTAGTATTTCCTGAAAAGAATCGTGGTGACCGTCTAAATTATGGGTCTCGTATGGCAGTCCAGTCTATAGGGATACCTTTACAGAATTTCCTTTTAAGGGATGATACTACTTATAATGTCTTAGTTTATCCGCAAGTACCTATTGTCAAGACTGACAGTATGGATGCAGTCGGTCTTGAAACACATCCATCGGGCCATAATCTTGTGATTGCAGTATCTACATTTTATGGTTATAATGTGGAAGATGCTCTGATAATCAATAAGGCTTCTTTAGATCGTGGTCTTGGCCGTTCGGTTGCATTTAGGTCATTTGTTACTGATTTTAGGCGATATTGGGGTGGTCAGGAAGATAGTGTATGCATTCCTGATGCAAGCGTTAAAGGATATCGCAGTGAAGAAGATTATGAACATCTTGATGAACAAGGTATTGTTGAAATCGAATCTAAGGTACCTGTCGGAGGTGTTTTAGTCGGTAAGATATCTCCATTAAGATTCCTCGGCATCTCAAAAGAGATTAAGATGGGTCTTCAGAATTACAGAGATAATTCACTTACTGTATCAAATGGTAATCAGGGTACTGTTGAAAAAGTTGTGCTTACATCTGATGCAGAGGGCAATAAAATATTATCTGTAGTTGTCCGTGATACAAAAACTCCTGAAGTAGGAGATAAGATGGCTACAAGACATGGTCAGAAAGGTGTTATCGGTCTTGTTGTTCCTGAAGAGGATCTGCCATTTACTGCTGATGGCATTGTTCCAGATGTGGTTGTAAATCCTCATGCTATGCCGTCTCGTATGACGGTGGGCCAGCTTCTTGAGATTGTTGCTGGAAAAGTTGGTGCTTTAGCAGGCAAAAGAATCAATGGTACTGTTTTCCGTGGTAAAGAAGAAGATATAAGGACTTCATTGAAATATCTTGGTTTTAGAGATGATGGTAAAGAAGCACTTTATAATGGTGTTACCGGTGAAAAGATGGAAGTGCCTATATTGACAGGCATCACTTATTATTATAGACTTTATCATCTTGTATCAAAGAAGATACATGCAAGGTCTAAAGGTCCGGTTGCACTGATGACAAAACAGCCAACTGAAGGCCGTTCAAAAGAGGGTGGCCTAAGGCTTGGAGAAATGGAAAAAGATTGTTTCATCGCTCATGGTGCACCTATAACTCTCCGTGAGCGGTTCGGATCAGATAAGGTATCAATACCAGTATGTAAAGACTGTGGTGTTGTTGCGATTGATGATCATATAAAGAACAAGAAATATTGTCCTTTATGTAAAAATGAATCAATTGTCAATATTGAGATGGCATATGCTTTCAAGCTGATGCTTGATGAGCTTAAGAGTCTTCTGATATATCCACAGATTATACCGGAGAATTCATAATTGAGGTTGCGTGATTTGATATGGTAATGATTGACAAAATTAAATTTAAGCTGATTTCACCAAAAATGATACAGAAGATGTCTGCAATTCTTATAACTACATCTGAAGTATATGATGCAGATGCGTATCCTGTTGAGGGCGGTGTCATGGATACACGTATGGGTGTCATTGATCCTGGTATCCGTTGTAAGACCTGTGGTGGGCGATCTGGTGAGTGTCAGGGGCATTTTGGACATATAGATCTTGCAAAACCCGTATATAATATATTGTACCTTAAGCCGATAAAGACTATGCTTACTTATACATGCGGTTCTTGTGGCGGGCTTTTGGTTGACAAGGACAAGATTAAAGATGATAAGACTTTAAACAAACTTACTGTTCCAAAGACATGTCCTGTCTGTAATGAACCTGTTGAAAAGATTAAGTTTGAAAGACCTATGTCTTTTAAGAGGGGCAATCATGTCATAACTGCTGAAGAATCAAGAGAGCAGTTTGAAAAGATTTCTGATGAGGATCTTAAACATCTTAATTTTAATGGGGGCAGACCTGAATGGATGATACTTACAATATTGCCAGTACCATCAATCACTACACGACCGTCAATCACTCTTACAAGCGGTGAGAGAAGTGAAGATGATCTTACACATAAACTTGTAGATATTGTCCGGATCAATCAGCGTCTATTGAATAATCTTGAGATAGGTGCACCTGAATTCATCCTTGATGATCTTTGGGAATTATTGCAGTATCATATTGCTACATATTTCAATAATGAGATGACAGGCGTTCCACCTGCAAGGCATAGATCAGGTAGGCAGCTTAAGACATTATCTCAAAGGCTGAAGTCTAAAGATGGACGATTCAGAAATAATCTTACTGGTAAAAGGGTTAATTTTTCAGCAAGGACTGTTATTTCACCAGATCCGATGATTGGTGTCAATGATGTCGGTATTCCTGAAAAGATAGCAAGTGAACTTACTATCCCAATAAGGGGAACTAAAGATAATATTGATGAACTTAAAGCATGCATATTGCGCGGACCTGATGCAAAAGACGGTGCAAATTATGTTATCCGTCCAGATGGCCTTAAGAAAAAAATCATTGATATGAATAAGGAATATATCATGAATGAATTTTCTGAAGGATATATTTTAGAGAAGCATATAAGTGATGGTGATATTGTACTATTCAACAGGCAACCATCACTGCATAAGATGTCTTTGATGGCCCATCGTGTAAAAGTTTTACCTCATAAGACATTTAGGCTTAACCTTACTGTATGTACTCCGTACAATGCGGATTTTGATGGGGATGAAATGAATCTTCATGTACCTCAGACTGCTGAGGCACGTGCTGAAGCTGAACAGTTGATGCTTGTTGAGAAAAATATACGGTCACCTCGTTTCGGGGGACCTATAATAGGCGGTGTGCAGGATTTCATATCGGGCGGGTACCTTATCACTCGTGAGGGTACTGTGATATCAAAAGAGCTTGCAGCTCAGCTTCTGTTTAAGGTTGGTGTTGTAGTTGACCTCAAGAAAGAGATCTATACTGGAAAAGAACTTATGAGTTTCATACTTCCGAAAGGTCTTGATGTTGAATATCAGGCAAACATCTGCAAAAAGTGTGGCACTTGCAAAAAAGAGAAGTGTACTCATGATGCATATGTCAAGGTCGCAGATGGTGAGATGATCTCTGGTGTGATTGATCAAAATGCTATATCTCCATTCAAGGGAAGGATCCTTGATAAGATTGATCTTGAATTCGGTCACAGTGAAGCTGTGGTTTTCCTTGAGAGGATAACGCGACTGGCAACTGAATATCTTATGTACCGTGGTTTTACGATCTCTGTGAGTGAAGAAGATGTACCGCAATCTGTCAAAGATGACATCAATGGTTTTGTTGATGAGCATTTTGTCAAAGTCTATGCTTTGATCGATGAGTTCAACAAAGGTAAGATTGAGGTTCAGCCTGGTCTGACTCCTGAAGAGACACTTGAAGGTCTTATATTGTCTGAACTGTTTGAGATAGTCAATAAGAGCCAGAACCTGATTGCAAAGGAAGCAAAAGATAATGATGCGCAGATAATGGCAAAGACTGGTGCTAGAGGAAGTATTCAGAATCTTACTTTCATGGCGGGCATAATCGGTCCTGAAACTGTGCAAGGTCACAGGATTTTCAGAGGTTATAAAGATCGTACATTACCTCATTATAAGAGAGGAGATCTTTCTGCTGAAGCTCATGGTTTTGTTAGATCCTGTTATAAGCAGGGATTATCGCCTACTGAATTTTTCTTTGAGGCTATGAAAGGTCGTGAAGGTATAATGGATTCATCCCTTAAGACAAGAATTTCTGGATATATGCAGAGGCGTCTTGTCAATGCGTTACAGGATATACTTGTGGCAAGGGATCATTCTGCAAGGGACAGTTCTGGAAGAATTGTTCAGTTTGTTGCAGGTGAGGACGGCATTGACCCATCAAAAAGTGATGGTGGCAAGCTGATAAATGTTTGAGGTTAACTGTGGTGTGATTATTATGGATGAATCAGTTGTTCAAGATGTTTTAGGACTTTATGAAGAAAATATCGATAAATTAGATATAAGTGCTAAAGAAAAAGGTGCATTAAAGAAATCTCTTAAAGATAAATATCGTGATATGTATTACGATTATGGGGATGCTATCGGTGTCATTGCTGCTCAGTCAATCTCTGAGCCAGCAACACAGACAACTCTTAGGTCTTACCATAGAGCTGCGGGTATCGGTCTTAATATAACTCAAGGTCTTCCAAGGATTCTTGAGATTTTTGATGCAAGGAAGGCTCCGGTCACTCCTGCAATGAAGATATATCTTAAGAAAGAATTCAATACTAAGATAAAGGCAATCAATATTGCGTCAAGCATAAAAGAGACAAATCTTAAGCATATCATGGTTCTTGATTCGTTGGATCTTGGAAACATGACTGTTGAAGTTGAGCTTGATAAAAAATTGATTGATAAATTATCCATTGCTCCTGACAAGATTGTGTCTGCTGTCAAGCGTAAGATCAAGAATCTAAATGGAACTATTGATGGCAATAAGATTATCTTTGAGATGAATAAGGATAAGGTTACGGTCAAAGATCTTCAGACATTGAGGTTCAAGCTTCGTGAGGTCCATGTTAAGGGCATAAAAGGTATAACTCATTGTATTGTTGAAAAGACGGGTGATGATTTTGTACTTTATACGCTTGGGTCTAATTTAGGTAAAGTATCAAAGATTGAAGGTATTGATATATCTCGTATGGTTTCAAATAATATATTTGAGATTGCGGATACAGTTGGTATTGAAGCTGCAAGAACAACCATTGTTTCAGAAATTACTGAAACTCTTCGTGCTCAAGGTGTAGATACTGATGTAAGGCATCTTCTTTTAGTTGCTGATACTATGACTCAGTCTGGTGATATACAGGCAATTGGGCGATATGGTCTTAGCGGTTCAAAGTCGTCTGTTTTGGCAAGAGCTAACTTTGAGGAGACAATAAAACATCTTGTTGAAGCGGCTGTAGCTGGAATATCTGATGAACTTAATGGTATTGTCGAGAATGTCATGATCGGCAAGACTGCAAGGGTCGGTACGGGTCTTGTGGAAGTTGCCATGAAGACACAGACATCAGCCAAGGTTGATGAAAATAATAAGAAATGATGGTGAAACTTATGGATATAAGTGTAAAGATAAAAAAAGCAGAAACAAACGGAAATCTTATAATTGGGTTAAATAGTGTTATGGTTGCAGTGCGTCAAGGTAATCTTAGTGATGTGATCTTATCATCTAACTGCCCTGGTAATATACGGGATGATGTAACTTATACTGCAAAACTTTCAAAGGTACCTGTTGCTGATTTTGATGGGGATAGCAGTGATCTTGGTGAAATCTGCAGGAAACCATTCAATATTTCCGTCTTAGGTCTATCCGAAAAGAAAGCATAAAGTATGTGTTTTTGGATATTATAATTGTATGTTGGTAATATGCGCGCGTTTGATACACAAACAATAAGGGATATAATACAGTTTGAGAAACTTTCAAAATGTAGTGTTGTAGATAGTGTCTTTGATGGAGATACATTATATTTTGTTGTAAAGACTAAAAATATATATGATCTCATCGGCAAAGATGGTGCAAATATAAAGCGTATAAGTGCTAAAGTCGGGAAGAACCTAAAAGTATATCTTTATTCAAAAGACTTGAACCGATTCCTTTCAAATGTTTTCCAGAGGAAAGTCAAGCGATTTGAAGTCTATGAAGAGGATGGCCGTAAGATGATCCGTCTTTTTGTTCTTTCGCGGGATAAGCGTTTTATCGTCGGTCAAAAAGGTAATAATATAAAGATTATGGGTGAATTCCTTAAAAGACAATTCAGTATTACAAAAATTGATATTGTTGAATTAAAATAATAGATACATTTAAGAAATTATCGTACAAAGGTGTTTGAATGCCAGGATTATACAGTGCAAGAAATTTGAAGTCAAAGAAGAAGAAGCAGAGATGGCAAGACATAAACTACAAGCGTCGTACGCTTGGGCTTAAAGTCAAGAAAGATCCTCTCAAGGGCAGTCCCCAAGCTAAAGCTATTGTTCTTGAGAAGAGACAGATGGAAGCAAAACAGCCAAATTCTGCCATGAGGAAATGCGTAAGGATTCAGCTTATCAAAAACGGTAAGCAGATAACTGCTTTTGTTCCTGGTAATGGTGCTATCAACCATATCAAAGAGCATGATGAAGTTACAGTGGAAGGTATAGGTGGTGCACAAGGTGGACCATACGGAGACATTCCATGCGTTAAATGGAGAGTCAATAAAGTGAATGGTCTTTCTCTTTTAGCTTTACTTTCCGGAAAATCAAAGAGACAACAATAAGGTAATTATTATGAGTGATGATATAAAACTTTTCGACAGATGGGAAACAGAAGGCATCAAAGTCAATGATCCAGGTCTTGTCGGATATGTCAATCTTAAACCTGTCTTAGTTCCACGGTCTGGTGGACGACATGCTAAGGCTCAGTTCTATAAGTCTAAGCTTAACATTGTTGAGCGACTTATCAACCGTCTATTTGTGGCAGGCCATAAGGGCCGTAAACATAAATTTACATCTGGGCAGAATGTCGGCAAGACTTTCACGGCTACAAAGATTGTTGTTGATGCTTTTGAAATCATTGAGAAGAATATGAAGACTAATCCAGTTGAAGTCTTGGTTCGCGCAATTGAGAATTCAGCACCGATCGAAGAAGTCACTACTTTCAGGCGTGGTGGGATGACTTCCCGTGAGGGTGTTGTCACATCGCCTCAGAGAAGGGTTGATCTTGCTCTCCGTCATATGACTCAGGGAACTTATGCTAGTTCTGTAAAGAGTCCTAAACCTGCAGCGCAGTGTCTGGCTGATGAGATACTTAATGCATACAAAAATGACATGAAGAGTAAGGCTGTCAGTGAAAGGCAAAGGCGAGAAAAAGAAGCTCACGGCGCAAGATAAAGTATTTTATCTTTTTCATTCTTTTATTTTTTATAATTAATTCTGTTTATTATTTTTTATTTAGTGGTGACTGTTATCTGTTTTTTGTGTTGAACCGAAAGATTTATTAAAGGTTATTTACTGTCTTGAAAAGATATATATACTTTTTTTGTTAATTCTTATAGTCTTGATGGATGTAGTGATTTTGCTGTAGTCTATTGGATTATGAGATGTTGTTTATGGATAATAAATATGTGGTCTTGGTTCTTGCGCTTTTCTGCGCTATTATTTTCTCTGGCAGTGTGTCTGCAGTTCAGATGGGTGCTTGTGAAGAGACTGGTGCGCAGTTGACGTGTGCTGATATTAATGATTCTGGGATATGTGGTGCGTTTTCAGATGATGGTTGTGAGTGGAATGTCTCTTTTTGTGAAAATATTATCAATACGGATTTGTATTGTGATTATATATTTATGGAGGACTCTTGTGATCAAAATACAACTAGTGCCTGTGTTTGGAATGATAGTGCACAATCAACTTTTTTGAACATGTCATTATATTTTCCTTATGAATCTATGACCCTTAACCAAAGCAATTTTACATTTATCTTTTATGTCGGCAT
>WTCB01000125.1 GCA_013138765.1 Candidatus Nanohaloarchaea archaeon
ATGACAAGCACTGAGAACAATGAATATACAAATCCTTTCCGTTTAAATCGCAGTATCTCAATCATGATAATAATCTCCTATTTCCACATCTCTAATGTCAGGTATGCAGGACCCCACATCCACGGCACCTGCGACATAGATATCGCCTCATTATCTATAGATGTAGCTTCAGCATATTCTCCTAAGATATCATCAAGCCGTGAATTTGCATCAGCGATTGCTGCATCTTTTGTAGGAAAATTACCGCCGTAACCCACCATTGACGGCACAAGCATGCTGAACTCAAAGGTTGATTCAGGGAGTATGGCATTGTCACTGCTCCCCCCTAAAAAACCATCCCTGACCTTTATCCAGTTGACCTCGCCCTTGTTCAACCTATCAAGGGGGACATAGATGTCTGTAGGCACAGCACGTCCAGTAGGTGATAAGAAAATTTGATAATCTGTCCATTTATTGCCTTGCCATGACGGTTCATTCTCATCCTCATTCCATACAGCTACCGCAACTCTCCAGCTATAATACTGTGCAAGATGGATGAATGCTTTTGTTATCTCCCGGTCTGGCAAAGAAAAATTTGCTTTTTTGATAAGCTCAGGACCACCATTATTGAATTCTTCAACACCAGTAACTTCAATCATGCCATATTTAAGTATTCCTCCAGGAATAGTATATTCAAGTTCTATATAAGATTCATTTGATATCTCACAATCATCTATACCGCCTGTCACAGGCAGACTTCCCAAAGGATTCATGTCAAGATATATTCCAAGAGTATTGGTTTCGCCAGTACTGTAATAAGAACCAGACGATGAAGTTGCATGGATATTGCCGATTATGTCCGAAAATGAAAAATTAAGGTTTGGGCTTGAAGGTGGACTGACGTCACTGTATATCTCATCATCATTGATCCATATGCTCACTTTCTTTTCCACCTGATTCCCTTCAACATGTAAAGTCGCATCTGTTATGTTCGCACCTTTAGGTATATGGAATGCCTGTACCTGCCATGCTGCAGCATTGCCGACAATATTGTCTAGATAAAATTTCTTTTTGATAGGTTCATAGAGCAGATTTGACTGATGCTGTATCTTTAAGTACATACCAGGATGCAGATGTGAATTATATTCTCCATTCTTGATTATTATTTTCATATGATTGTCTCCCGATGAAATGCTATCTTTGAGTCTGGCTGAATTTATAGTTCCATATGCACCATATCCAGCGCCCGCATCATATTCATAATATATCCAGTCGACATCAGACTCATTAAAATATTCATCATTGACCCATATGCCCTCTATATCAGGATAATAATGTATAGATAGTACAAATGTTGCATCACTTATTGTAGTGTTTGCAGGCAGAGTGAAATATTTATCGACTGTGAAATTCTCGCCGCCCCAGCCACTGCCCCCGAGATTGAAAGGGATTATCTTTGTAGAGTTCTTGCGCGCTTCAACAGCCCATGCAGAAGCGACAAAACTTTCAGAAGGTATATCCTCTTCATATCCGGATATTATCCTATAGCTTGAAACCGAAAATTTACTTTCGGCAAGACTAGGACGGGTACCGGAAGATGTATGGATTGAAGTGTCATCTCCTGAACCCTTGATCTTGATTGAGTAACCATGATCGATAGGTATTATATCCTCAAAGAACTGCTGTACGATCAATGAGGCATAACCTGTATCATTATAGGCCCAAAGTTTACCTATGATATCAGGCAATGTCTTGTTTATATCGAGAATATTGACCTGTGTATTAAGGATGATTTCATCCCGTAATGTTTCATTGATATTATTGAAGACAGTCTTTGAGAATATGTTCATTCCGTCACCAGAAGTAAGATGGAGCTGTTGATAATTAGTCTTCTGCTGCAGTGGACGGACATCGTAGTCCATGACAAAGACATATGTGCCCATGATTAGCATAAGTGCTATCAGAGCATCCAATGTAAATATGAGTCCCGCCCGTGTCTTCATGATGGTCACATTTTCCATAATGTATATTTCAGGTATCCTTTATCGATTGCACCATTACCATAATCTATGAGCACAACCCTTTCGATATGTGTTATGTGTCGTGCATCATGATCTATATCTTTACCGAATGTCTTATATGTATAATCACCAGACACAGTCAAATTAAATTCATAGTCTGTGATCCCCCAAAGAAATGTCATGTTGTAATAACTCATATTCTGAAGTTCATCCAGCTTGCTTGAATTGATCATGTTAGAACTGTCTGAGAGCCCTATAAGTTCAACATCAGTACTGTTCCATCCGTAAGGATATCCAGGGGTTCTTGTAAGCATATCAGTTATATAAAATATTTTTTTCTGCATATTATCTGACTCAAATTCAGCAGTAACATCTTGCGCAGAATTCCAGGTGATATAACTGATGTTCAATATGAACATGAATATTATTGCACTCACAAAAAAGTCTGACGTAAATGTCTGCCCTTTCCTGTTTACACCTTTATTTATATATACCATATCTGATTCACCCTGAATATTCTTCTGCACTGCCGACAGATATCGCAGGCAGATTACTTCTCTCAAAAAGAAGTTTCCACAGATACCGTTCAAGTATGTCCTCTTTTGCACTGGGGTATGCGCTGGTCTCAGATGCCGTTGACGGATAATTGGTTAGGCTTATTGCCCCGCCATAATAGTCGCAATAGCTTATCATCACCTGATTATCTCCTTCATCTGCTTCAACGCAGGACTGTGTACGTATACCATAGATGCCTTGATCAATAGACCCATAATTCATTGAATTACGGCTTAATTCATATTCAATATGTTTTGTATACACAGTCGTATCGAGATCATCATATTTTTGATGGTTGCTTGAACTGTATCCATAAATAGGAAGATCTGTTGACAGGTCCTTGCTAGGTGAAAATATGATCAATGTATTATTGTCCTGCACCCATGAGTCAAGAGTCATAGTTGGACTGTCAGACTGCCCAAGTATCACTACATTGACATCTTGATCAATGGTGGACTCTTTAATGTTCGGAGACACAGTCCCTGTATTTGTACGGGTCCATGAATTGATCCATCGGTCTGTCCTAAGTGATTCAAGTGCATTTTCCATCTTGGTGACATTAGTATAATAATAACCTATATGGAGATATTCCGCATCATAATCCATGGTCAATGCAGATGCATTTTTAGTGTCGTTGTCAGACCCGAAATAAACATAATAATATCTGGTTTCACCGACATCGGTATTTCCGTCAAGTAAAAAGTGTACATCAATTGTAGCATTTGTACTTTGGTCATACATTGAAGTCTCCTTTTTGATCATAAGCTCAATATTATCAAAATATGCACCGAGACCCTCATTTGTACTGTGCCCGTTCGAATCATTATCCATCCAGTCAACTTTACCGCCAAAATCAAGATAATACCAATCCGAACCGGTTATATATGGACTGACATCATCCTCAAACACACCAGATACAAGATCATCCCAGCCATTGTTAGGGTCATCGACAGATGCCCATATCTCAGGTGTTGCATCAGAGTATGTATGACCGGTATCAAGGTCCGAACCAAGATAATTCATGACGGTCGAATTGCCGAATCGTGCCTTTATCCATGCGCCCTCTTCAAGGTCATCGTCAAGGTCATCCGCATAATAATCAAAAGAAAGATATGCCTTGCCGCCCTCCTCTATTGCAGAATACATCTGTGCATCTATATAGAACTTAATGCCCCATGCACCGCTGTCAAGTATATCTTCACCAGTATTGGCATCATCCTCCAGGTTCCCGATTATGACTGCAATATAATTTGAATCAACCGGATAATCAGGTTTAGATGCACCGAAACCATCATCCGTATCAAAGTCAGAGTCACCGTCAGGATCGCCGAAACGGGCAAAATAATCTGCCTGTGCACCATTATGTCCGTAAGGTGCAAGCATGGATGAATTAGTCCAGTCCCAGCCATCATTAACATCTGAAACCCCAAAAGAATTTCCTGTCTGGTTGAGACCACCAGTAAAGTCAATCCGGGTGGTATCAGAATCAGATGTCATATCCCATAGGTCAGGATAAGATTGTTCAATTTTTGTAATTTCTTTGTAATTTGTTGCAACTTCGACATTGACCTCATATCCGTCATCCCATTCCACAGCCCGTATGGAATTATTGTCAAATATAAAACCGTCACCTACATCAATAAGTCGTTGCGTAAAATTAATGCGGACCTTGACAGGATAATCATTTCGTGTATAATCATCACCTGTCACATTGACAGGGATCCTATATCTCCAATTGCTGTCCCACCATCCAGAACCTGAAAGAGATACCCTGAATGTAATTTCAGCATCAGCTTCATATCCGTCAGTATCATTGCATCGGGCATAGTAAGTATAGGTCGCACTGGTCCTATTGCCTATATTTGTGCTTGCAACCTCTATCGGTTCATCATATATGCCATCCACAGCATTTAAAAGATTCCATGTAGAACTGTCAAAAGACAGATAGCATCCATAAATGTCACGGTTCCCGTTATAGCTGTCATCTGCAGATATCTGAATAGTGATGTCATCTTCAGGTCGTGGATATTTAGGTGAGTATGAGACCTGTATTTCAGGTGCCTGCGTGTATGCGGGGTTCAAAGAGATAACACCGTCTTTATTTTCAATATAGTTGTATCCCTTGATGAATGTTCCAGAAAAATTACTTGTAACTATATGTGCGGCTTGCGAATTGCCGACCCAGTCCACAAACACAGACCGTCTTGAGAATGTGATATTATAAGTGAGACCATAAATATCATAAGGTATGTAAAACCGCTTAAAATACCCGGTACCCGAAGTCACTGCCATATTTGTCTCATATGCAATCTTTTCAGAGATTGAGCCGGCAAGGTAATTTCTCCTATAATCTACAGCATCCACACTGTTTCTGTGGATTATTGAATAGCTTGATGTAAACAGAAGAAGAAGAAATATTGAGAGCATCATGAATTCTAATCCGCTTTGACCTTTTTTTATAAAGAACCCCATACCATTATCAATCCTTAAAAATAATATTTTATATACAAAGACTATTCGCCCGTTATATTGACCCATGTGACTCCTGAGATCTTTACCGCTGTAATTATTATGTCATAATATCCATTTTCTTGTGGGAGTGTGCCGGTGACATTAAAATCAAACCGATTTACAATGTCTGTAATGCCGCCATATGAATTAAGGCGGATCATAACCTCTCTTGAACCGACAGAACTTAGGTTTATGTTTTCAGGAAATTTTGCATTGATTGTGATTTTTGCAGGTTCGCCTTGCGCAAACACAGACTCAGTTGCATCACTGATACTGTTTATTGTCTGTTTTGCCTGCATGACATTTGTTTCCTGTTTCATGTCAGAAAGTAATGTTGTACCTTTCTGTATCGCAGGTGTCATAAGGAGCATTGCAATGATGACTATCATCATATATTCCAGCCCAGACTGACCACGCTTATCCATATCATTTAAATTGTATTTGGTCGTATAAATAAGTGTAGTTAAAGCATAGCTTAAATGCTTATAAGATAGAAAAGATATATTAACGCATCTATACAAATATCATTAAGTGATAACGGATGAGCGACTGGAAAAACACAATATTGTTGACAGGGATTGATAAACTTTTAGAAGTCATAGGTTCAGAAGGGTCAATAACATTGGGTGAGGCCTCGCGCGAACTGAACATAAAGCCTTCAATCATTGAATCCTGGGCAAATGCACTTTCTGAAGACAAGATGATAACAACAAGTTACAACAGTCAAGGAGAGCTTGTATTAAGATCAACAAAAAAGAATTTGAAAGTAAAAGAAGGAAAGATTGAAGAGTTAAAGACTGATGTCAACAGGGCAGTAGATTCAGTTGGTTCAAATCTTGATGAAGAAGAAAATATGCTGAAGATATCAAAAGATCACATAAGATCATTTGAACACGTCTTGAACTCAGACATCAACCATATAGAATCATTCAATAAAGATCTTAAAGCTTATGATAACAAGAAAAATGAGTTGATCCATCTTGTAAAAAAACTAAAGTCTGAAGAATCAACTCTTGAGAAAGAGATAGACAAGATTGAAGGCCGTGAAAAAAAGATCAAGACTGAATCCGACAAGATAAAAAAGATAGTTGACACAAAAGTTATTGAGATCTCAAAAAGCAAAGAAAAGATCCTTGATATCGAAAGATCAAAGACAGAATTAAAGCGTGATTTTGAAGTGCTGAGAAGAATTTCAAACGCAATCAAGAAAACACATCCGGAAGAGATAGGACCAAAGATAGATGATATAGAGAAAAGAACAAAAAATCTGAAAACTCACAATTCACTTGTCAAGCAAAAGTTTGAGAAGCTTTCAGATATGATGAAAACACTTTTTAGTTAGGGTCTTAAAATCTTGCTGAATTTATCCTTTCAGACTTTTTCTTATCAAAATATTTACGTGTCTCTTTTTCAGCAGAATCCATAGCACTTGTAACTGCATCAATTACAGAGAAATCAGTGTTTCCTGCTTGAAATGACTTTTTAGGCGTATCCACTTTAACATTGACTTCATATTTGGCGCTACCAGTCACAGTCTTATGATGTTTCTTAAAATATATCTTTATTTTTGTCCGGTCATCAATGGCCTGTATCTTTTCAAATCTTTTCAGTATCTCTTCCCTCAACAGTTCAGTATCAAGTTCATCTCCAATCTTTCCTAGGTCTACAAGCTGTATATTTTCGTTCATAAAATCACCCATTTTACATTGGTGACAAAAAGATATATATCTTCTGTATCAGTTAAAGAATTTAAGGATAAAAAATCAGATAATAAAACAAGGATCAATACTCATCTTCACCATAGCCTTTAGGCGGTGTTGTAAAAAGATACCATTTAGTGTCCCCTTCAAGTTCATCAATTATCCTTTTGATGACTGACTTTTTAGGATTAGGAAGCAGTTTGACTCTCTCTTTTATATCATCAAAAGATTTAAAGGGCGCTTTCTTTCTTTCATCAAGTATTTCCCACATATGCTTCTTGCCGATGCCTGGTAAAAGCTCAAGCTGATGCTGTCTTGTTGTTAGGGGTCCGGATTTATTAAAGAACTCAAGAAATTTATCATTTTTGTTATCGATGATTATTTCAAGTGCATCCTCAACTTCATTTTTTGCATTCCCGGTAAGGTCTCGGAATACAAGCTTTTTCTTTATTGATTTTACGATCTCACGCTTTTCAGTACCGATATATACACTTTCAAGAGGCTTGATCGTGTGGCTGTCTTTAAGTTCAACCTCTAAAAGATTGAAGTTAGTGTCCCCGATAACTTGTGCAATAGGTGTAGCTCTCCTGTCTAAAGAGTGTCCACTATGAAGAAAATCGAGTACAATTCCGTATTCATCTTTCATGATGTATCACCTTATCTGATTTTTTGCTTTGCCTTATTAGTTAATTAGGGCATCTATCTATTTATAGACTAAAAGATTATTTGTCTTCTTCTGCGTCTTCAGTTGCAACTTTTTCAGATTTAATGTCAACAGTTTTTTCAGAGACTGCCGCATCTTCAACTTTCTTTTCTTTTACAGTCTTTTTGATTACTTTTTTGGGTTTGATTTTTTTGATTATTTCAGCAATCTTTTTAGTCTGGTCTTTGTCAAGTTTAACTCGCTCTTTTGCAAATATGATATCAACATCATCTTCGCAGTCAGGGAGAACATTTACAAGCATCATAATCTGATGGTCTTTAAGTATAGGCACAGCCTCAATAAGTTCTTTTGCAGTATCCTCCGCAATTTTTTGATCCAAGACTGAAATAGTCCTCAGATACTCAAGAGTAATCTTTTGTTCATGACCTAACTCTTTATCATTTTCATGCAGCTGTGCTTCTTTAGCTTCAAGTATACTTTTAGCTTCGGCAAATGTAATGGGCTTCTCTGAAATTGTCTTTAAGATATCAATCACCACTCACATTTTTCTTATATGTTCAGGTCGTGCAATAACACTTTTATCCTTGTTGCCATCTTTTATGGCAACACGATAAGCAATGCCTCTTTTTTCAACAATGTTGCCTGCCCTTCCATAAAATCTAGGGTGCGGCATACCTTTTTGAACTGATGCATCATGCTTGATCAATACCTTGTCACCAATATCGAAAGTTCTAAGTGTCTTTGTGATTGTTCTTCGTACTGATCTTCCAATATATAATATACGTCGTGTATTGCTTCTGAATCCTCTGGATCTTCTCATATTTTTCACCTTTTTTGTATTTTCATACGTAACTCTAACAAAATCATAAGATTTATGTTAATTATTGACAGAATGTTTTTATAAAGTTTTGGGAGAAGATGCATTGCGCAAACACTATGATCACTTAATGTCAACAACATCAAGAGCAGTTACAGTTGCACCAACACCAAGCAATGCACTTACAGATGGTTCAGTCCGTCCGTTATCAGATGATATGAGCTCTTTTATGTAAAGCCCGGCCTCACCCGTAACTCTGATCCTGATATTCTTAGGGTCAACAAATTCGCAGCTGATATCAAGGACTTTTCGTTCGCGGGTGATGTCCGCGCGTCTGTGCGTGACTCGTTCGGGTGTCTGTTGCATTATTACCTTGCCTTTCAAGACATCTATCTTTTTAAGGTCGGCTTCTTTTATGGGTGCATCAAGCTCGACAACTGCAATATAAGTCTTGTCAGCTTTCTTTTCTTTAAGGCTGACAACAGTTGCCTTATCAGAGGATGCTAGTTCAGAAACAGATACTTTATCTTTATTTATCTTGTTTATCTCTTTCTCAAGCTTTTTAAGGTCAACAGACCGTTTTATCGGCTCCAGTATCTCAAGCACAAATTCACGCCCGCATAAGTTAAGAGCATCTATGTCTTCACGACCAGCACCATGGAATTTAGAGTTGACACCTTCAGTCTCGTCAAGAACAGGTGCAGCAATCAATTCTTCAACTGTCTCTTTATACTGTTTGCCTGTCCAGTCACAAGAGTCACAGCCGAGACCACGACATTTAGAGCATGGCCATTTAGTCTGCGGGATGCCTCGTTTTAATTTTTTGTATTTGCCGTAGATGAACAATGACCCGACACTTATCTCAAAGTCATCTTCTAAAAAATCATAGACGACTGTCAATTGCGGATTTGCACGGTCTAAGTCTTTCTTGATTTCAGTAGTTATGAACTGTCCCATAGACCTTGACAGTTCCATCTTGATAGATTCACAAAAGTCGATACCTACCAACTCCCAGAGAGCTTCTTCATTATCAATTAGTGTTTCAGAAAGCCTGGCACCGACAAGTATTGTATCAAATTCATAATCTTTGATGTTTTCAATTACTCTTTCAGCTTTTTCAGGAACCTTAAGGAATATATCTTCACAGACCTTACATTCAGTAACTTTAGTTTTTTTGACCTTATAATTTCTGAATTTAAAACCTTGTAGATTGACAGGGTCTATTTTAATCTTATCGCCGGTCTCAAGCGCAAAACAGACCGCAGTACGCACCACACGACCTCGTTCTTTATTGGTGTACCCTGAAAGGAGCTTTGCGAACTGCCGACCGAGGCAATGGTCGCATACATATCCGTCCGCAAGGATTTTTGAAGCCAGATCAATTATTATCATAAGATTAATATTAATGACATTATTTTTATAAAAGGATTGTGTCATATATTTGAAAAAATGCGTAAATTGATGAAACATTAATAAATATTTGCATACAAAAATAAATCAAATAAACACGATATTTTAATTATGGACGAGTGATTATTAATATGTGCGATTATAGTCGAGAAGTACGAGACCCCACAGATTCAATAATGTCCGATATAATTACTGCAATGATTGGTCCTTCAAGTACAGATGATTTATCAGACCCAAATTACCATAATACTTTTGACAATGCTCATTATGCAATAGATAATGGACCACCAAAAAGAAGACAGATAGATAATTATCCAAAAAGAACCCCTATAGACCATACATTTAAAGTTTCTGAAGATGAAAAGACTGAATTCTTAAAATCTTATTCAGAAGGTGCATTTAACAACGAAATAATCAATTCCAATTTTGATGCTCAAAAATATCTTGAATTATATTTGATTGCAAACATAGAGAACCCATTTAAATTCAATACCGACAGATTAGATGGATCAAAAACACAATTTTTTAGATGGATCTACAATAACAAAAGTTCTATAGATACAAAAATGATAGCGCATAATCTTTTGACATACATAGAAGATGAAAGCCATGAAGCATGGAATAAGAAAACAGAGCTGATTGATCCTGAAATAATCTATAAATTCATGGTAGGCATTAAATCTTTAGAGGAGAACCTTGTTCAAATTGAAACATATATAAGAACTAATGGTTCATCTCATGATTTTTCAATAAGCACTATGAATAAGTCAGTCCAAAACCACATAAAACAGGATTTAAAAACAATAATTCCACCAAAAGAGTTGTTCAATCTTTTAAAGCAAAAATGCATGAATAAATATTCGCCACTGATTTTAACAGAACTTGTAGAATTATCAAAAAAACATAATTCAATTGATATTTACACAGATAATATATTAGGCCTGATTGAAAGTTATTCTAAAGAGTATAAGAACCGTAAACTAAAAGGCAAGCTTAATGACCATAAAGAATATCTTCAACAGACATATAATGAGTTGGGCGGTATCAAAAAAAAGGATTTATTTCCTGTTCTTATCCAAAAATCAACAAAGAATATACCCGCTAAAAAAGTAAAATCAAGAAGTAAAAAAAAGAAGAGATAATATCTATATTTTTATTCAATAAACAGACTTTTTCTCACTGACCATGTCAAGATACACATTCAAGAACCCGATGCAATGACTCGTTAGATACGGTGTTTTACCGATTGATATCTTTTTAGCGCCGTATCCCTCGACAACCTCAATCTCGCGAGGTGTCAGATCTTCTTTATCCCCTAAGATAAAGAACGCATTGTCAGAAATTTCAACTTCAGAGATATCATCCCCATCCTCAGACAATAGATAAAAATCGCAATCTTTGTGTTTCTCTAGCATCTCGTTAAAAGTACGCCGACCAGAATAGATGCCGGGCGTGGTCTGGGTAAATCTTGCTTCATTGAACCTTTCAATCGCTTTCTTAAGGAAGATAGTTATGTTTCTTTCATCAGGCTGAACCTTCCGTACTTTCTCGCCGACAATCTCAATGTAGATAGGTGGATTTGGTTCTCCGAAAAGGATAGTATGAAAATTGACATCAGTCCTTAATGAATGCGACAGCCAGAATGCAGAATTGACAGATCGCGCAATGATATCAAGCCGTCCTGCACCGCCTGCAGTATCATTAAGGTTGAAATCCCCGCAAGTCTTGCCTTTTGTCGACTTAACATAGAAATGTCTCATGCAAAAATTTATTAAGAGAGTTTTATAAATAACACACATGTATCAAATAAATCTGATCGTCACAGGAACAGTGCAGGGCGTAAGCTACAGGCGCTTCGCAAAGACCTGGGCAGACCATTTCAATATAAAAGGCTGGTGCAGAAACACAGATACGGGACAAGTTGAGATTACAGCTGAAGGTTCAAAAGAGGAAATAGACAATTACATAGACAAATTAAAAGAGGGTCCGCCACTGTCAAAAGTTGATGGCATCAAAGTCACCCGCAACCTACATATATCTGCATTTAACTCATTCACAATCAAAGACAAGCATTTCTAAAAAAGATAAAATCAATTCTAAAAAGATTATATATGCCCAAAATAAAAATTTAAAAAAACAACATATACATTCCTATTAAAAATTAAAATATCTAACACGACACAATAAATATTTAACACCTAGCCAATGATTTAATATTACTTAGTAATTAAAACACATACAAATATATAAAGTTATATTAACACACACAAATCATATAAATTATTACGAAATGTATATTCTATAGACAATAACTTTTTTAATTCCAAAACTTGAAAATACAATTATTAAATTTATAAATAATACTTACGGGGCACCATCAAATGATTTTATTATCAAAGGAAAAAAAACCAAATAAGAGTAGTAATAGTAGAAATGTCTTTGATTTTACAGTATCAATTTCATCATATTTAAATGATGCAATATACACACCAGAAAATGTATGGGCAACCGTCATGCAAAAAATAATTTATGCAGATCAATTTATAACCATGTTTAACAAAAATAATTATTGTGATATAATAAATTTAAATAATAAAAAAATATATGATATTGAAAAACACAAAAGACTTATAGATTCATGCAAAACATATCTTGGGAAAAAAGAGTTTAATTGCTTAAGAGATATTAAATACACAAAAGCATCCATTAATTTTTCTAAAATTCTTGAAACTACAGAACTTAATGACTCTGCAAAAAAAGAATTAAACACTCTTTTTAAATATGAAACATTAATGTTTAACGCAGCAAACCAATTAAAACAAAAATCAGATCAAAACCAATTAAATGCAGGTGCAACCTATACAAATAAAAAATCATGCAGAACAACACAAACACAGAAGATATGTTCAAACCAAAGAAATACATTCAACAAAACAGCATCAATAGCACTCACAGGTCCATTAGTACTAGCAGGTTTTGGCGCACTTATAGATATTGACCATAACGATTCAACAAATAATATAGATACAATATATCAAAATATACTATCTCAATTAGACTCAATTCAACCAAAGATACCAGACTTGATACCCAAAGCATCAGCCTCGAGTGATAGTATAGATAACAAAGAAATAAGCAACGCATATATTACCGTTGAAATAACACCACAAAATAATACAATACACAAAAACGAAAATTTTCATCTAAATGTTTTTGTATCAGACATAACAGAACCAATTGTAGGTATGCAGGCAAACATAGTATATGATTCATCAGCAATCACAATTAATGATATATATGAAGGAGATTTATTTACTCAAGACGGAGCATCAACATTTTTTGTAGATGACACAAAAGACGATACAGCAGGAATTAGAAAAAATATATATACATCAATAATGGGGGATTATAATGTAAATACACCAGAAAATTTCATCACAATAAATATTACCGCAAAAGATACATTAGGAAAATCGGACATCAATCTTGAAAATGTTATAATTAGTAACACGCAAGGTCAAGCAGTCCCATACACAATTAATAATGGCATAGTAACTATTTATGATGCAACCACATCAAGCACGAATCCAACTAATAACAAAGATAGCAGCGGAGGTGGTGGAGGTGGCGGTGGCGGATCCGCTGGCGAAGTTTATGAAAACATAATATTCAAAGACGTTTTGAGTGAACAGATAATAAATGGCGAAGAAACGACATATAAGTTTGATGATCCAGAAAATCCAATAAATTATCTTAAATTTATATCCTCAACAAACAAAGGTCCACAAAATCTCAACATACAGGTTCTTGAAGAACTGTCAGCATTAGTGGGTGAAGAACCTGCTAATGGAATTATTGGCAAATATTTTAATATGTATTTGGGATTGGTTGGAACAGATAATGGTCTTGAAGATATCTCTTTAGAGTTTGCCCTTTCAGAAGAGACAATGAAAGAAAAA
>WTCB01000121.1 GCA_013138765.1 Candidatus Nanohaloarchaea archaeon
ATTCTTTTTCAATCTGCGCATATGCTTTTGCTGCAGTCTTTCCGCTGTACAGGTATCCTGCATGGGGTGCAATAAGCCCTATGACTTTTCTGTCAACTGTCTTTTCTGTGTCTTTGAACAGTCTGTCAAGCATGAGTTTCAGGATCTTTGCATCTCCCGGATAAAAACCTTCAGCCACCGGTTCGCGTGCCATGGTAATAATATGGTTTTTTAGTCTTATATTGTTTATTGCTGGTTTTTGTTGTGTCATTAATCAGTCAAGTCAAAAAGACAAATATATAAATCTATTTCTTACAATTATTCGGTATGTTTGTGAATTTTGGGTCTATAAGGACTTTCATATTTGAGATCAACGGGACTGTCATGCGCTGGAATACGCTTAATCCGCACATGGAAAAACTTATATCTATACTTAAAAAGAGACATAAGAAAGTGTATTATGTTACTGATAACTGTGTCCTTACACGAGATATGATGGCTAAAAAATTGACGAAGCTCGGGCTCAAGACCAAAGAGGATGAGATAATAACTTCTGGATACGTTGCTGCTAATTATTTTGAGTCAAAAGGAATCAGCAAGGTCTATGTCTGTGGTGAGCGCGGACTTATCTCTGAGCTTGGTGAGCGCGGGATAACAGTATCTGACAATGCAGATCACATACTTCTTTCAATTGACAGGAATTTTAATTATATGAAACTTAAAAAAATCGGTGATCTTGTCAAGAAAGGTGCTAAATTATATGCGACCGGCATAAATCGTAATTGGTACGTTGATGATGAGACTTATCCTGCTGAGATGTCTGTGGTTGAATCTGTCAAGAATTATACTGGAGCTGATGTCATTCTTTTGGGTATGCCCTCGGCTGTCATGAAATCACGGATTCTAGAGGACATCTTCCTTTTTCCTGAAGATACTCTTCTTATTGGGGACAATCTTAAAACAAACATCAAGTTTGGTAACCTGTGCGGTTTCAGGACGGGGCTTGTGCTTACAGGTGAATCGAGTGAGGCTGATCTTTCAGGGCTTTTGGCTGAGGAGAAACCATCAATTGTGATTCGCGATGTAAGAAATATTATCAAAAACCTTTGATTTTTTCTTAATTTAAAATATTATTTTATATAATTTCATTTCAAAGTTAATCTAGGTGTTAATAATAGTTGGATTTAAAAGAACTCTGGTAACGGCAGCACTTCCTTATGTGAATAATGTGCCCCATCTAGGCAACATAATATGTACGCTCCGTGCTGACATTTATTCAAGGTACCTGAAACTTAATGGTCGCGATGCTCTTTTTATCTGCGGTACTGATGAGTCCGGTACACGGACTGAGATTGAGGCGCAGAAAAGAGGTCTGACACCTGATAAATACTGTAAGCAGATGCATGATGATATACTTACCAATTTTAATTGGTTGGGGATTGAGTTTGATAATTTCGGTCGTACCAGTTCTGAGACCAATAAGGAATTGACACAGGAAATATTTACTGACCTTGACAAGAAAGGTCTGATACTTGAGAAAGAATTGACGCTCCTTTACTGCAAGCACGATGACAGGTACCTGCCTGATTCTTATGTTGAAGGAATCTGTCCGCATTGCGGTTTCGATGGCGCTAAAGGTGACCAGTGCGATAACTGCTCTAAATTCTTGGAACCTGCTGAACTTAAAGAACCTAAATGCAAGCTCTGCGGCAGGACTCCTGAAGTCCGAAAAGATATGCACCTGTTCCTTGATCTGCCTAAACTGTCGCCGTCTCTTAAGAAATGGATTGAATCTAAGCGTGACTGGAAAGGTGTAACCCGTAACATGCCGCTCTCCTGGATAAAGGAAGGGCTTGAACCACGATGTATCAGCCGTAATCTTAAATGGGGCACTAAGATACCTAAGAAAGGATATGAGGACAAAGTTTTCTATGTCTGGTTTGATGCGCCTGTAGGTTATATCGCGTTCACCCGTGATTACTTGAAGAAAGATTGGAAAACGTGGTGGCAATCTAAGGATACGAGAATCATTCATTTCCTTGGAAAAGATAATGTGCCGTTCCATACTATCATCTGGCCGTCTGAACTGATGTCAAACAGTAAATGGACACTTCCTGATTATGTGGCGTCAAATGAGTACCTTAATTATCAGGGTCAGCAGTTTTCAAAGAGCAGGAATGTAGGTATATTTACATCTGATTTAGATAAGGTCGGTATTGAACCTTCATTATGGAGATTCTATCTGTCTGTGACGTTGCCTGAACATAAAGACTATGATTTCAGCTGGCAGGATCTGATGGATAAGACCAACAATGAGCTTGTTGCAAACATAGGTAATTTCCTGTTCAGGACGTTGTCATTCTCTAAGAAACATTTCGGTGAAGTTCCTAAATGTGCGCTCTCTCCTGATGATATAAAAGTTATTGATAAGGTTGAAAAACTTAAAGAGAAATATGCTCTTAAGATGGAGACATTTGAACTCAAAGAGGCTCTGAAGACTGTCCTTGAGATATCTAACCTGTCTAATCAGTATTTCCAGAAGAATGAACCTTGGGTTCTTGTTAAAACTGATAAGGTGCGGTGCGGTACTGTGCTTAATGTGTGCCTTAATCTCTGTTCAACAATCGGCAGGCTTCTTTATCCGTTTGTACCGGTGTCTTCAGAGGACTTGTGGGAACAGCTAGGGTACAAAGATGATGTCGGCAAGTCTCGCGGTGCTGTCCTGACGGTTGGGCAGAAGCTTGGTAAACCCTCTATCCTTTTCAAGAAGATTGAGAAGGAAGATGCAGATAAGTTTGAGGTCATGTTTTCGGGCAAGGATGCGAAGGGTTCAAAAAGTTCAAAGAAAAGTGAGAAAGATGATGGTGATGGTATGGTAACTTATGAAGAGTTCAGCAAGTTGAAATTTAAGGTGGGCACGGTCGTTGATGTCAAGGATCATCCTGAAGCAGATAAGCTTTATGTCTTGTCTGTTGATCTAGGGACTGAGGTAAGGCAGATCGTGGCCGGCATGAAAGCGTATTACAAGCCGGATGAGATGAAAGGCAAGCAGGTCATTGTCGTATCGAACTTAAAGCCTGCCAAGCTTCGCGGTATTGAGTCTCAAGGTATGGTTCTTGCAGCTGAGAAAGGTAAGGATGTCGTGCTGTTGAGTGTTGATAAGATGATCAAGAACGGTGCTAATGTGTGCTGATGTTTTTTCATTCTTTTAAATTTTCTATTACAATATATTATTGATAACTCATGTTCTATAAAATAATTGTGATTGGCGCTGTGCAGGGTGTGGGCTTTAGACCTTTTGTCTATCGTGAGGCGAAAAGGCTTGCGCTAAAAGGATATGTCAGAAATACAAGCAGGGGTGTTGAGATTGTTGTTGATGACGGCGCATTTGTCGATATTCTGAAAGATAAAAGCAGATTACCGCCGATGGCAGTCATAGATCATATTGATATCGAGAAGACTGATATTTTGGATTCTTTCTTTTCTGATTTTGAGATATTAGGTTCTAAGTTAGGTGGTGGCATTACTGAGGTTCTGCCTGATACTGCCATCTGCGCGGATTGTTTGCGCGAGCTAAATGATAATCTTAACAGGCGACACAGATATCATTTTACTACCTGCACCAACTGCGGTCCGCGATTCTCTATAACAAAAGATATGCCTTACGACCGCAATATGACTTCAATGTCTGAGTATAATATGTGCGACAAATGCAAGAAAGAGTATCTTAATCCTTTTGACAAGAGATATCATGCGCAGACTATAGCATGCCACGACTGCGGACCCAAACTTAGTTTCTTTAAGGACGGTAAAATGATTGCAACGTCAAGTGAGGCTGTCGATTGCGCAGTCTCTGAGATTAAGAACGGTAACATTGTTGCAATCAAAGGTGTGGGTGGGTATCATCTGTGCTGTGATGCAACTAATCCTTATGCATTGAAGATGCTCAGAAAGGTCATAAAAAGACCGTCAAAACCATTGGCTATCATGGTCGGGAATATTTCTTTAGTAACTGATATTGCGCTAATCTCATCGTCTGAAAAATCAGAACTTACATCTAAAGAAAGACCAATTGTCGTCCTTCAAAAAAAAGATAAAGGGTCGTTTCTTAAAGTTTCGGCACTTGACAGCATAGGTATCATGTTGCCTTATACAGCATTGCATTATCTAATTTTAGATAAGATTAAAGTGCCTTTGGTCATGACATCTTGCAATGTTCCGGGAGAGCCTATGGATACAGAATCTCAGTCGATGGTCAATCTTGAATTGTCAGATGATAGACAAATAGTCAATAGGGTTGATGATTCGGTCATTAAATTTATTGATGATAAAAGATTGTTTCTTCGGCGTTCGCGCGGATTTGCACCTAGGTCTATTGATGTGGGGGTCAAAAATGATGTTGAGATTATCGCGTTAGGTGCTGATGAATCAAATACATTTTCAATCTACAAAGATGGCAAGGTCTTTGTATCACAGCACATGGGCAATCTGTCGAATGTGAAGGCTGTTAATGCCTGGGAAAAAAATATTGATTTTTTCTTGAAGATTACTAAATCAAGACCATCTATTGTCGTCTGTGATATGCATCCAGATCATTATTCTACAAAGTATGCTTATGAATTCGCCTCAAAAATTGGTGCTCGTGTGGTTCCTGTACAGCATCATGTGGCTCATGCTTATTCGGTCGGTCTTGAACATGGGCTCTCATCTTTTGTCGGCATTTCCTGTGACGGGTCAGGATATGGTCTTGATGGTGGTGTCTGGGGCGGTGAAGTCTTTGTCGTTAAAGATGGTGATTACAGGCGTGTCGGGCATCTTAGCGAGCAGATTCTTGTCGGTGGTGAATCTGCGGTTCTTGAACCTAAAAAGATGCTATTTGGCATCTTGTCGCGATTTTTAAATGATGCTGAACTTTCAGATGTGTTCGGCAGTTCTGCAGTCATGTGGAAGAAACAGATTGATCAGGATTTCAATATCTTGAAGACTACAAGCTGCGGGCGTATATTTGATGCTGCATCTTATCTTTTAGGGATATGCAATAAGAGAACTTATTCGGGTGAGCCTGCAATCACTCTTGAAAGTTCTGTCTCCGGTGCAACTCCTTATGGACTTGAACCTGTGATTGAAACATCTGATGGTGTTTTGATACTTAATACGACAGTACTTTTTGAGTTTTTGTGGGAAAATAAAGATAAAGATAAATCACGACTTGCTGCAACTGTATTTGATTATGTTTCCCGTGGACTTTACATGATTGCAGAATCAGTTTCAGAAGATTTGCCGATTGTCTTCTCTGGCGGGGTGGCTTATAATCGGTATGTTACTGGATACATGATTGAGAATGGTGTATTGATTAATTTAAAGGTGCCTGCCGGTGATGGCGGTATCAGTTTTGGGCAGATTGGGTTTGTTTTGAGCAACAATTAGAGTTTTTTAATCATTGATTAGTTGTATAAATATATTTAAAGTTTTATTTTAAAATAAGTATATGCGTTCTTATTGTGTTGGTGAAACATCTAAATCAACTAGTGTTACTACAATGTATGAGGAATTTATAAAAAATCCTTTAAAGTATATTAATCGAGAGACACCCAGTAACATAAAAGGAGTTAAATCTTTTTGGATAACTCGCAGTCTTGTCAG
>WTCB01000052.1 GCA_013138765.1 Candidatus Nanohaloarchaea archaeon
TTATAAAGCTAACGAGATCAAAGCGGATAAAGTGTATCTTATAACTCGTGAGGGTGAAGATAAAGCAAAAAAGTATCTTGATGATATAACGAATACACTTGATAAAAAAGATATCAAATTTGAAATAATTAAATGTGATATAAAAAATGTTTATGTTGTACTTCGCGAAATGAGAAAAATAATTGATAAAGAAACAAAACATGATATATACATAAATGTCTCTTCAGGAACAACAATTTGTACTATTGCTGGTACTATGGCTGCTATGTTATTTAAAAAAGAGAATGTTTCGATTGAGCCATATTATGTTGAACCCGAAACTTATACAGATTATAATCCTGATAAAAAATTAAATCCACTTACAAAAGGTGTTAAGGATATATTTATAATACCAAGTTATAAAACACATTTACCTGATGATGAAAAAATTAAAGTTATGATGTTTATCTCTAAGGACAAAAACAAAGGTGTGAGAAAAGAAGAAATAGTAAAGGAGATTTATAATAACTATACTTCTTCTGACCGAAAAGAAAAAAGTAAGATGTATATGAGTGTCACACGCAATATAATTGAACATCTTCGTCATAAACCTTGGGAATTATTAACTGTTGAAGGCAAATACAAAAATGCAACCATAAAATTAACTAAGAACGGTCAAGATATGATTAAATTTCTAAAAGATAATTAATAATCAAAGCGATTTTCTTTTTAAATTTTAATCCACTCACATCAAAATAAACCAAAATACAGAGATTAATTAGATGATTAGTCCTTATTTTCTTTAATTTTTGTTTAATTTCACTCAATTTTATAATGTTCTAAAAACTTTAAAATTTTAATTTATAACTTTGCAATAAATATTTTAGATTAGGTGAAATCTAAAACATTAAAACTATTCAGAAACCTTGACAATCACCAATATTTATATTTACCTAATTTATTAAATAATATCATGACAAAATTAATGAACCTTAAATATTTTAAAAATTGTTCAGATATAGACAATCTTGTTCCAGATAGTCCTGGGATTTATTGTCTAAGAATTAAAGACATTAATTCTTTACCTGAAGAATTTGCAAAAATACTCTTCGAGAGAAACCATAATATAATTTATATTGGAATCGCTTCAAAATCTCTTAAAGAAAGATTTTTAGATCAAGAATTAAGAGCCAAAGGACACGGAACTTTTTTTAGAAGTATTGGTACTATATTGGGTTTAAAACCACCAAAAGGTTCATTAATTAATAAAAAACGAAAACAAAACTATAAATTTTCTAAAGACGATGAATTAAAAATTATTAATTGGATTAACACAAATCTTGTAGCTAATTGGATTAATATAAATAATAATATTAAAAATCTAGAATTTGAATTAATTCAAAATTTTTCACCTTTAGTCAATATAGATAAGAATCCTTTGGCTCTAAAATCATTAAAAATGCTACGAAAAAAATGTAGAAAAATTGCAAATTCTTCTTAATTCTGTTCAAATATATATTTTAGGATTTTTTTGTTTTCCCAAACCGAAACTGTCTACCAAAAACCCACCCAAATCCCAAGATATAAATATTACTGATCCATAAGATACACCTATAACAAAGCACGCGCTCTTATTACTATCAATTTTGGCAGTAGTCCTCATCGCAGGATGCACAGAAAAAACACTTGTATGTGCAGATTCAGACACACATGGCGGTAAAGCTTCTGCAGTTCAAGATTAACAAAGAATAATAGTTAGTATTGCAAATACAAAATAGTTAGTTTTGCCGATACAAACACTTAAAAACCAATTTAAAAGAACGAAATTTATATAAATTAAAAATATATTATATCTCTATATGAACGTTTTTATCACTGTATCGTTTAGGGATGGGAAAAACAGAGATGAAATAGAATATCTTTGTTCTTTGATTAGAAAAAGTAATTTTAAAGATTTCTGTTTTATTAGAGATATTGAAAATTATCAAAAAGTGTTTGATGATTCAAGAACTTTGATGAATAAAGCAAAAGCTGAAATCGAAAAGTGTGATGTATTGCTGATTGATATGACTGATAAACCAACCGGTCGTGCAATTGAAGCAGGTATCGCTTTTGCTCAAAATAAAAAAATAATATCTATAATGAAAAAAGGAACAAAAATTAAAGATACTGTGCGAGGTATAACAGATATAGTAATAGAATATGATGATATTTCTGAAATTGTTAAACCTCTTAGGTCTTTATTTGAACAATGGAATAAAGTTTAATTAATATTTACTGATTTGTTTTACCATAATGCGCATTAAGAAACTCTTCAGTTGACGGAAAATGTTCCTTTCTTGTTTTTGCAGCTATCAGTCTTTGTTTATAATGCTCGCTCATATGTTTTCCAAAGATTGTATTTTCAATATATTTGATCTGTTTTGGTTCTTCCCAGTCAATAAATGGTGTATAATCCTTATCGCTCACAACTTTAATGGCCTCAGAAAAAACATCAATGAAGAATGATGCGTTTTGTCCGTCATATTCTGTGCCCACACTGTTAACATAATCGTAAACTTCTTGCCCCATAAGTTCTATCTGTCTTTGTTCATCATCTGATGATATGACTTCGCACAATGCAGAAAATATCGCTCTATTGGGTAAGAGGAGTATATTGTCTGTTCCTTCTCGTCCTGCTGCAATTTCATAGATTGTAGTATATCCTTCAAAAGGTGTTTTTGGTGCCATGGCTCTATAATTGCTTTAAAACTTTAAATATCAGAATTTATAACGTTTAATTGGGGTTTTATAATAATTTATGTGATGTTGTCAAAAGTGAGATTGAAAAGATTCATCCTTATGACGTTCCATGCATTATGCGAATCGATGTAAAAGCTAATGAAAGTTATGAGAACTGGATAAAAATTGAAACAGTGGGTGATTAAAAAACTAAAAGGTTATTATTTTGTTATATCAATAACTGTCTCTTCATACACTTCAGATGGTAGTTCTTGCATTCGTTTTGGGTCGTCGTATAAAAATAAGAATATTGTATGGGTAAATGTTTTATGTTCTTTTGTATCTTTAGTATTTTTTTCGTTATCAAAGAAATATGTATCTTCTTTTGTTGTGGTTGTCTCTCCGTAATCATTATGGTACAAGAAACGACCTAAAGTCATTTTTGTTGTGTCTTCTGGTGAACCATAAGCTCCGATACTAAAAGGTTTCATGTTAGTCTCTAGACCGATATTTTCTTGAAGTGTTTTTACAAAATCATTTAGTTCATCAATATCGGTCATCTTTTCATATGGTGCGGCCCGGAATGTATATGTATCACCATCTTCAATCAATTCTTTTTTAACCTGCATATAACTCAAGAAATTTTCAGATTCAAGTGCTTTAAGTGTCTCTTGGATCACATCTAGTTTATTGATTCTATCTTCCATATTTATATTTTTTGGTCTTAATATTTATATATTTATCCTTAGGGGTATTTTATTATTCTCTTAAATGCTTGTAATCATAATGATTCATTCTTACAGTCCTCTAACAATCCCAGACAAAAACATATTAATAACTAACACTTCTTATTATCTTTATGGAAAAAATAATCCGACAGCTTGAGATTGAAGTGAAAGGACTTTTTCATAAAGATAGCAGTGGTCATGACTTCCATCATTTAAAGCGCACTTTAAGTAATGCCCTTGTCATCCAAAAAAAAGAGGGCGGTGATGAATTAATTATTGCAGTCGCGGCATTTTTGCATGATATCCACAGGATTATCCAAAATGAATCCGGAACTTTTTGTTCACCAAAAGATTCTCTGCCAAAAGTAAAGGCAATCCTTGACAGGACAATCTTGACTGAAGCGCAGAAAGACAAAGTCCTCTATTGCATTGAGTTTCATGAAGAATATAATTTTTCAGAGAATGGAAAAACGGTAGATGATATTGAAACATTGATCTTGCAGGATGCAGACAATCTTGATGCCCTTGGTGCAATAGGGATTGGCAGAACATTTTCTTATGGTGGTGCAAATAATATCTCTCTTTGAGATCCAGAAAGACCATTTGATACGGATACATTTGAAGAATCTGAACAGGATCCTTCAACAGTTCATCATTTTTATAGCAAACTGTTAAGGTTAAAAGATAATATGCATACTGAAACTGCAAAAAAGATGGCGCAAGAAAGACATAGATTTATGGAATCATTTCTTCAAGAATTTTTTGACGAGTGGGATAGTAAAAAGTGATATTCTTATTTTTTAATTTAATATCATACACTTCAATTAATGCCCCAATATCTAAGCAATGCTGGATTTGTTGGGAGTCTCATAGTTATCTTTTGCACATCAGAAATCGTACCCACTTCTTGTATGTATTCCTTATATAGTTGCGCAGGGATCATAAGGACCTCATGTGGTAATGTATTTTCAGGAATTGCAGAGATAAGGACTGATTGGGGTATTTTTAATGTAAAATAAATTTTAGGATCAAAAGAGATAGGTGCATCTTCTATTATCTCACATGATTGTGATTTAATATCTCTTGTTAGATTATTATGTTGCAATAGATACAATTCCTCAAACAATAAAGGATTGATGCCTGCATGTTCTTCTGTCGTGGGGTATGGTTCAAGATCAACTAAAACTTCTCCACCGACAGTCCCAAACGGATTTAATCCAAAACAAGTCATGATATACACTATCTGATATTTGGATAGTATATAATATAAATTTATATTATAATTAAAAAAAGAAACAGATTAAGAAAAAAAGAAAACTAAAC
>WTCB01000102.1 GCA_013138765.1 Candidatus Nanohaloarchaea archaeon
ATATCCAAACAGGGCAAACCACCCAAAAATCGGTATAAATAACCATAATACATTCAGCATACCTTTCATCCTGTTGAAAGGATACCTTATTGCTTTCTCAAATTCTAATGCTTCCATAATATCACCATTAATAGATACATTGTTTTTCATATTATTTATAGTGCGTACCTAATTGTCCTTAACCCACCCGATAAGTTTCTGGTATGCTAAGATTTTGCTGTGCTGCTTCCCGAACCATTTGCAGTAGAAAGAGTTGATGGTCGCATTTACCCCGGATTCACCTCGTGATACTGCGAGCGCACCCAGCCGTCCCATATCGATCAGCATCCCTGCCGCAGCCGGGCTGTCATTGATCCTTCCGCAGATGTATATCTCATCTTCAGCTCCATTGAAAAGTTTCATGGGAAAATGCATGAATATCGCTTTCTTGTCACCCAAATTTTGAAGATATGCATGCGGTTTAATGTCTGAGGGCATATCATATCCTAAGATATCTTTTGCGCACCCTGTCTTAGTAATCTTCTTGCTCTCATTTCGTTTTTCGTCCTGAAGCCTGTAAAAGTCCATATTGCCTCCCCAGTTGGCACCGACAGCGCTCAGTATAGTCCTGTTTATCTCCTTGTAATGTTCCATAAGGTCTGACAGTAACCGCGACTGTCCGGAACTGATGTCATCGCCGATCAGCACTGAACCGCTTTTTTCAGAAAGCTCAGAGAAGACTGGACTGTTTGCGATCTTGCTCGGTATCCCGTTTATGTGGACAATGCCGCGTTCCCGTTTTTTAGCTGCCAAAAACGCGCAGTACGCATAGAACATAGATGCCGTGATCTTGTCTTTTCTGTCTTCTTTGATTATTGCCTCAAGCGCAGAGACTGAATCCACATCATATATCTCTTCAGTTGCAGTTACAGTTATGGTGCAGTCAAGGTCTTCTTCAATAATGCGTTCAACAATAATTTTTGCGCATTCGTAAAGTGTGTGATTATCATCAATACTTTCAGTTTTAAATGGCATGCCTTCAGCAGAATTAAGGTTGACGCCCTGATGTATCTTAATTTTATCAAAAGAATCCATAGTTTTTAGTTCCGGATACATAGAGATAAAAGATGATACATCCTTGCCTATCTTCTTTTTATCCACATCAAACCCGCAAACGACCTCAATCTCCTCAACATTGCACCCTGGAATCCTGTTTTCAAGAGGGACTCCAGTGAGGTCAATCTCACCTGCCTTGACCCGTTCAATACCGCAGGTCAAAGTTGCTGCGACATAACCGAAACCGAAAAAACCAATCTTTAATCTTGCCATTTTTATCACATGATACTTATGTTTAAACTTTGACAGCAAACAGATATATATCTTATATTTTTTATCAGATCAGACTAATTTTTAAAAGTTCGGATAATAAGATATATAAAAGTTATCATATCAAGATAAAGTATGGAAGTATTATCTCTTGAAATAATTGTTGATGACAAGAAAAAAGTCTTGGAAGAAAAGCTTAAAGGCGCAGAGAATATCGATTCTTTTGAGATTGAAGACCTTGACAAGATTGATGCACGCAAATCAATTGTCATATTCTTGAAGGAGCCTGTAAACATAAATTACATCAATCAGTTATTGGTCTCTGTTTTAGGCGAGCACAAAACAAAGGTTATTGATTGATTATCAATAACAACGAGGTTCTGGATAAATTAATTTTTGTCTGAAACTTTCAACTGAATCATTTTTTCCATACATGTCAACAATTGTCTGTAATGTATCTCCATGGTCTAAAGGGATTAATTTACATTGTTCTTTTGAAAACAGATTATTTTTTAAACCGTAAGCTATTAAGTTTGGAATATTTTCAAGTGGCATAAGGTTCTTGCTTACTATTCTAAAATCAGCCCACATTTGTATTAACATCGTTTTTTCTAATGCTCTATCAATACTTTCATCATCAAGTATGCCGTTTTCATATATTGTTCTTAAGGTATTATGGTTTGATATCGCATAATCCTGAAGGTGATTTAAGTATATTTCACCGATTTAAGATAACATAGTTTCACGAATCTTATCTTCAAATTTCATAAGTAACACCTATTTTATATTAAAAATAAAACATATTGAATATAATTAGGGCTGATTGTTTATATTTATTACTGCTTATATATAAAAAAATTTAAGAAAAAAGAAAGTTTAGAACTGTTTGTTCTTTATGATCTTGATCATGTATCCGGCCATCTTATTCCTGATACGTTTACTCTCAACAACATTTTTAGCAGCTATTGCTTTCTTGTTCTTGTTGAAATCTGTGGAGAATTCTTTAGGATTCTGTTCGTAGATCTGTCTTGCACTTCTTTTAATGAATGTATGTTTTATCTTGCCCATGGTCTCACCAATTGCAAAGACATTTAAAGATAAAGTTTTATAAAACTTTGTGTAATCGTGGTGTTATCTTATTATGTATACGTATATCTCTCTTGCTCCGATAGGTTTGTTTGCTTACGACGCAGACGGAAAACAGTTAGCTTCAATCATATTTAAGCTTGACGATGCGAAAGGCAGATTTATCGATGCAAGTGGTTCAGAACTGACAGAAGATGATAAAGGACTGATTAAAAAGCTTGGAAAAAAAGATGACCAGATAATTTTCGAGATACAAAAAGATGGTTTCGGTAGTGAATTTCCAAATATCTCGGGAGAGACTGTACGAAACAACATATCGAAGTTGGCAATATCAACCGGTTTCGTAAAGGATGCGGGCCAATATTATCAATATTTAAATGAACTTAATTCTGAAATCACAAGAATATCCATAAAAGCAGCATCAACTGAAGACCGTCTATTGATCCATGCAGTCAGTACAATCGATGAGCTTGAATCAACAGCAAACACATTGGCCATACGGCTTAAGGAATGGTATGGTCTTTATTACCCGGAACTTCTTGAAAGAGTAAGGTCAAATGAAAAACTGGTATCCTTGATTGCGTCAAATCCAAAACGAGAAGACCTATCAGATGATGCAGGATTAAGCATGGGCGGTGACTATTCAGATGAAGATGTTATCGCACTGCAAAATTATGCAATAATCATTGATGGTATGTACAGGCAGATAAAGGACCTTGAAGCTTATATTGACAAAAAAGCATTGATGATAATGCCTAATGTAACAAGGATAGTAAGCCCTACACTCGCATCCCGATTGCTTGCAGAAGTGGGCTCTCTTGAAAAGATTGCAAAACTGCCATCCTCAACTTTACAGGTCATGGGTGCCGAAAAAGCACTGTTCAGGCACATTATGGGTCAGGGACCATCACCTAAGCACGGTCTGATTTTCCAGGCACCTGTCATAAATCAGGCACAGAAAAAACAGCGAGGCAAACGTTCAAGAATGCTTGCAAGCACACTGTCAATCGCATTCAGGATGGATTATTTTGATAAGTGCTTGACTGGTGGCGACCTGCTGAAGGAAAAGTTTGACAAAAAAATAGAAAATATTAAAGGTTAATTATTATGAAAGCAACAATTGATGGCATTTACCGGTTCGGAAAAGATTTTGCAACATTAAGTATGGTGCCTAAATACAAGATCTATGATGAAAAGATAATCCGTAAAGGAAAAGATGAGTACCGGGTCTGGGATCCTAAAAAGAGCAAGCTGGGCGCAGCACTTAGGATGGGCCTTAAAGAGACGGGTCTTTTTGAGGGCGCAAAAGTATTGTATCTGGGCATTGCAAACGGAACAACAGCAAGTCACATCTCAGACATTGTAGGTCCAAGAGGCGTAATATATGGTGTCGAGTTTTCACCAAGGTCAATAAGGGATCTGTTGCTTGTTGCAAAGAGGCGAACAAACATAATGCCTATACTTTCAGATGCACGCATACCTCAGAGATTTGCATCCCGGGTCGAGAAAGTAAATGTTGTCTATCAAGACATTGCTCAGAAAGACCAGAGCGCAATATTTATACGGAATGCAGAGACTTTCCTGAAAAAAGGCGGTATTGCAATGATTGCGATAAAAGCAAGAAGCATTGACGTTACTGAGAACCCAAAAAAGATATTTGCGCAAGAGAAACAAAAACTCCAAGCGAAGTTCAACATAATAACTGACATAAAACTGGGCCATTTCGAAGTTGACCACGCATTCTTTGTCTGTAAATTAAAATAAGGGCTTTAATGATTGAGAATACCTAAAAGAATCTCATCTTTAAGGTGCGGATATCCGACATCTAATACATTTTGAGCTTTTGCTTTAGTATCTAAATCAGAACAGTTTAAAAATTCAGCCATCTTTTCAATCCCTTCAGGGCTTGTAAGCATATCTTCATCCCATCGTATCTTATTTTTTTCACGTTCCATCAAAGAATCATAAATATTGGTAGTTATATCTCTATTTTCTAAAAGATAATTCCAAGCAGAATCATTAAGTTTTACAACTGAATGTGGCGTAACTCCTGCGTCTTTCATTGCCTTTTTTCCTTCATCTTCCATCCTGTCTACAAAGAAAAAAACATCATTTATTTTTCCACCAACTTTTCTGATCATTGGCACCCATGCATCTTTCACAGATGAACCTTGGTTGTTTAAATCAGCGACATGTATCACCATTTCATTTTTCATATCAGCTCCAAGCATCTTTCCGTTTTTGTATAATTTTGCATGTGCTTTTTCAAGTATGGCTGCAACAGGATTTGAGAAGTCCCAGTCACGACTGTCTCCTCCAGAAATTATTTTATATTCATAATTAATAGTATCTTTTATTAATTGTTTCATTGAATAAATTGCAAATTTATAATCTGAACCCGTATTTTCAACAACAATACTTTGAATGAAATACGGTCCGATAGTTCCTGAAGTGTATATATGAAATAAATGAGGAAATTCCAACCCGCCATTTCGGACAATCGTATCGATGTTTCTTCTCTGGCATTCAGTCAAGTCATAGTCCATAATATATCATCTATAAATAAGATTGTGAACTAAAATTTATAATTTTATCTAAATCCTCACATGACACCCATTGCAGTGCTTATCAGCCCGCCAAAAATAAGACTGACTGTGGC
>WTCB01000044.1 GCA_013138765.1 Candidatus Nanohaloarchaea archaeon
CATTATGACTATCTGCCCCCTTTTTTTTGTTTTGTCCTCTATAAATCTTAGCCCCTAAAAATTATTGAATATAACAACGAATTATACGGAGTTTATTCCGTATAATTCCACTATCTGCGTCTGCGCAAACAAACACAAAACATATCTTTATGCGCGTACCATACATTTAAAAAGATATTTTTTGATTTAAGGTGTAAGATGACCGGAACAGTTAAGTTATGACTTTACTTTATCATTATCTTATGCTTGTCCGGCTCGGCAAGTGATTTAAATGGCAAGAATGCATTCTAGAAAAGGCGGTAAATCAGGCAGTACAAAGCCTGCAGACCAGACTGTCCCTAAATGGGTAGATTACAAGAAAGGCGAAGTTGAAAAACTGGTCGTCAAACTTGGCAAGCAAGACATGAGCTCTGCTGTTATCGGAACTATCCTTCGTGATCGATACGGCATACCAGCAGTCGACAAGATTGTGGGCAAGAAGATATCAAAGATATTGGAAGATAATAAGATAACCCATAAATATCCGGAAGACATGCTTAACCTTATGAGAAGAGCTGTAATCTTAGGAAAGCACATGGACGCAAACAAGAAAGATGTCCATTCTAAAAGAGGACTGGAACTTATACAATCAAAAATCAGAAGGCTCGGCAAATATTACATAAAGAACAAAAGAATTCCTGCTGATTGGAAATATAATCCACAGACTGCAAAGATTGAGGTGCAATAAATTTTTTTTAAGATTTTTGCATTTTTTTTAATTTCTTTTTTTGTGATCAGATGAATATAAAAAAGCTTGAGCTTTTGGCTGAAAAAGTTTCAGAAGCGCTTAAAAACGAGACGGGCAAGATACACGCAGTGTCTCATTTTGATGCAGACGGCATCTGCGCGGGGTCAATTGCACATAAAGCGCTTGAACTTTGCGGTAAAAATTTTGATATTGAATTCATCAAGCAGCTTGAAGAGGACGAGCTCAAGCGCATATCCAAAGTCGAGGCAGATCTTTTTCTTTTTACTGACCTTGGAAGCGGGCAGCTAGACAACATCCGCAGATACCTGCCCGGCAAGACAATCGTGATTGCTGACCACCATGAACCGCAAGGCACTGAGTGGGACAAGCTTCATCATCTCAACTGTCATCTTCTAGGGATTGACGGCAAGGATGAGATCAGCGGCGCAGGCGTAACTTACATATTGATGAAACATCTGACAAAAGAGATATGCCCTTATGTATATCTGACTCTTGTCGGTGCGGCAGGAGATGTCCAGAAGACCAACGGACAGTTCAAGTCGATCAATAACGACCTTTTAGCTGAAGCGGTCAGCATTGATGCTATAAAAGTAAAGAAAGGATTACGATTATTTGGAAGGTCTACAAGACCGCTTCATATCGCATTAAGGTATTCAAACGAGATTGATCTGCCTTTTGCAGATGATGAAAGCAAATGCGTGGAATTTCTTTCAAATCTTGGAATCCCTATGATGAAAAATAATACCTGGATGACTTTAGCTGACTTGACTGATGAGCAGGAAAAAAAGCTTGCAACTGCAATCATCATGAATTCCGGCATTACATCAAACGGCAATAATATTGTCGGCAACGTGTTCATAATCCCTACAAGCCACGAACTTCGTGAGTTTGCTACAATGCTTAATTCATGCGGTAGGATGGACAGTTCCATGGAAGGGCTTAAGCTCTGTCTTGGCATGATTGATGATATCGAACACATACAGAAAAAGTATAAGCGGAAGATTGCGACATATCTTGCGCTTGTCAAAAAGAGACCTGAACTGTTGAGGAAGACTGAGAATGCAACGTACCTTGTTGCAAAAGATGCGATCGAGGATACATTTATAGGTACTATCATCTCAATATTGTCCAATTCATATCTTGATTCAAAGATATGTTTTGGGCTGGCAAACAGTGAAAATGGTATCAAGGTATCTGGTCGGGCGGACAAGTCGTTAGAGGGTAAGGTCAATCTAAAAGAGATTGTCAGCAAGGCGGTCGAGGTCACGGGCGGCGAGGGCGGAGGCCATTCGCTTGCGTCAGGGGCCAAGCTACCAAAAGGTACAGACGAGGCATTTATTGCTGAGATTGAAAAACAATTATCTGCGATAGGACCATTTTAGCTGTGTATGGTATTTTAAAAGGAGCAACAACAAAAAAAGGTTTATAAAGATTTATGTTAAACTATAGGCATTATTTTGTGTTTATAAGAAATAATTATGGTGAAACAATGGCACGAAGAACAACAGGTGTAAAGAAAAAGAAACAGAAGACATGGTATTCTATAGTATCTCCAAAACAGTTCGGAGAGAAAGAGATTGCTAAAACTTTAGCTCTTGACAGCAAGAACATCATCGGCAGGAAAGTATCTTTGCCGCTCAGTGACATCACTGGCGATTTCAAGCATTTCCATACAATGATCACCCTTAAGATCAATGAAGTCAAAGACCTTAAAGCTTATACTGAATATAATGGCCAAAATTTGATCAGTGATAAGATTGCAAGGATGGTCAACAGATGGAAATCAAGAATTGATGCAGTTTCTGATATCAGTACAAAAGACGATCACAAGCTTCGCATAAAGGTAATCGTCATTACAAGGCGACGTGTCAATACAACAATTAAATCTGAGATCAGGAAAGCTGTATTTGCTGAGACTGAGAAGTATTGTAAAGGTCATGATATGGAAACAATCGTCTCTGACATATTCTCAAACAAGTTGCAGAAGGCGTTATTCCATGGTGCGAAAAACATATATCCACTGCAGTCTGTCGAGATCAGGAAGACAGAAGTTCTTAAGTGATCTTTTATTTTTTAACTTATTTTTTCTTTTTATTCTAAAAAATCTATTTATATTTCTAAATAGAAATAGTTGTAGGTCAAAATGTCAGTTTCACATTCTAAAGATAAAGATATGATGGTAGCTCTAAGGCTGTTACAGATGATGGTGGGTGCGGGGGCAAGCATTGAAGAGGCGATGAAGTCGGTTTCAATGGAAAAGTTAGGGATTGTGTCCAAATCGTTTTCGCGCATCATTGAACGGTCAATCCAAGAGGGTGACCTGAGTTCTGAGATCAAGAAAGAGATGGGTTCTGTGCATTTTGAGCCGCTCAAGAAATTGCTGTCAATACTTGACATGGGCCTGTCATCAGGTGGTTCCTGCGGTAGCGGGTTATTGAACCTTGCAGACATGCTTGATGAAGAGGAGAAGATCAAAAGGAAAAGTCTTTTGAAATCAATCGCTCTTGCTTCTGATACCTTGACTTACGTGTCTATGTTTTCGGTTGTGGTAATTATTTTTTATCTTATGGGTGACATGATGCAGTACGGTTCATTTTCAATCACGCTCATAAGTGAAAGTATGGTCAGGTCGATTTTGATGTTTTCAGTTTTAGTCTATGCACTGATTATGTTATTTATCAAGATTAAAGACGGGGGCAAAATATTATGATTGCCGAATATTTATTTGCCGCGTCTTTGTTGCTGTATATTGGCAGGCTATATTTTGTTGATTACATGCGCGCATATAATAAGTCAGTCTTTGAAAGTTCAGAGATATTGTCCCATAAACTTCGAGATGGACAGTCGCTTGAGACCGCAATTGAGTTCATATCAAGATCAGATATCAGATGCAAGAAGCTGTTCGGACTCATCCTTGAAAGGATCGACAGGGGCGACAATGTGGTCTATGCAACTGATCATGTCGCAAAGAAGTTATCGGGGCCAGCATTATATCTTATGCGGGTGATCGGATGCGCGAGCAGATATAACCAGAACATATCTCTCATTTTTGTTCAGTTCTATAAGGATATGAAATCTGCGTACATGATCGGCGAAGAAAGAAAAAAAGAGTTGGTGACTCAAGGTTTTATTGTCTTTTTGATCGGCAGTATATTGGTACCTCTGGTTGTTGTCATGATGGCCAATATGTTTACTATTGAATTGCCTTATTTTATAATTGTCTTCTTGTTTGCGCAGTCATATCTTGCTGCGGTTGCAACAGGCATTGTCTTGGGCAAATTGTGGGATGCGATATTTTTAATCCCATTAGGCGTTTCAATAACCATGCTCATCATTAAATATGGACTCGGGGCTGGTGTCTTATAGTTGATGGTAATTATGCTTTGGTGTCTGACCTAGGCAATGCTTTAGTCTATAAAGGTGTCAATTCTTTGATGCTGTACAATCTAAAAGAGGTAATCTCTGATGACTTTTTAGGTATCATCTCAGGTTTTTTTTCTGATGATAACATTGAAGAGATCATGCATGACGGTGTTGGATGCGTCAAGGTATACCATGCACAGTTTGGCATGTGTGAAACAAATGTCACTCTTTCGTCAACAGATGTCGACGGCATGATATCTAAAGCTGTAGCTTTCAACGGTAAAGTCTTGTCGGATTCAATGCGTCTTTTTGACGGCACACTTCCTGACGGGAGCAGGATCAATGTTGTCCTGCCACCAGTCGCAGTAAATGGATCGGCCATTACCATAAGAAAATTTAAGAAACATGTGATGACTGCGTGTGACCTTGTCAATTCGGGTGTCATGAATCAGGAGGTATGCGCATTTCTTTGGTGCTGCCTTGACGGTCTTGGTCACAGGCCTGCAAACATACTTTTTTCCGGCGGTACATCATCCGGCAAGACCACACTGCTTAATGCGCTGTCTCTGTTCATACCATTTAAGTCGCGTATTGTGACGATTGAGGATACGCCTGAGTTACGCATGCCTTTCTCTAATATCGTTCGGCTGGAGACGTCTTTTGAGCCTTTAATTGATATGGACATGTTACTTCGCAATACCTTGCGCATGAGGCCTGACAGGATTGTTGTCGGCGAGGTCCGCGGGGCTGAATGCAAGTCGCTCTTTACTGCAATGAACACAGGGCATCAAGGCTGCATGGGGACGATCCATGCCAACGATGCGCGAGAGACGATCGAGAAAGTGGTCAACCCGCCTATGGATGTGCCTTCTGTGATGCTGAAAGCGCTTGACCTGATCGTCATGGTCGCCCGGAAAAATGTCGGCGGCAAGATAACCCGTGTGATAACTGAGATCAGTGAGGTGGGCGGGTTTGAGAATGATGTTCCTAGGTTAAACACTATCTATACGTTTGATGCTAACAAGGGTGAGTTAAGGCGTACCGGTGTTCCGAGCAAGATCAGGGCTAAGATCTCTGAGGCATGCGGTATGGCGCCTGCTGATTTTGATAGGATATTGAGGGAGCGTACAGGTGTGATCGATAACCTCTGCAGGCTACGGCTTGATGTTTCCGGGTTCAAGAAAGCAGTTGATGAGGCAAGCGGGTTCTGAAGTAATAATTTTTTAATTCTTGGATGAAAATATATAATATAAATAATGTATGTTATGTGTGTGTGGAATTATGAAAATGGATAAAAAGAGATTCTTAGTACAAGATGAAAAACTTACTGAGTTTTTACTATACAAAAATCCTAATGGTGATTTAAAAATTGATGTTTTTTTACAAAATGAAACAATTTGGCTTCCTCAAAGTAAGATTGCACAGCTTTTTGATGTAGATAGAACAGTTATCACTAAACATATTAAAAATATTTTTGAAAGTGAGGAGTTAGATGAAAAAAGCAATGTGCAAAAAATGCACTTTAGTCATTCTGATAAACCTATTAAATATTATAATCTTGATGTAATTATTGCTGTCGGTTATAGGGTTAATTCTAAAAGAGCAACACAATTTAGAATATGGGCAACAAAAATTTTACAAGAGTTTATTATTAAGGGATACACGATGGATGTGGAACGATTAAAAAACCCCACACCCATTTTTGGTAAAGATTATTTTGAGGAGCAAATAGAAAAAATTCGTGACATCCGCAGCAGTGAAAGACGATTGTATCAAAAAATCACAGACATTTATGCAGAATGCAGCATTGACTACGATGTAAGTTCAGAAATAACCAAAACTTTTTTTGCAACTGTACAAAACAAACTTCATTGGGCCATTACTAAACAAACGGCTGCTGAGATAATCTTTACAAGAGCGGACCATAAAAAAGATAAGATGGGGTTAACTTTCTGGAAAAATGCACCTGATGGAAAAATTAGAAAAATTGATGTAAATATTGCTAAAAATTATCTTATTAAAAAAGAATTAAATCCATTGAATCGTTTTGTTACGATGTATCTTGATTATGCAGAACATCAAGCAGAAAGGGGCATACCTATGACAATGAAAGACTGGATAAAGAAATTAGATGCCTTTTTACAGTTTAATGAAGAAGAAATATTACATGATTCTGGAAAAATAACAGCAGAAATCGCTAAGTCTTTTGCAGAAAGTGAATTTGAAAAATACAAACCAATTCAAGATAAATCTTTTGTTTCTGATTTTGATCGTGAAGTGAAAAAACTTCTCAAATCTAAAAAAGAATGAATTTAAGATTTCAAATATCATCTGTTTTCTTTATGCAATCAATAATCACTGAATATTTGTCGTTGTCTATCCTGAAATATGATTGGGGTGGTGCGAAGTTTGGTACCAAGTCTCTTAATGTCTTTAAGTGTATGGGATTTTGCAGTGTTTTGATTTCTTTTATAGGTAGCGCATAACAGGTCCTTGAGCCTTTGAAGTACCGATCCAGGGCTGAGTACCTGGCCTCTGCATAATTGTAAAAAACGACCTTTGGATAGGTGCGCCTACAATTGACAAAAAATCGCTGTTTTAATGGCAAAAGAATACAAAACTGACTTTATTAAAGAAAATTTGATTTATCAGGTGTCTGGGACAAGTGGAATCGATATTTGATCCCGTTTGCTCCTTCACCGTACCGAATCAGCATGCTGGTGAAATTTATGGGCTAGTTCTTCAAGCTGAGTTTGATTAACAGGCACAAATCCTTTTTATAATTTTGATTTTGTCTGCGTTTATCAGCCGAGTGAGCGTATTCACGTACTTCCAACCTCCACCTGATATTCTGTAGTGGATACCGTTTCTTTTTCTGAAAAAGGTCCTGCAGGTTACTGCAATATTGCCGGTTTCTTTCCAGCAAGCACTCCGGGTTAATCATACTTTTAATTCCGGATTCATAAGCTCATTATCATAGTGAAGTATTGAGATGAAGACGTTACCTGACCAATGTTAGGTCAAAGAAAAGTCGCCCCTGAACTCTCTATGCTGCCACGGGCAATTCAGTGTAACTCTGTTGAAATTATCCGGGATGTCCTGCAATAGGCCGAATGAGGCTGTCTGATATAGTAAAATGCATATTATTTGCACTTGACAAAGGCCTGCTTTTTTTGATAATGAGACGTCATTCATTTTTTTTTGATGCGATATCTCAATAGTACGTTAATTTTTCTGCAGGAGAAAGGGGTGGTAATAATGATTGACAAAAAAAAGTATTCTCTGTTTGGTTTTTTATGCGCAGCAGTCATTACAGCTGCCATGTTGACTGTTTTTGCCCAGGAGGTAAAAGCGGAACTGGTTGCCCTTGATGTGGCGGACTGTGTCAAGTGCCATGTTGATGCACCGGCATCCATCGCAAGTAACGGCGGCATGCACCAGACCGCGGTTACCTGCCTTGATTGCCATGGAGAACATCCTCCCTGGGGGGAAGATGTCATACCTGAATGCTCGATGTGCCATGAAGGCCGGTCCCATTTTGAACTGGAGAACTGCCTTTCCTGCCATTCCAATCCCCATGAGCCTCTTAACCTGCAACTTGGAGATGACATAAAAGAACCGTGCCTCACCTGTCATGAAGGACCCGGTCAGGACTTCGTCAATTATGAGAGCGCCCATGCAGAGCAATCCTGTACGTTCTGTCATGAGGTACACGGCCAGATTCCCGATTGTGCCAAATGTCATGAACCCCATGCCGAGGGCCAGGTGATCAGTGACTGTCTTGGCTGCCATCCTGCCCACCATCCGCTGCAGATTAACTATGCCATGACAACGCCGAGAGCATTCTGCGTGGCCTGCCATGAAGAAATCGGCGAGTTGATGGAGCAGACGGTAACCAAGCACCAGACTTTTACCTGTGCCTTCTGTCACCGCGGCTCGCACCCGAATGTGCCCGAATGCCGGACCTGTCATGGTGAACCGCATTCACCTGCCATGCATCAGAAAATGTCCAATTGTCTTGACTGTCATATGGATGCGCATTTTCTGGTTAAATAAATAAGGAAGCAGATGGCAGGAGAGTTTATTCTTTGACTCTCCTGCCATCTTTTTATTAATTTTCAGAGATTTTTTTTGGATAAAGAGAAGAGGGAAAGCATGTTTAATGGAAGAAAGTCCGGTTTGTCATACGTTGTTTGTTTGATCCTGTCAGCAGTTTTGCTCCTGGTTACATTTATATCTACTCAAGCTGTTGCGGCAGAACCTGCTGCCGGCAATGTATATGATCTGGAGGCGATGTTAATCGAATTAAAGCCACTCACACTGGAGGAGTGTGCCCGCTGCCATACATCTCATTTTAAATGGCTGCGGGATAATGGTGCAAAGCATCAGGGTGTAGT
>WTCB01000073.1 GCA_013138765.1 Candidatus Nanohaloarchaea archaeon
AGTAATTGTTAAACATGAACAGATGAGTTGCTATTATACTGAATGCCATAATGATATGGTATGCTGTCAAAGGAAAGAATATGATTATACTAATCAAGAATATGTTAATTCATATATTGAATGGGCACCTGAAAGTTCTTGTAAAGATTTTTCCTATGTAGGTACAGTTTGGAATAATATGGGAAATGTTGTAAAGGCAGGTCTTCTTTTTGATGGATACGTTACGGGTGGAGCGCTAGTTATGTATGCAGATTTAACAAATAATCCAGATTTGGCAGATTTAGGTAATGATTGGAAAAGTGGTACAATAACAGTTAGTGGACATTCATTTGATATTGAAATGAAATCATGGAAAGGTTTTAGAGATAAAGGATCATTTCCTGAAAAGATAGACAATAGTGAATGTGAAATAAAAAATAGTTTACCCATTGATGACCCGGAATACCTCCCACTAAAACCAATGGGTATATGCAGAGGTACATATACTGCCACGACATCATATTTAGGATTTTTTGAGTCAAACCTTAAATATTTCTACACAGATTATCCTTTAATCACAACAATCGGTACTGAAAATGAAGGTATAATCGCAAACACGAGACCTAATAATTATGGTGTTGGAGAGTGGAACAGTCTTGTTGAAATCGAATCACCTGAAACATACTATCATATGTATGATGCAATAAATGAAGTAGAAGCCTATAATGTACAGGCACAGACTGCATTGGATTTTGAGAATGGCGACACGGCTGCAGAATTATCAGATATACCATTATACATGTTCCCAGATGGCAATGGAATCAAAAAATGTCTTCAGCTTTCAGATAGGATGAGTGTAGTAATCAATCCATGGGCACATGATATACAGACTGATATCGATACATTGACAGTTGATGTTGAATTCGATGAGACATTTGAAGGCATCAACTATTGTTATTCCAGTTTTGGGTGGGAAAGCGCGATTTCAAAAACAGTCATATTTGGAGCTTTACTTGCCGCAGAAGCAGGAGTAACCCTTATCTCAGGCGGAACAGGACTTGCACCCGCAATGTTCATATCAGGAGCATTATATGAAATGGGTGCGCATTATATAGATAAATGGAATGCATGGCCCGATAGAGGATAGATCATATGATAAATATAAAAGAAAGATTAAGTATGGTATCGCGAAAGAATATAATCATTAGTGTTATAATTATCATTATAATTATAGCAGGTGTTTATATTTACTTAAATAATGATAATATCAATACTTATATCCCTGCAATAAATGTCAGTGAAGTCACTGACGGTGACGGATATGAGGACAATGCTGCAAGCATGCAGTACAATGACGGTCTTTACAAGGTCAAGTTCGAGCACATGGGTATCCTGAAAGGACATATGTTCTTAAATGAAGTCGTATTCCAGACTGAGGAAAATGAGACATTTGTACTGTTACGCATAACACCCGACATGGATCCTAAAAATGAGATTCCTGAAGCATATATTGTCCCTACAATCAAAGATGACATTATGGAGATAAATGTGTTTGTTGATGAAGATTTCCGTAACATGCTAGAAAATCCATTAAACATCATCTGGGGTTCGACATATCAGAATTTCAAGACATATGATTTCTCAACTGAATATAAAACGGGCATCTATGTAAACACAGTATATGACAATGATACCGAAAGATTCAGGATAGGCGGCAATGACGCAAACATCTTTGTAGGTGATGCAACATTAGAGGATGCGCAAACACAGAACATGGATGGTATCACCGGAGTTTTCTTGAAATAAAAAACTTTGTCAGTAAATACTGACAAATGTCAATTAATTATGACAAAAGATATAAATAGTTATGTCAATAAATATTGACATATGTCAGACAATACTAACAAGATACTTCAAGCATTCCTCTCAGATTACAGTACAAAAATGTATGTTAGAGAAATCGCAAAAACAATAGGCCTAAATCGACAGACTGTATCTGAAACATTAAAGATGATGGAAAAGGAAAGGCTGTTAAATTCTAAAATTTCTGGTCGGCAGAAAACTTATTCTCTCAATTATAGAAATCAACTCACAAAATTGAAAATAATTAATGTCGAAAATACAATGCGCATGAATACCATCACCAAAAGGACAATATCAACACTTATGAACTATTTAGATACTACATCAACAATTATTCTTTTTGGATCATATGCCAAATGTACAGAACGAAAAGATAGTGATATAGATTTGCTTATAATCTCTGATAAAATATCGAATCTTGAACGATTTGAAAAAGAGACAGGAAAAACTATTCAAGCAATCTATATGAAACCTGAAGAATTTATAGATGGATTTTTTCGAAAAGACCCTCTGATATCTGAAATAGTGAATAATCATATATGCTTAAAAAATACAGAAACATTTGTTGATATATTATGGGAGGCTAATTATGGAAAAACATATTGATATCTGCCTTAACAAATGGGCACGGACCATAGAACCAAATGATACTCTAGCATACGCATATCTACAAAAGTCTAGACATGACCTAGTTGTTCTGCGTTCAATATCAGAAGAAGATACTGAATGGAAATCTACAGTTGCATACTATGCAAGATACCATATCTTAACTGCATTATTGCTTAAAATTGGTATGGAATGCAAAAATCATAACTGTTCATTGAAACTAGCTGAATATTTATTTCAAGATATGATTACAATCAACCAATTTAAAGAAATAAAAGAGGCAAAAAAACAAAGGATCAATCTGCAATATTATACAGACAGGACTGTTGAAAAAGAAGAATTTGAACATAATATGAAAAGTGTTGATGATTTTGTAGATAAGATACAGCAGATAATTGAATCTATAACAAGAGAGGATATAGAAAAAATAAGAAAAAAGATTGAGTAAAAAAATCAAAGTGAGACCTTGACTTTTTTGTCTTTGAATTCTACTGCCTCAGTCTTCTTGCCTTTGCCTGCGCCAATCATGACTTCTGAACCTGTCTCTTTTTCAATCTCGGCCTTGAACTTCTCGATTGTCTTGTCTTCGCCTGAAATGTAGACCTTGACAGTCTCTGAAACATCCAGACCCGCATCCTTTCGCATGACCTGAATCTGGCGCATCACTTCCCGTGCCAGGCTCTCATCTTCAAGCTCAGGTGTCCTTTCAGTGTCTATGTACACAGACCCGCCGTCAAAAGATTGACCAGTAAGACCTTCTTTTATCTTCTCTTCAATCTTTATCATAGACGAATCAATCTTGAAACCGTCAATGTCGACTGCGCCTTCATCAAGCTTTTCCTTTAACTTTTCAGGATCCTGTGAGGATATCGCCTTGACGACCTTACCTGCATCCTTGCCGAACTTAGGGCCCAATACTGCAAAGTTTGGCTTGACCACAATGTCTAAGTCCATGTCACCGAATATTACCTCTTTTGAATTCGTAAGGGACGCAATCAGATCCTTGAACTCTTTGACCGCAGTCTTGACATTGCCGTCGCCTGCAAGCTTGACCGACTTTACCGGCCATCTCAGGCGAATTCCTGCATCCTGCCTCAATGCGGCGACTGCCTCGACCACATTATCAACAATCCGCATTGAAGTCTCAAGATCTGTGTCAATCAATTTCTTGTCTGTGACAGGATAGTCACATAAATGGATTGAATCTTTCTTTTCTGTGTCCTTGAAAATGTCTTGGTATATCTTTTCAGTCATGAACGGACAGATCGGTGCAAGCATAGTTATTGTCTCTCTTAAGACTGCAAGTATTGTATATGCTGTGCTGTCATCTAAGTCTTTACCGTCTGAATTGTCTTTTGCAATCTTCATGTACCATCTTGAAAAGTCATTTATCATAAGGTCAACTATCTTTCGGCCGGCAAAATGAAACCTGAAATTTTCAAAGTCGTCTGTGACTTCTTCAATTGTTGAGTTCAGTCGTGACAGCATCCAGCTGTCTTCAGTTTTCATTGTTTTTGGTCTCTTTACAACCATACTTGTGTCGACTTTATACATCTCGATGAAATTGACTGTGTTTGAAAGGATGTTCATGAACTTAAAGAGTTCTTTTGCGCCGTCAAGACTGAACTTCTGGGTCTCCCAGGGCGCGATGTTATAGCAGTTGTAGAGACGCAGGACATCTGCACCTAACTCTTTTTCGCATGTCTCGGCAGATACTACATTACCTATCGACTTTGACATCTTGACACCTTTCTCGTCAAGTGTCCAGCCATTCAGGCATACTGTCTTGTAGGGTGTCTTGCCGAAAGTTGCATGACCCATAAATAGTAGTGCGTAGAACCAGCCTCTTATCTGGTCTGTGGACTCGTCGACCAGGTCTACCTGCCACAACTTATCGAAAAGACCGTTGTCATGATGCGGGTAGCCAAGTGATGCCCAGGGACCGATGCCTGACTCAACCCAGATGTTTATTATGTCTGGAATCCGCTCCATCTCGCCACCGCAGTCACACTTGAATTTTACTTTGTCGACTACGTGCTTGTGGAGGTCGTCAAGCTTTACTTTATTTGTCATCTCGGCTTCTAGTTCTTTCTTGCCACCGATTATCTTTTTTGAACCGCAAGATCTGCAGTTCCAGATAGGTATCGGGATACCCCAGTATCTCTGCTGTGAGACGCACCAGTCAGTTGCGTCAGCCACCCAGTTCTCCATCCGCTCTCCGGCAAATCCTGGCAGCCAGTTGACTTTCTTGTTGCCTTTCAGCATGGCCTCTTTTATTGTGTCAATCTTGAAGAACCACTGGTTTGATAACCTGTAGACCAATGGTGACTTACATCTCCAGCATAAAGGATATGAGTGAGTTATGTTTTCAAAATGGAAAAGGCGGTCTGTCTTTTTCAGAAGTTCTACAATGTGCTTGTCTGCATCTTTTACGAACTGGCCTTCAAAACCTGTGCCTTCAGTCAGACAGCCGGCATCGTCAACGGGAGATAAGATAGGCAGGTTGTAATGGTCGCCTATCTTGTTGTCGTCTGCACCGTGACCGGGTGCGCAATGGACAATTCCTGTTCCCGCATCCATCGTCACCAGGTGGCCGAACTTTTCTTCATCTGAAATTTTTACATCCATACCTTTTTTTGCCTGGACTTTTGAGGCCACTGTCTTTTTCAGGATAGGGATTGACAACACTACCTTGTGTGCGTTCAGTTCCTTGTCAACATCATTCTGGACGGGGACATCAAGGAGCGGTTCGTATCTCAGGTTCTCAAGGTCTTTTCCTTTCAGAGTCTTGATTATTTTCGGATTATCTATCTTTTTCTTCTTGAGGACTGTGTCCATCAGTTTCTCTGCAAGGATGATCGTTTCGTTGCCGATCTTTACTTTTACGTAAGTTTCGTCAGGATGTACCACGAGCGCTATGTTTGCGGGCAGTGTCCATGGTGTTGTTGTCCAGGCAAGAAGATATTCGTCTTTCTTTCCCTTGACGGGAAACTTGATGAATACTGCCGGGTCTGTGACGTCCTTGTATGAGTCTGTCGCTTCGTAACCTGAGATTGCAGTCTGGCAGTGCGGGCACCAGAATATCGGTTTCTTGCCCTCGACCATAAGACCTTTGTCGTAAAGGTTCTTTATTGTCCACCAACCGGATTCTATGTAACTGCTGTCGTATGTGAGATACGGTCTGACCCAGCCTTTCCAGGCACCTATCTGCTTATAGAAATCCATCCATTCTGTCAGGTTGGATGTTGCGAACTCGCGGCAGGCACCGATGAACTTTTCGACACCTATCGTCTCTATGTCTTGCTTGTCTTTTATGCCCATGTCTTTCTCTACTTTGTTCTCGATAGGGAGACCGTGGCAGTCAAAACCTGGCTGGAACCAGACGGCGTGGCCTTGCATGTGCTTGAATTTGCCCCAGATGTCCTTGAAGACCATCGTCATGACGTGACCTGCATGAGGGAGACCGTTGGCGTAAGGCGGGCCGTCGACTAAGTAGAATTTTTTTCTTTTGTCAGTGGGCTTGAAATCTGTTATCGTCTCTACTATCTTTTTCTTTTTCCAGAGAGCTCTTACTTCTTTTTCAATAGCCAAGTGATTATATTCCATCTCGTTTGCACCTTTAATAAAAATATTTTTAATCTGATGAGCATTATCACTATTAATATTATATAATTTTAAATTAGAGGGGTAAGTTTTTTATATTATTCGTAAAGTTTTGAAAAAAAATTAGAAAGATATTTCTTAAAAACAGCTTTTTATCTTTTCTTTCAGGTCGTCAAGGTTATCTGTTTTTGGATTTTGCTGGATTATTGACTGGATTGCGCTGCCACCATCACCTTCTTTTCTTGGGATTATGTGGATGTGGACGTGCGGTACTTCCTGACCTGCGGCTTCTTTATTGTTCAGGCCGATGTTTGATCCGTCGGCATCTAGCGCTTTTTCTACCGCTTTTGCAACCTT
>WTCB01000079.1 GCA_013138765.1 Candidatus Nanohaloarchaea archaeon
ACTCTCCCTACACGGCGCTCCTCCGATCTGTTCCAATGATATCCATTAAAAACTTTAGAATCTTCACCACTTATTAACTTCCAAGTTCCACCATCATTATATACTGTTGGAGTTGAATGCGCACCTACATCACCTAATCCATTTACGATATTTGAATCGCTTGTCCATGTAGAACCACCCCAATAATAACCATTAAAAACACCACTATCTTCACCACTTATTAATTTCCAAGTTCCACTATCATTATATACAGTAGGTGATGAACGTGACCCTACATCACCCAAACCACTGACTATACTTGAATCGCTTATCCAAAAATTCGCACTTGCTGTTGGTATTAATGATATTAACATTAATGATGCTATAAATATAATTTTATAATTCATTGTAATACCCCATTTTTATTAATAAAAATATCTAATACTGGAACATATAGATGCCCCCAATTAGAAGATGTCTGAATAAATGTATCAGTAGATTTGTACACCCTGTAGTCACTATCATATACTCGAAACGGGTTTAAAAAAAGATCATATCCCCCAACGTGTACATAAGCATGGTAATACTTTGTACCTGACATGTCTTTGCATCTATACTCAGGGTCGAATGGTTTAAGTATCTCAAACATGACAACGGCCGTATAAATACAACAGTATGACATTACATAAAAAATTATAACGCACGCTATTACGAAACCTGCGGCTTTGTGGTTCATATAATCACGACCCGATTATAATTAAAAATAATAATATATCTCATATTTCAACCTCAAATATCCCTTTTGTGGAATCAGACAGCCATCCATTAAACGATAATATTGTATATTCTCCTATCAATCCCCAAACTATTATGTCTGTATGATTAAATTCATTGTTTAACTGAGTAAAATTAAATATTTCATCACTTTGCGGTTCAACAAACACAACTTTATCATTCATAAAAACACTAACTATTGCATGGTCATAAGTATTATTTCCACGTAATTCAGTTTGTGTTGCATTAAATCCATAATAATTTAGTTCTTCAATTAAATCATTTGTGAAGTTTACACAATGATAAGTATCAAAATCATATTCATTAGTATTAACCTGTGAAAATTTTAAAAACTCTTTTAATCCTCCGATCGAACTTGTATTAAACGATGCACCAATGGACTCATCCATAATATACGTTTCATTGCATATATCTAACCCCCTTATCACAACGCAATCATCATACAAATTCATACACCTCCCAGTTGTTACCAACAACCACACCATTAATCCTTCAACGATTCCCATAATACCGCCTACCGACAAACATCCCTAACAATCCTATCGATGCCGTTTTCATATCCATCGTTTAGGATGATACCGACTTTCCATGTCTCACCCGATGTAAAATTACTTTGATTTACAGTGACCATATCGTTTAATACTGGCTGTAAAGTGCTGTTCTTATACCAACGATAATATAACGTTATGCTGTCGCTTTCAGGGTCTATGGTAGTATCATTGTGGGCTGTTAAATCATCCGTGTCGGTTGTTGGTGTTGGTGAGAGTATTACATTGGAGATTGAAGGTAGTGAGTTCATCCTAAATTCATCAGCAATGGTATAATCCGAATATCCATAACCATCATAACTTCTTAATCGATAATAATATGTATTACCGTCTGTTAAAGTAACAGTAGAACCTAAATTAAGTGTTTCAGATGTTGTACTTCCTTCAATGGTAGTTGGAGTTGAAGTTGTTCCTACATATACATAAGTTGTTACTGTATCTAATTCACTGTCAGTTCCTTTTGTCCATGTTATTGTTGGTGTATGGTCTATTAAATGAGTATCTAAATTAGTAAATGATGTTGGAACAGTAGGTACAGCATTCATTCTAAATTCGTCAGCAGTGGTATAACTTGACCATTCATAACCATCATAACTTCTTAATCGATAATAATATGTATTACCGTCTGTTAAAGTAACGTTAGTACCCAAATCGTAAGTTTCATTAGTTGTACATCCTTCTATTTCTGTAGGAGTAGAATTTGTACCTACATATACATAGGTTGTTACTGTATCACCTTCTGCCTCTGTTCCTTTAGTCCATGTTATTGTAGGTGTATAGTCAACTAAATTATTTCCAAGATTGGTTTGATTTGTTGGTTCTGGTACACTATTTGAACGTATTGCAGAAATAATATCTATGTCCATATATGCATATCCTTCGGGAACACCAACCATTTCTACGAAAAACTTTAGAGTTTGAACACCTGAATAAGTAGAAACATTAATTGATTTATCCGCCCATGTTGTACTGTATAATGACGCAACTTTTGTAGCCCCAATATAAACATCAGTAGCAGCACTTCCTTCATAAAAATCAGCGTCAGATTTGTATTTAAACGTAAGTGTTTCAACATTTGTAAAATTAATAAATTGAAAAAAATACGAAGAACTATCAAGCCCAGAATCGATGTAAGCATAATACGTACCTTCTGGTGCAGAGGTTTCAATTGTCACAGTACCACCAGAACCTGCAACAACAGCCCATCCAGTAAAATCACCAGTTTCAAAGCCACCATTTGTTATTCTTTCTTCATCAGCTAATGCAGTAGACATTAATGTAAATATCAATAATATCATTAAAATAAAAAACCTGAACTGTTTCATATTATTAACCTCTTGTGTGTCCCGCCATCCCAGTCACTATCTGTTGTCCAGGTCATGGTGTTGAAGGCGCCGGAGAAATGGTTGACATACACAATCGTGTTTCCGTTATCATATTCGTAGCAGGGTTTTTGGGAAATTGAACATGCGCTAATCTCAAAACAGTCCGGATTGTCGACTGTGCCATCACATTTGAAAGTCTTCTGACCGATTGAGGACAATATTATCTTTCCGCCTGTGGTCTCTGGGACAAAACCTGATGTCTCGACCCAGACAAAATCATTGACTATCCTTTCTGTTGTCATTTCAATCTTTTGCTTTAGGTCTTGGCCTGTGATTATGGTCGGTGTCTTTTCTGTGTTGATTGTTCTTGATTGAACTTCATCAAATGTCGCATAACTTTTAGAGTCGCCAACCTTAAGATTTATTTGTTCTGGAAGATTTTCTATGTTTTTTATTGATTCGGTATTTATGAGTTCAAATGAATCTCTAATTTGAATATCGGTCCCGGTGTAGTTAAGGGGAATTAAATAAATAATGCTTACAACCATAAATGAAATTATAAATAAAATTAATAATGATTTTAAGAGTTTTAAGGAAAAGGTATTTGTTTTTGATAGTTTATAGGAATTACAATAGTTTAGTGTATTTGATTGATTAACAGTTCTTGTAATGTTTGGACTGGTTTTTTGATTAAAGTTGAAACTATAAGATACTATATTTGACACTATTTTACTCAGACTAACTATACCAGATTTCAAATGATTCTACCACACAAATTCCAAATACTACCAGATGATTATTTTTATGTCTTTTTCGATTTTAAAAAGATAATTAATATTTTGGTGTACGTAATATATATATATATAATCTCTTAAAAACGATGTTGTGGATGGTATTGCCACAGTAAAATATCATTAAAACTAAAACTTATTTCAGTCGGATATCAACAATATTTTTATTGTTCAAATCACCTGAATTTCTGAAAATAATATTATACAAACCATCATGTAACAGATCTTTACCAGAAATATCAATATTATCGTATTCAAGACCAACATATATCTTATATTTCTTTGTTATTGGAAATCCGAAGCTTGGGTTTGGCATCTTTTCGAATTCGCCAGACCTTATGTATTCTGTTCTATCTTCTATATTATCTGTTGTTCCTTTTGTGTAGACCAAATATACTTCTGAACCTATTGAATTGCTTAAGGATATGCTGTCGGAATCTGAAGATACATCTTTAAAGTTCCCATCTACATGGATCAATCCTGTGACTGTACCTTGCGGGAGATCTGATGCTATGTAATGGTCTTCTGTATCTATAACTGGTATGAAACCCGAATCCTCAAGACGGATTGTAACTTCGCCAAAGGTTATGTTGAAATAAATTGTTTCTGTTATCGTCTGAAGATTTGCTGCATTTGTGCAGGTGAATGTTATGTTGTGAGTACCTATTTCAAGATTGAATAACTGTTTGCTGTAGGTCGTGCCTGTATCTTTTGCAATTGGAGTATCTGCGTTTCCGTCTAAAGAATACGTACATTCTGTTATTGGTGTAACTGAATCTGATGCATCAATATTTAATTGAATGTCTTTTGTGTGGTAGTCTGTGTCTGTGGGTGAATTTACGATTATTATCGGAGGGGTGTTGTCAATTGTCAATGTCCTTGTCTCGGACTGGTTCTGGTTGCCGGCGCTGTTGTTTGCCCAGACATAGTAGGTGTAGGTGCCGTCGGCGAGGTTGGTCTGGTTGAAGTAAGTGTTAGATGTTGTCGTGTTTGTTGTGCCGTTCCAGCTGAAGATGGTCGTGTCCTGGTTTGCATCTGTCAAGAACCAGTTGATGAATATGTAGTTGTTGTTGATGTAGGAGTTGTTGTCTGGTGTTGGGAAGATAAAGTATATCTGCGGAGGCGTCCCGTCGACAACCACATAACTATAATTATTTTCAAATGATGTCTTTGTCATCAAAACTGCGCTTTTTCCTGTGAAATTCGCCATGAAAGTGTAATTTCCGGAAGTGGATTCATTGTATTTTTGCGAAATTCGCCAGATGTAGTTTGCTGATGTGTTTGTGAGTGTGAATGTTGTGTTTGGAACTGAGCCGTTACTATTGTAGGTGGTCATGTTCCAATATCCACCAATATCAAAATAGTCTGTGCCGTTATATTCGCGGATTCTAAGTGATGGATAGAAAGGTTCACCTGTGTTAAATTCGGTGCGAGTTGCATTTGATTCGTTGATTAAACTGAAATTGTCGAGCACAATTGATTCGATGCACCTATGAGGTGTGATGTTTGACCAGAGACTGAAATAATAGTAATTTGTGCCTGTGATTATGGCAGATGATGCATGGCACCTATCTGTGCCTGTTGAACCGTACCATACTTTTATTGTGCCTGTTGAAGTAGATATTGTACTGTTAAGATATATGCTATTTGGGGCTGTGATGTTTATCTGGCCGCTCGTGGATGTTATGCTTCCGCCATCCATTGAGATGTTTGTGGTTCTTAAAACAAGATTGTTTGAACTCATAGATATTGTTCCATCTCCCTTTAGTGTTGTGGTGTTTAATGGTAGTGTGGCAAGTGCGGATGAAACAACAGCACCGCTTTGAACTGTCATTGTGTCAAAGGCTGTGGAATAAGCTGATGAATTGAGTGGTGTTGTTTTTCCGTTTATGCCATTATTGTCCACCCTTAAATCCCCATAAGTCTGGCTTTGTGATTTCTGATAAATTGTTCCTGCGCCTCCATCTGTTGAATATCCATTTTCACTATAGGCATAGGTTGTAATTGTAGATATGTCAGTTGTGCAGTATATTGATATTCTTCCACCGCTGCCAGCACCACCCCTGCTGCCGCCGTGATTACCGCCGTTTGCCTGGATTGTTCCATTCCCTGCAATGGTCTCTGCTTCTATAAAAATGCTTCCCCCGGAACCGCCACCACCACCACAATTAAGGCTGCCTGAGCCACCATTACCGTCTGCTTTTATAGAACCGTTTACAGTCAATATCCCTGATATATTTAATCTTATCAACCCTCCTCCTGCACCACCGACTGTACCTTCACCAGCACCTGCACCGCCACTACCCATAGCTTGAGTATTAGTTAATGATCCATAGGGATCACCACCATTACTGTTGCTGTATGCATTACCGCCATATCCTGCGTGCCCGGCTCCAGTACCGCCATAGGAAGCAGGATTGCCTGCACCAGGACCCGTGCCAGCACTTCCTGCAGCACCCCCAGCATAACCACTACCGCTAACATCCAGACTTCCATCTGATGTAATGTCAATATTTGTCGCTGTAATGCCTAATCCCCCTGTATCCGGAGAATTTGTCAGTATCCCGTAATTTTTTATTGTCAGGTTATCTATTGTCCATGTATCATCAGTCCCATTAGATATTGGGGTTCTAAGACCACTGTTGCCATTGTTATCTATGACCAAGTTAAAATTAGGCTGGTCTGCATGTTTCAGATAAACTGTTCCTGCGCCACCTGCTGATGAATGTCCGATACCGCCATAAGTCTGAATTGACCACGCAGATGTGTTGGCTGTGTAGTATATTGCTATTCTTCCGCCGCCGCCACCACCACCTCTGCTGCCGCCGCGATTGCCACCGTTTGCCTGGATTGTTCCATTCCCTGCAACGGTCTCTGCTTCTATAAAAATGCTTCCCCCGGAACCGCCACCACCACCACAATTAAGGCTGCCTGAGCCACCATTGCCGTCTGCTTTTATAGAACCATTTACAGCTAATATCCCTGATATATTTAATCTTATCAACCCTCCTCCTGCACCACCGACTGTACCTTCACCAGCACCTGCACCGCCACTACCCATAGCTTGAGGGTCGGTCAATAAATCATATGTATCACCAGTATTGCCGTTCTGAAATCCGTTACTGCCATATCCTGCGTGCCCGGCCCCAGTACCACAATAATAACCGTAGATACCGGCACCCGGACCAGAGCCATCAGTCCCCGTAGCACCCCTAGCATAACCTTTTCCATTAAGGTTTATTTCTCCATTGGTTTCTATTGTGAGATTGCTTGCAGTTATATTGACATTCCCAGTTATCTTTCCATATGATTCTATTGTGATATTTCCGGACATGTTTAGTATGAATGCGTTGCCGGCGCTTGAGGTAAGGTCGCCCCCGCTCTGGAGCACCAGGTTTGAACCGTTGATTATGCAGCCGGAGACTGATTGTGAATCATTTATGTAGCAGGTATCTGACAATGAGCCACCACCAGAACACACAATGTTGCAGGTTACATAAGCGAAAACTGTTCTTTCTTGTGTCTGGTTGATATTCCCCGCGGAATCATTAACATAGGCTTTGAATGTGTAGTAACCGTGATCCAGATCTGTCTTGTTCTCCCAGTAAACATTTCCATCATTGTTGTCGAATGTCTCGTTTGCGCCCTGCCATTCTAACAGGACAGTGTCTTTGTTGTTGTCTGAGGCGGTTATGTTGATGATTATCCAGTTCCGGTAGACGGTTCCGTTATCAGTGTTTGGGTTATAGGTTATTGATGGTGGGGTTATGTCGAATACATAGTAGTTATAAATATTTTCATCAGATATATTTGTCATCAAGACAGCACTTTTCCCTGTGATGTTCGCTGTGAATGAGTAATCCCCGTAATTTGATTCATTGTATTTTTGCGAAGTTCGCCAGATGTAGTTTGCTGATGTGTTTGTGAGTGTTAATGTTGCATTCGGAACTGAGCCATTGCTATTGTATGCTGTCAGATTCCAATCACCACCAATATCAAAATAGTCTGTGCCGTTATATTCGCGGATTCTAAGTGATGGAT
>WTCB01000112.1 GCA_013138765.1 Candidatus Nanohaloarchaea archaeon
GCCTGAAAATGACATCTAAACTTTATCTGCACAATCTGAGAAAATTCGGCCTGAAGATACCGGAAACAGTTATCGCTTCAACAAAAGATGATTTAGAAAATCTGACCGAAAAGCTTGATTTCCCAATAGTCTGCAAAGGTGCATTGAAAGACAGCTATATTGCAGAAGACAGGATGGACTTGCATATCTATTTCAAAAAGATAGATGAACTTCTTCACGGTGGTCAGGGAAATGTTATTTTCCAGGAATTCATAAAAGGCGATTTTTATTGCACAACTGGCGTCGCAGACAAAGACAGCAGGTTATTGAGATGTCTTGCCATGAAAAAACTGGGCGTTGATTTTAAAGGATCAACCTGGTGCGGCTTTACTGTAAAAAACAATATTTTAAGAGAGATGACAGAGAAGTTCATAGAAATAACCGGGTGGATAGGTCCCTTTGAACTGGAATTTATCTGTGATTCTCAAGGAAACTATTGGTTGTTTGAGATAAATCCCAGGCTGCCTGCATACATATATCTGGCAGCTGCCACAGGACAGAACATACCTGATGCTTTAGTGAAATTAGCAGAAGGAAGAATAATAAAAAAAGATTTTTCATATGATACTGATATGGCATTTACAAGGCTTACCGAAGAGGTGGTCTATCCAAAAAGATATATAGATTCATTAAATAAGAATGGAAAAGTTCAGGAAGATGCGATGCCCGATAAAAAATGTAAAACAATAAAAACATTTTATGGGTTGTTGGCTGACAAAGATGATGACAAGGCCGCAATTCTTTATCAATCCAAAACAGTTTCATACAGACAGCTGAAAGAAAAAATCAATGAAAGATGTGATGAGCTAAAAAACACCATCCGAAAAAAAGATAAGGTAATAATCAGATCTGATGAGACTCCCAATACAATAATCAGCATATATGCATTAGACAGGCTTGGTGCAGTGATAATCCCTGTAAATCCTTTGGCGACAGAAAAGGAAATTCAAACTATAATAAATGACCTTAAAGCAGATGTAATCATCTCGAAAAAAAACATAAAGAGAATAACTGATGATACGATAGGCAATCTTCCCGAAGATGCATGCATGATATTTTATACATCAGGAACTACAGGAAAGCCCAAAGGTATAGTCCACACAAAAGAATCAATCATGAATCCATGTCTTGAAGAAGGAAAAGCTTACGGGATAGATGAGAGTGATATCATCGGAGGCACACCATCCCTCTCATCAACTTACGGCTTTGGCGCCTTTGCCATAATCCCTTTCATGTCTGGAGCATCTGTGTCTTTGTATCCATATGCTACATCTTTAAACAATTTCATAGAAGTCATTGAAACTATAGATACGCATAAGATAACAGTTTTCTTCAGTATCCCGACAGCATACAGGTTGATGGTGAGCATGCTGTCAATGCTGGACAAATATAATCTTAATTCTTTGAGACTCTTGATCACAGCAGGAGAACCGTTGGGCATCTCCTTGCACAAGAATCTAAAGCAGATTTTGCCGCATGCAGATGTACTGGAGCATTTGGGCTGCACAGAATCATTCCATGCCATACTCTCAAACACACCGGAAAATATGAAAGCAGGTTCAATCGGGAAAGAGATGCCTTTCTATAAAGTCAGGATCTTTGACAATGCCGGCAAAGAATGTCCGCCTATGGTAAAAGGCAGGCTTGCATATGAAGGAAGCTCAGGAAAATATATAAGAGAAAAAGAAGATAATGGATGGAAATATACAGGCGATATCGCATATATGGATGAAAATGGATATTTCTGGTTTGTGTCAAGATATGATGACCTGATAAAGACAGCCGGATATTTGATATCACCTCACGAGATTGAATGCGCCCTTATGGACTCACAGGCAGTTTCAGAAGCAGCAGTCATAGGTGTACCTGACCCTATAATCAATCAACGGATAAAAGCTTTTGTTGTATTGAATAATCATTTTGAGCCCAAAGATAATCAATTGGACAAATCCTTATTAAAATCTTTAAAGTTGCAGCTGCCTGAATATAAGATACCCTCAGAACTTGTATTCGTGGATTCCATACCAAAAAATAAGAGGGGAAAAGTATTGAGGAACAGGTTATCCTGATTCTTCCCGAATGCCAATATATATATTTTCAAAAACAAGACAATATCAGGTGATATCAATGGACAACTGCATATTCTGCAAGATAATAAAAGGCGACATCCCCGCAAAAATAGTATATGAAGACGATTTCGCAATAGCCTTCCTTGACATAAGCCCGTGTACAGAAGGCCACACAGTAGTCATCCCGAAACAGCATTTTGAAAAGTTCACAGACATGGACGAAGAAGATGCAGGAAAGCTTTTCGCATCAGTCAACAAGGTAGCAAAAGCAGTAGAAAAAGCCCTAAACCTTGAAGGATCAAACATAGGCCTAAACAACGGAAAAGCCGCAGGCCAGGAAGTGCCTCATGTCCATGTCCATATCATACCAAGAAAGGAAGGAGACAATGGCGGCGCAATCCAGTCAATAGTCAAGACTTATCCAAAAACAGATAATCTTGAAGAACTGAAAGAAAAGATAAAAGAATCAGTCAAATAAATCTTTGTCATATCTTACCTGAAATTCACAGGCAGGAACACATATAACTCCTTTGGCTTCATCAGAAGAAGACGAAGGCGCATATCTCTCCAGTATTCTTTCATTCGCAGAATTTGAATTCATGTATCCTTTCTCTTTAAGTATTGACAATGATTCCTCTGTTGAAGGTATTCCCTCAAGAGATATATAATCCTCATCAATCTTCATGAACCTGAAATTTTTGATGCTTGAGCCAGGATATGCTTTCTGTCCATTAACATCATAGCATATCTTGTTTAGGCCAAAATCACATCTCTGCCATTCGACACAAATATCGGGAATGAGTCCATAGCAATTGATTTCAAAAAAATATTCATCAAAACGATTAGGAAGGATTGGTCTTGCTTCAACATTCAGGAGTTCTTCCAGTTTCTCCAGATGATTTTTGTCATTTGCTTCAATAAAATTGCCGCACGGCCATACATGAAACCTGTC
>WTCB01000023.1 GCA_013138765.1 Candidatus Nanohaloarchaea archaeon
ACCGTTGACAATCAAAAATTTAGAAAATTTAGATTATACACCAAAAAGCAGAAATAAAACAATAGTTGATGTTTTATTAAGGAAAAGATTAATGGATAAAAGAGGTTCTGGAATATTGAGGATGAAACAGACAATGACCAAATGGAGTTTACAAAAACCAAAATATTCTGAAAAAATGGGTTATTTTGTTATTAAATTTATTGGCCCATATAATGAAACAGTACTAAATATTTCAGAAAAACTAAATGAAAGACAAAAGAAAGCGATTCAATATTTACAAATTAAAAGAAAAATAACCACCAAAGAATATATTATCATCACTAAAACAAGTCATAGAACAGCCAAAAGAGATTTGATTAATTTAATGGAGAAACAAATAATTAAACGTATAGGTTCTACTAAAACTGGAAATTATTACCTGAATGGCACTGTAAATGGCACTGTAAATGGCACTATAAATGGCACTGTAAACAATAAAAAAAATAGTATTGAAAAAAAGTGAATACGCACCGAGAGTAAGGATAGGTTCATCTAACATGCTCGCAAACAAAGAAGAGATATCAAGACTTTACAGGGAAGGTTCAACAGAAAGCCAAGACATCTATCCCGTAGACAATGCAACATTGGACGATTTAGATTTTAAAAAAATCAAAGATTATTTTGTCGAAAGCAATTTGACTGATCAATTAGATGATAAACACTTCTATGATATATTAAAAAAAGAAAATTTTGTTACAGAGATAGATAATACTTCGTAGCTTGCTACGATACAATCTCAGAAAGGAAGACTAAAAATCATGGAATCTTTTGGTGATTCCAAGCTTTAAAATTGCTTGTATTTATTGCAACGCAATTTAAAATCACCGGTTTAGAAATCCACGTAATACATAAAAATCTTTTTGATTTTTAGTACAAAAAATCTACGATTTTTAAGTACCCCGAAGCTCTCCCCAATATAAATTCAATAAACTAGTTACCCGAACGCAAGTGAGTGGTGACTTTATTGGTCAACCTTATATAAGGTTGTGGGGTAGTGGATTTTAGGTGATTTTTTTTATTGCTGTTTATGCTAAAGAATAGAGTCTGAAACAAAAAAACAAAAAATGGAGTTTACCCAAATCATAATATAATGAAAACATCAATCCTTCTTAACTTCTTTTTTATTTTTAGTGACAGGTTTCTTAGGTATCTTCTTTTTATTCTTACCTTTATCAAACACACCCGCTTTCTTGATCGCATATGTTGCAGGATTCAAAATCTTTGGACAGAACGCATTAGGCACACAGACTTTCATATCTTTATAATAGCCTTTATTCTGGCAATTTGGTGGCATAATAGGTTTCTCTCTCTGAGATGCATAATTGAGCTGTGTAGATATGTATACGGTCTTTATGGGATCCTGATTTCTCTTGTTCCATTCAAGAAGTTCTTCTTCAATCTCGCGCAATCCCCAACCGCAGGTCATAAAGAAATTGATAAGTATAAATATTGCCCTTTTTCTTCCATCTTCGACACCATTGAGTATATTGACAATACATGGTGGGAAATATGTGTCCTCAACTTTTGCAAGAGGTCCATCAAATCTTTTCCCTTCATATGCTGACTTTTTATTCTTCTGCATTTTCTCTTTAATCTCTTCCTGTTTATCTGCCCAGTCCATAGTCTCAAGGACAAGAGTGGATGCTTCATCTTCTTCCCACGATTGAAGGAACCCGATGTCTCCTTTGACTTTATCATATCGCGCATCATCATATCTAAAATCCACTATCTTATCTTTTTGGATTGGTTTGCTCACAAGCCAGGTCTTTTCATTGAACGAGTAAGGAAGCCTGAACAGGTGCCTAACGCCCCAATTCTCCTCAACATCAATGATATTATAAGGATTTAATTCATCTACTCCATCCTCTTTCAGAAGAGATGCTACAGAAGCATCAATTTCAATAAATTTTTCAGTAAGCTTTTTCTTTATGACACTTCTTAAAAATCCCACCATATTTCGCGGAAGTTCAGGATACATACGGCTTATAGGCACACCATTTATCTTTTCCGGGAACGACTTATGCGATACTGCAACATGGATACCTCGACTGCCACTGAATTTAGCTGAAATATTGTTGATGCCAAATGCTTCAAGAGCAGATACAAGAAGCATTGCAGTCACGCGAGCATACTCAAACCCCTCATCACAGTCGATATCAAGTATGAAATCCCAACCGGAACGCAAAGAATCAAGCTCAATTTTCTTAAGCTCGCTTGAAAGTGCCATCGGATTTTTCCACAGTTCAACAGATCCATGAAATGATGTAGCTTTTTGTTTGACCATATATTCAAGGTCGCCCATAAACGGCGCAGACGCCGGTCTTTTACCATAGAATGACGCATCGAATCGCGGTGCAATCTCTTTATTGTGACAGATTGAGAACATATGTTTCAAGATTTCTGGACGAAGATAATACTGCTTGATCTGTTCTGGTGTCGGTCTGTCCATTATTGGCACAGTCTTTTCGTCCATAGCAATTATTAGAGACAAATTTTTATTAAGCATGACTAAAAAAACTTTAAAAAAACAAAAAACCGTCAAATACAAAAAAATAACATATTTAAAGTTAAATCATACTAATAATATATATAAGGTCATATTTATGTCTGGGGATTGTGCATCTTGCAGTGGTGTGGCATGTAGTTCCACTTATGGTCCACCGACAACAATAAGTCCTAATTCTGCAGAAAGTCCTAGCTTACCAAGTATTTTATATTCTGATATTAAAACGGCAGGTGGTTTAGATGCCGCAATTGATATATATGGGATTGAAAATTTAGCTAAAGACATTTATCTTGACCACTCATCCAATCCAGAAAAGATCGCAGACAGTTTTAATGACACAGATATGCACGGCGTTGATTATCTGCCAGATAAAATAGCAGGCATGATTGAATCCAGTTTGGGTTATGATTCAAATGGAGAGATAAGTATCGATTCAGATATATTTTATAATAACAATTTAGACTCAAGTGATTTACTTTATACAGCATTGCACGAATTAGCACATCGCGAACAATTAGATTACTCAAAAAACATGGCTCATGCATTTAAAGAAGGCGATGCCGAATATTATGCGGATGAAATAATAAATAAATATGTAGAAAATCTCGATGATCTATACAATGGCAGTCTAAACACAAGATATACAAGCGACCCAACTTACAACGGGTGCAGATCCATAGTTACAGACATCTATGAAGCTATAGGTTCTGGAAATGCAGAAGGAGGAAGAATATTGTTCTATGATGCTCTTGAAGCACACAATGGTGATTATAATATAGTGCTTGACTCATTTGAATCAAAATTAAACGACAACGGAATAGGACTTACAAATATATATAATGCTTTAGATATGCTTGATCGCGAACTTAAAACAGGAGCATCTGATATCTACAATGACACACAACAAACACCACAGATACCATATCAAGATATTTATTCAGGCACGGCATCACAAGTACCTTTCGGTATTCCAGATATAAATATACCATATTTTGATAGTTCACTTGCAAACCCATTATTGATAAATCGAGATGATTTAAAATTGCTAAGAGATATGAATGAAGTATTTGAAAGATATTTAAAAAATTTACAGATTTAATCATTATAAAAGTTGATATTATATGTCAATAGAAAGTTTAATTCTAAAATATGGTGACATATTATACACACTTAAAGAATATTATACAAAAATTAAAAATGACCCCATCACTATTGAACATTACAGAAGGATAATAATCACTGAAGGCGACAGGTGTGCATCTTTTTAGAAAAATAAATAATTAACATATTGCTATTGTCATCCGGATAAATTCTTAATATCATCTTCAATATCATATAATTCCAGACTAAAATATAATACAAAGACCAACAGTAAAAATATCCCATAGCTTATTGTATTTATTAAAGTTTCAACCATCAATTGCTGAGAGAAATATAATGAATATGTAACCATTATACCTATGATTGAAACAGTGGTTATCTGAAGAAAAGTTAAAGTTTTTTGATATTTTTTATCTAATATATTTTTGCGTATTATAAACTCTTTTTCTTTTTTAATCATATCATCTCCCTGCAAGAAGAACAAAGCCGATGATTATTCCCACAAGTGACAACTGTGTATAAATATCATTTACAGAGAGTGGATGATTTAGAAATGTTACAAAGGCTATAAGAAATATGACCATACCTATCTGTCTTATATTTTGTGTTACCCATTTTACAGATGATCTATTTACATTTAAAGACATATTATAAATTTATAATCCCTCGCTTATATAATTATATTTAAAGTAAAACCTCGAAAAACCAACTTATATAAACATCGATGAAAAATATTTATTATCTAGGATGTTGTTCTTATTATGGAAAATAGAGATTTTGCACCAGTTAAAAAAGATAAGAACGACTTACAGACCAGATTAAGGAAACTGGCCAAAAATGAACTTGTAGGCGACATATTCTACATATTATTAGGTATCTTTTTCGCACTTTTCATATATACAGGACTTAAATTTGCTCTTGCAACTCCAGACCCGATAGTGACCGTTGTCTCAGGATCAATGATTCCTACATTGCAGATCGGCGACATGCTGTTCCTGAAAGGAATTGATCCAGAAACAATAGTTGAAGGCGACATAATCGTGTACTATTACCCGCCGATGGGAAAACTGATTATCCACCGCGTCTTTGAGATGTATGACGACGGGTCTTTCAGGACAAAGGGTGACAACTCCATCACAAACTCAAAACCTGATCCCTGGACAGTACAGCCAGAATGGGTCCATGGCACACCAATATTAAGAATTCCATATTTAGGTTACCCAAGAATACTTCTTGAGAAAACGATAGACCTGATGTTATGATGGAACAAGTAAACATCAAAAGATATATATTGTATCTTGCAAGATGGAAACTGAGCACACCAATCCTTGCTCTCGTTCTGATATGGTTATCCACAACTGATAGGTGGACAGCAACAATCATTGCAAACCTTATAGGCGGACTGATCTTCTTCTGGGTTGACAGATACATCTTCACGACAGATACACTTGACGCACAATGGGAGATAAAAGATAAGATCAGATGTACTGACTGCAACAAAATCTCACGCGGTTACAGGCTTGTAAAGACAGAGAACTATGACAGGACTGATGATAAAAGACCGAAATTTAGATGTGAGAAATGTTCAAAGAAAAAAACAGAGATACTAAAACAGAACGGGATAAAGATAAAATAAGTTCAGACAGAATCCAATCCGGAAAGACCCCATAAAGAGATATGTCCATCATCTAAAAGAAATCCTAAGACAAGGTCCGTACCGACCTCACTTTCGGTCACACCTTTAATTTTCTTTCCTGAGACCTCACCAAAATACTTAAA
>WTCB01000057.1 GCA_013138765.1 Candidatus Nanohaloarchaea archaeon
GATGTCAAAAGATATGTTCTTTGATATACTGCTATCTGAAAGTATTGAGATGTTATCAGTGTAGTAGCCGACAGTATTTGGAGCAGTATAATAGATGTTTATTAGGTCGGTATTATTCTTGCCGACAGTTATTGATCCGGGTGAAAGTGTAAGATAAGATGCAAGGGTCGATAGGTCAAACAAAGATTGTTCATTGCCTGTATTGGACAATAATATTGTGCCGAAAAGGCCGGTCGTTCCACCGCCAAGACCGGCAATGGTCAGGTTTGAGATGTAACTGAAATTGTTGTCTTCATTCACCACGACAGATAAGGTCAAGGTCTTGTATTGGGCGTAGACCGAACCGGAATTTGAAGTAACTGAAACTGTGCCAGTATACGTTCCGGGTGTGAAATATTCAGGGACGGTGAGATTTAACGGTGCATCGTAATCAGCACCGGATTCTAAAAGATTGATCGATTGTCCTGAAACGGTAAAGTAAGTGCAGACATCACCAGTCTCACAGGTGAACTCTATACCTGTCAGGTCAACGGCACCACGGGACTGGATCGGTATCGTGAAATCTTTTGTCGTGTTATGGTCTGAAACGACTAGAATCTGCGAGGTAGGGATCTGCAAGACGGGCTGGTTCAATACCTGCTCTTCAGCTAAAAGATAGGCTGAAAAACCTGAGATGCCATGGACTGTGACGGTCCGTGGATTAGATATCTTGTCGCGGGTGATTGAAGTTCCGGTCACTTTTGTCAAGACACTATCGCAATTACGGTTCAGGTAATCCCAGGATGCGCACTTGTAGACATACAGATTGTCTTCAGTACGGCCAACTGCATCACTTGCAGTATAGCTAAATGTCATGTTACCTGAAGCAGACATTGCTGTATCGACTGCAAAACCTTTGACGACATAGGTCGCGGGTGAGTAGCCGAACTGGCTGGTGGGCGGATTGTCAATATCGAGGAAATCAGTCGGCAGGCTTGCGAAATCTACATCGGACAATTCAATGGTTGCATTTAAAAATGACATCTCTAAATCATAGGTCTTGCGTTTTATAGTTGCGTTATAAAAGCCTGTGCTGTTTGCTGCAAATGATGCCACAGTCGATTGGGTTTCAGGATCGCGGACAATAAATGATGCAGATATTGAGTTGTTGTTCAGGTCTGTTAAGAAGCCTTCATAGGTCTGCCATTCGTAAACTTCGAAAGTGGATGTGGCTGAACTGTTGATGTTATCTGTCGTGTCGTTTATGATGTAGGTCACTGTATAGATGCCGATTGTTTCAGGCATTGGTATGGTCCCTGTGTAATTTTCTTGAGAGGTATTGGCAAGTATGATTATGTCGAATAATGTGCTGTTCGGGTAACTTATCTGAGCCAAAACTGTATCCACCTGTACGTTATCTTCAATTGTAAGATTGATTGTTCCGTCTGTGTGGACCTCAAATTGACCTGTTATGTTCTTGAAGGTTATGCTTGGGGCAGTCAGGTCCCTGTAATAGACTGCATCATATGTTGTGTTTACGACCTGGACAAGACCATCCGGACCGTCGTAATCGGACTGGATCTTCAGGCCATAAGTCATCCCGTCTGACATGGACGGAAGCTGACAGGAAAGGTTTGTGTTGTTGCCAGAGGTGATGTTGCTTGTTAACGGACATTCGGTTGAGTTTACATACATCTTATATGTAATGTTATCGGTTATGTAATTAGAACCGTATTTCAGCTCCACGGTGGAGTTTATGGTGTCGCCTGCCAAGGCCTGCGAAGGAGCGGTGATATCTATCACATTCAACTCAAACACAAAAGAGTTGAAATCAATCTGGATGTATTTATCAGGGTTTATTGAATCATCAACTGTTAGATTCCCAAAATAATAGTTGTTCTCGGAAGGTGCTGTATAGTTGAGCTGTATCGTATAGTTTTCCTGCGGCTGGACAGTCTCAGCACTATCCATCAGGTTTGCGAATGCCGTGATGTTCCCTGAAAGGCTGAATATGAAATTTATCGGTGTGTTGCCTGAATTGAATATAAGTAGATTCTCGTTTACTGTATTCTGGCCAGATACACCGTTAATTGTAATATTGTCTTCATATGTGATGTTCCATGAATTATCTGTAAGGACAAATGCTTTCACTCCGGTATAATCTTTCTGAAGCTGGCTGTTCACCAGATTTATGTTGAATTCATGGTCTGTTGTTCCCGGAGACTCGCCGAGATCCACTTGTATATCCAGATAAATTGTTTCAGTACTCTGGTTCTGTACCGTGATTGTTGTTGTAGGGTTGTATGAAATATTATCTTTTGAAAGTAGAAGAATGATTCCGTCATGCGTTCCGGATGTGCTTACAAGTATGCTGCTTGATGGTGCATTTCCGTCTCCGGTCATATTGAATGCAACAATATTGCTTTCTCCGTGCTCAATGTCAGAAAATGTCATCGCATCTGCAAGTCCTGTGACATAATAAGTCTGGTTGGCTTCCACCACAATATCTGATGCTGTTGAGTTT
>WTCB01000123.1 GCA_013138765.1 Candidatus Nanohaloarchaea archaeon
TTCGCTTTTTTTTGTCTTAAATACCATAGGAACTAGCCAGAATAAAAATGCCAAAATAAATACGTTCAATAATATCACTTGTGCTGAAAAAAATGGAAGATACATCTTGTAGGGGAGGTAAAGTGAACAGGCCGCAAATAGTTTTCCGTCACCTGCACTCCAAATGTTCATTTTCCATAGGATTATACCAAAAACTAATGCTAAAATAAAATTTGTTGCAAGAGAGGGAGTGAGATCAAAATTCAACCCAAAAAAGAAAAGTATGAGACCTGTTGCAGACATCAGAAGAAGATCTTTGTTATAGATTTTTTTAAATTTAAGATCAGTAAGCATTATACGTACTGAAAATATGATAAGGATAATAATCCGTATATAATCCATAAACAGAAATTGATTAAACATAATAGACAATATACATACAAATGTTTAAATATGTAGGAGTCAATTATTAAGATATGCAAGAATTAATATCTGAAAAGTTGTCAAGTCTTCCGGACATATCTAACAAGGACTATAAAGTAGAAGAGTTCATAATCAATAATCTTAAGGACATTAAACAGTTACGTTATGGGTGTGTTTATAAGAATGGTGATTCTCGTTTTCTATTGTTTAAAGAAGAAAATGCTGAGGTTTCAGAACTTGAATTTCTTGAGACTCGAAAATTCAATAATATACAGATATATTACGGATATAATCTTACATTTTTGCTTGCTAAAAATATGATTGAGATGTCAAGAAATTATATCTCTTGGATTGAAGATAAAAATATATTCACATTAATACAAACGCAAAATAATGTTGAACAAAATATACTAAGTTTAAATGATATGCTACAAAATGATAAATTGATGAATATATTTAATATTATTATTAAAACCAAAACATGTTTCGGCAAGCTTGCATGTTTTAAAATAATTGAAAATATTCCAAATGAAATGCAAGTATTCAAACTTATAACCACATATATCTTGTTCTCACACACATCAAAGGACCCAAAAGATATCATAGTGATTCTTAAAGGCAATTTTGTGCATGAAAAACAAAAAAAAGTCTTTGTCAATATTGAAATGGGATTCTCTTATGCATTCTCTGAAAAATTTGAAGAGTTCTCAAAAAACTTCAAAAAGCAAAAAGAGATATATGAGAGCAAGAAACAAGACAAGACTATTGAATATTCATACATAGACCCAGATAAAAAGTTTTATATACGATGTGGGAATAATGAGACCTCTTGTGAATTTAAAGATAGAATATTGAACATCATGACAGAAATTGTTGAAAATATGAAAGAGTATTCATGTATTGAGGAAACTTTGATATTTAGTCAATCAAGAAGTTAATCCCTTATCTATCAATTTCTTACAATAATTACAGTTCATACAATTTTTATTACAGGTTGTGACTTTTTTGAAGAAATTATCATCCAATAATTTTGCGGAGATATTATATCCATATCTCTCGCAGACGATAGGCGTTGTACCCGACATCAGATTAAGGATATTTCCAGCTCCCCCCTCTCCTAAATATGCTTTCGTTATATTTAATATATCCTCTGTATACCTTGTTCGTCCCACAATCTTAAAAGATTTAGTAATGGATTTATACTTGTTTAAATGTTGCGGAAGTATAAATTGACTTTTTAATAACTCTTCGGGATTATTTTTTTTTATATCAATACAATAATTTGAATGAAAATCCATTGTATAATACTCTTTTTCATTAGGGGTCGAACAATGAGATGTAAAATTATAATGGATGTTTCTTTGAGGGCATCTGTAAAGACATCCCTCATTCACCATAAGAATCATGTTCATCTTGGTTGAAGTCTTAATCTCTTTCAGGAGTTCAAGATTTCGATTTATGTCGCGGTCAGGAACAAATGCATCAGCACCTAAATCTTCAAAATATTTAGCTCTTTGAACTGATGCAATCTCAGATATTACAGAAACAGTAATGTTGATATCAGGTATTTCTTTTTTTATTTTTTGGAGGTAAATTGGATTTGTGATAGTAATTGATGTCAAACCCAAGGTTTTCATGTTTTTAATTAAAAAAAGTGTTTTTGAAATTGTCTTTGGGGAATACCAATCAGCACCACCACAGCTTGAATTCATGAGCATGTTTGATTTCCAACCCAGATCATTGCAAAATCCTATTACTTTTTTTGCATCATCCATTGTAAAAGTTTTAACTACTCGTGCTGAACCAAAAAATTCTTGAGGTGCAGGAAAATATATCCCCTCTATCTTGTTTCCGTTAATAGTATCTGAGAAATGTTCCTTTAATTTATCAAGAAGTTTGAAATCACCATTGAAAGGTACCCAAAAACTAAAGCCAGACATAAGTATATTTTATTTACAAAACTTTTTAAAATGTAGTAGTGTTTAGACAAGAGATATTTTAATAAATTGATTTTATAACCTAAGTTTGACAGTTTACTCTTTTTTGTCATAAAAACCTATTTGACAGATGTCAATTATTGAGCATTTTCGTTCGATTCAATCATACAATTTCTTGATTTTTTATCAAAATAAGCTCATTTTGTGATAAAAATAAGAAGAAATGTCTATTTTTTCATAATTTTTTAAGATTTTAGTCCAACTGTCAAATTCATTTGGCTAATTTTTGTGAATTTTCTTAATTTTTATTCTAAATTAAATTTGAATTTCAATATAATCCTAGTTGAAAAAAATATTTTGATCCTAGCATACAAACTGTCAAATAAAGTACTGAAAAATAAGTGAAAAAACATAAAAAACGCAATCAATCAATATATTAATATCTGTCAAATTCATGTGTTGAAAAAACGCTAAAAAAATAAAAACTATCAGAAATGTCAAAGTTGGGTTATAATTGAATTTATAATAACCTATTAT
>WTCB01000045.1 GCA_013138765.1 Candidatus Nanohaloarchaea archaeon
ACAGTGATTCTTATGAAACAGACATTGATAATGTATATGGAAGACCACCCGTTCTTGGTAGCGCTCGCGTTCGTATCGTTCCTGATGCTATTGTTTGCGCCGATATCAGCATCTCAAGGCGCATATGTCGACTACGATTCCCTAGCGTTTGACGTCGTAGCCCTATGGTTCATAGGCGGTATCGTATATTTCATAAACAGGAAATGGTGATACCATGGATGACACAGACGTAAAACTTTTATACGGGCGGATGGCAGAGCTGAACATAAACATAGCGAAACTCGGAAAAGACATAAATGGTCTCAACAAGACCCAGAAAGAACTCTCATCAAGAATAGAAAAGCTGCCTAAAGAAGTGTTTAATGCCGCATCCGACGTGTCCTCAAAGACATCTCTTGATGAATTGCGCACAATAATATCAGAGGTCTCCATGACATCAAACGACATCCAGAGAACAGTCGACACAATCTTTGAGAGCTTCACAAGAGACAAGGCAGTGAAATGAGGTGATCTTATGGAATACAAAGTACGGGGCACTGTAATGCAGGTATTGGACCTGAAATTGAATGACGGCGAATCAGTCTATACTGAAAAAGGCGGCATGTCCTGGATGAGCCCTAACATCACCATGCAGACCAATGCAAAAGGCGGTGTGCTAAAAGGTGTTGGCCGACTGTTCAGCGGCGAATCATTTTTCATGACAACTTATACCAGTTCGGGCGGTCCGGCCGAGTTGGCATTCTCATCGGAATTTCCCGGAAAGATACTGCCTATGACCTTATCTGAAGGCAAGAACATAATCTGTCAGCGCGATTCATTTATGGTCGCAGAAGAGACTGTTAATTTAAGTGTCGCTTTCCAGAAAAAGTTAGGCGCGGCCATTTTTGGTGGCGAAGGTTTTATCCTGCAGAAATTGTCAGGGACAGGGACTGCATTTCTAGAGGTTGCAGGTGAATTGACAGAGTACGACCTAAAACCGGGCCAGACACTGAAAGTTGACCCCGGCCACATTGCATTTTTCGAAGAATCAGTAAAATATAACATAGGCCGTATAAAAGGTCTGAAAAATATGGTCTTCGGCGGTGAAGGCATTTTTCTTGCAGATCTTGAAGGTCCCGGAAAAGTATGGCTCCAGAGCATGCCTTTATCAAAATTGGCACAGAAATTATCTCAGTATATGATTAAGGCAAAGACTTCAATGTTTAATAGATGAGATAAAATTGATTATTGATGTGTATCCTATGGCAGAATATCAACCCCCAAGAGGCATGAAAGACATAGTCCCGAGTGAGATGGAAAGACGCAAATGGATATATACCAATATCCGTACCGTCCTTGACAGCTACGGCTACAGTGAAGTTGCGCCCACAGAACTTGAGATGTGGGATACTTTAGCCGCAAAGGCGGGCGAAGACAATTTAAATGAGGTCTATGATTTCAAAGACAAAGGCGACAGGCGTCTTGCCCTAAGATTTGATCTGACCTGCGGTATTGCCCGGATGGTGGCTGGTATGCGCATCCCAAGACCGATTAAACTTTACGCAATCGGCAACGCCTGGAGATATGACGCCCCGCAGAAAGGCAGGTACAGATGCTTCACCCAGTGGGATGTAGAACTTTTCGGCACAGACTCGACCGCGGCCGATGCAGAGATAATAAACTTATCTTCAGACATCCTGAAAAGTTTAGGTCTTGATTTTGAGGTCAGGATAAACAATAGAAAGCTAGTGGAAAACATCTTCAACTATCTAAAAATAGATAAGAAATGTTACGTTGATGTCATGCGCACAGTCGACAAGATACCGAAACTATCTGAATACGACATATTGACTGAATTCAAGAATGCAGGAATCACAAAATCACAGGCCACATCCCTCCTTGACATCCTCGGCCGAAAAGGAAACCCGAAAGACCTGATACCTCTCTTACGAAAAGAGTTTAAGGATGATAGACAAGTCCAGGAATCAATAGACACCCTTGAAAACCTTTTCACCAACTTAGGAAAAGAGTGCATCCTTGACCTGAGCATAGTGCGGGGTATAGGATACTACACAGGGATAGTCTTTGAGGCATTTGACCCTAAAGAAGAAAAACTGGGCTCGCTTTTTGCCGGCGGACGGTTTGACGGACTTGTCGGTGTCTACGGAAAAGAGGACATGCCAGCGGTCGGCGTCGGTGGTGGTATGGAACGGCTGTTAGAAATTCTTGAACAGAAAAACGCCTTTGAAAAGATGAAACGGCCAAAGTCAGTATTTATCGCGCCAATAAACGATTCAGTGAGACCTTACGCAAAGAAGGTTGCCGCAACATTCAGGAAGAAAGGTTTCATGGCAGAGCTTGACCTGACCGGACGGAACCTGAAGAAGCAGTTTGATTATGCAAACAAGAAAGGTTTTGATTATGTCGGTGTGATCGGCGACAAGGAAAAAGAAGAGAAATGTTTCATGCTGCGCGACATGGTCACAGGCAGAGAGAAGAAGATCAAGATGTGAATTCAATTGTTGAATCAATCTTCGTTAGATATGTATCCATCTCATCAGTCCAGCATCCTTTACTGCTCAGCATACCTTTGATGCTATTTACAAGATACATCTCATTATCTGGAATTATAAGCCCTTCTAGATTTGTGGTTGATCTGTAATTTACTTGTTTGCCAAATATATCCTGTCTATAATAAATATTGACTCCATTTGTTTTAAGATCTTTTTCGAGTACATTACTGCAATTACTCTTACCTGATCGTTTTCTACCATTGTTATCCATCTCAGATTCCACAATAAATGCATTATGGTATGTATCAGAAAGCAATCCCAACTGTTCAAGAAATTCGTATGTGGTGGTATTTTTGATATGCTCAAATTCACCCGGTATCTCTCTTAGTTTTTTTGTCCATTGTATGCCAAGATCATTGAGATATCTATCATTAACAAAACCGTAACCTAAAAGTTTAGCGCTGTTCACATGTTTTGGTGTAAGGGTATCAAATGCGCTTTTCTTGATGCTTGCCTGAACTAAATCAAATTGTTTAACATCATCATCCCACGCAAACCCGATCCTATCAACCTCATATCTTGATTGTTTATTTAACATATTGATAGTGATCTCAACACCGCAACTTTCAGTATTGATTTTGTGTGGGTACGTAAATATTGGGTTCTCAAGAACAATTATGTCTGAATATCCAAGATGGTTAAGCAATGCATCAAAACTGATTTTTTCAAAATTTTTGCATACATCTTTGTATTGTACCATATTAAAACCCGATTTTTCATATCAACCTTAATAAAGATTTGAACTGTTATAATATCTATAGTCTGAGAATATTTATAAACATTTTAAACATCAAGAAGTGATAAAAATGAAATATGTACCTGATACCTCCGCAATAATTGAAGGAAAAGTGATGGAACTGATAAAAGAAGGTAAGCTCGAAGGCACTTTGATAATTCCAGAATTTGTAGTATCGGAACTTGAGAATCAGGCAAACCGCGGAAAAGAGATAGGTTTCACAGGTCTTGATGAACTGAAAGCCATAAGGGATATTGCCGAAAAGAAAAAGATAAAGATAACACAGATTGGCAGAAAACCGACCGCAGAAGAGATAAAGATGGCCAGTTCAGGCCGTATTGATGCGCTCATAAGAGACATTGCAAGAGACGAGAAAGCAACACTGTTGACAGGCGACATTGTCCAGGCAAAGACAGCCGAAGCTGAAGGTGTGGATGTCACATATTTCGAGAAAGAGAAGATAACATCATTCGCGCTTGAGGATTACTTTGACAAAGATACCATGTCTGTCCACCTGAAAGAGGGCGCAACCCCTAAGGCCAAGAGAGGAAAGCCCGGCGCATTCAATCTAACTCAGTTAAACGAAGAGATCATAACAAAAGACATGCTCGAAAGCATAGCGCATGAAATAGTTGAACTCAACCGTGTTTCAGACGAATCCTTCACTGAAATCTCAAGACGGAACGTATCAGTGATCCAGCTGAAAGAATACAGGATTGCAATAACCCGACCACCATTTTCAGAAAAGATGGAAATCACAGCAGTAAGGCCGATTAAAAAGATATCTCTTGACGGCTACAACTTATCCGAAAAGCTGAATGCACGGATAAGTGACGGTGCTGAAGGCATAATCATTGCAGGCCCGCCAGGCCACGGTAAATCCACACTGTGCCAGGCACTTGCAGAATTTTACAATGACCAGAAAAAGATAGTCAAGACAATGGAGAATCCAAGAGACCTTCAATTAGGCTCAGACATCACTCAATACGGTCTTTTAGAGAACAGCATGGAAAAGACTGCCGAGATTCTCCTTTTAGTAAGGCCTGACATAACAATCTACGACGAGATAAGGCAGACAAAAGATTTCAGGATCTTTTCAGACATGCGCCTTGCAGGTGTAGGTATGGTAGGTGTAGTCCATGCAACAAGAGCGATTGATGTCATGCACAGGTTCATAGGACGGATTGAACTTGGCATGATACCGCAGATTTTAGACACAATTATATTTGTCAAGGGCGGAAAGATAGAAAGTGTATTGTCTCTTGCATTAAAGGTCAAGGTACCGCACGGCATGGTAGAAAAAGATCTTGCACGGCCTGTGATTGATGTCTACGATTTTGAGACAGGTGAAGTGACCCATGAAATCTATACCTATGGTGATGAGACAGTTGTCATGCCAGTTGATGCAGCAACAGATACTGAAGAATCACCTCTGAACCGTCTTGCCGAAGACAAGATACGAAAGGTCCTGAAAAAATACACAAAAAATCCGGACATAAAGATAACTTCGTCCAAAAACATCATGGTCCGTGTACCAAAAGAGGACATATCAGTACTCATAGGAAAAAAAGGCACAACCATATCAAGTCTTGAAGAGAAGCTTGGCATGCACATATCGGTCGAGCCCATAGTCGAGACATTGAAAGAGAGCATAGGATTTCAGGTTTCAGAATCTGGCGGCTACATAAACATAGGTTTCAAAAAGTCATACATAGGCATGGTTGCAGACATCTATAAGTCAGACGAGTTCTTATTTTCAGCAACGGTCGGAAAAAAAGCGCAGATAAAAGTCAAGAAGCGCTCTGACATAGGAAAAAAGGTAATGCAAGCAACCGTCATGAAAGACTTGCGGGTTCTGGTTGAATGAGATTATTTTTAATCAAAAGATGTTTTCATTAATTTGACTGAAGAATCATCAACAGAAAATAGATTTGTCTCTTCTAATTTTTGTATCTCTTTTTTTATTTTTTTATATTCTTCATCAGTCTCTAATTGTTCAATGACATCTTGTCTAATGAGCATTTTATATATATCTTTAAAATTCTCTTCACTTTTTAATGATTCATAATAGAATCCTGGTTTTTCTTCTTTTACTCTTATTTTAAATTCTTCAAATTCAGTTTCATCTGACATTCTTTTTTTGAATTGGATGTTTATCATATCGACCATATTTAGACCAAATTCCATACATGATTTCAAGATCAAAGCATCTCTAACCTCATAATTTAAAGTACCATTCGAGTCGTATATTGCTCGGACTGTTCCATATCTTTTAAAGTGTGGATGTTGTTCATCGGTAACTTTGACCGTATCATCAATATAGATTAATTGTTTTTTATTTGATAATTCTAAATTTCTTTGAGTACTTTCTAATATATCCAATGTATATGCCCAGACTGTGTCAATCTTATCACCTGAATCTACGCTTATGGCAAGATAATCCCTATTAAATATTGATTGTATGTCATGTTCGATTTTAACGACTGTACCAGTTTTGCCTTTATATGGATTTTCATCGTCTCCTGCCCAACAGGAGTTTCCTATAACTTGATCTCCGACATAAATTGGAATTGATTTATCATTTTTTAAACTCATATTAATAATATCGGGTTTAATATTAATAAATGTTTATCTCTGTGGGGTATTAACAAAGTGTATCTGTGCTTAGGCATAGGAAAAAAGGTAATGCAAGCAACAGTCATGAAAGACTTGCGGGTTCTGGTAGAATAGGATTTATTCTTAATCAAAAAACCGACCCCTTTATAAAATCACATAAATATAATACAATATTTAAACACAAAAATACGTGAGTCAGATGGTAAATATTAAAGGACATGACATAGATGTAATGATCACTAAGGTAGCTTTCAATCGAAAAGCATTGCAGTTCAATAACAATATAATAGCGCATCTAAAAAGCATCGGTGTGGATGAATATGACATCGAGATACCTTTTGAGCAGATTGCAATAAAAAAGGCAAAAGCATCAGTGACTTGGTACATGGACGGACACAGATTGTATTGCAGCCACAATCTGCAACGAAAATTTGTAGATAACATATATGTCTTGTCTAAAGTGATTGAGGCAGAGGTCAATCTAGTCCTTTCTAAAGAGAAGACACTCGCAGATTTCTATACGACATTTAAGGAAGACAAGGACATTGAAAAAAAACGTAATGAAGCCCGAGAGTTTTTCGGTGTGGCGCACGATGAGACCGACTGGTCAGTGATTGACCGAAAATATAAGATTCTGGCGCGGGACCTGCATCCAGACATGCCGACAGGCGACACAGAAAGATTCAAGAAGTTAAATGATGCGCACAAGACCCTAAAAAGAGAATTTACTTAGAAA
>WTCB01000103.1 GCA_013138765.1 Candidatus Nanohaloarchaea archaeon
GATACATGATTGAGAATGGTGTATTGATTAATTTAAAGGTGCCTGCCGGTGATGGCGATATCAGTTTTGGGCAGATTGGGTTTGTTTTGAATGTGAATTAAAATAAAGAGGTCATAACTATGAAAGATGGAAAACATTTAATTTTGGATTTAAAGTGTTGTAAAAATATGGAGAAACTCTCAGATACAAGTTTTATAGAAAGCTTTCTTTTGGAGTTAGTAAGGATTTCAGAGATGAAAGCAATAACAAAACCAAAAGTATTATATTATGAACATGAAGTAAAAGAAGAAAGTGGTGTAACCGGATTTGTCATAATAAGCGATAGTCATATCAGCATCCATACATATCCTACTAAAAAGGCGTTATACCTTGATATATTCTCTTGTAAACAATTTGATGTTGATAAAATAGTTAATTATGTTAGGGAAACTTTTGAATCTTGCGAATTTGAAAAGAGATTGATTGAAAGATAAAGATTTTATGAATTGTTTGAGATTATGTTATATTTTCAACAGATTCTAGGCACGCCTGTTCCGCCTGGGTTGTCGAGAAATCGCTCTCCTATCTTTGTCTTTAGGATGACTTTTTTTCCTTGGGTTACCGTGCCGATTGTTGCTGCATCTGGACAGATGTCTCTTATCTTATCTAAGACCTCTTTTTCGTCTGATTCTGAGACTATAAGGAGTGCGCGGCCTTCACAGGCCATAGTCAACGGGTCAATGCCTAAGATGTTGCATATTGCGCGCGTCTCTTTTCTTATGGGTATACTTTCTTCATCGATTGTGATTCTTACTTCTGCCTTGTCGGCCAGTTCGTTCAGGCAGGATGCAATGCCGCCTCTTGTCGGGTCTTTTGCGGACTTTATCTTTCCTTTAAGAAGTCGCATGATGTCAAGTACCGGTCTGCAGTCGGATACAAGGTCTGTCCTGTAATCGAATCGTGTTGCAAGGACTGCGCCGCCATGGTCACCGACTGTGCCTGTGACTATCACTTTGTCTGTTGGTGCGATGTTCTCGTTTCTTATGATGTCTTTTGTGGTGCCGATGCCTGCCGTGTTTATGACTATACCGTCAAGCTGTCCTTTGGGCATGACTTTTGTGTCGCCGGTTACAATCGGGACTTTCAGTTTTTTTGATAGTGTGTTCACCGAGTCAATTATCGTTTCAAGATGCTTTTTCTTGAATCCTTCTTCAATTATTATTGATAATGTCAGTGCAAGGGGTTCTGCGCCCATGACTGAAAGGTCGTTCACAGTGCCTGTGACTGCGAGTTTGCCTATGTCACCTCCCGGGAAAAAGTATGGGCTCTGGATGTATGAGTCTGAGGTAAAAACCAGGTATTTGTCGCCTGCCTTAAGATATGCGCCATCGTCAAGTGTTCCTTTCCAGTTGCCAGTGAATTCAAGGGATTGCCTTATGCCTGATATCAGGTCTGACATTGGCGTTCCGCCTGCGCCGTGCTTAAGCTTTATTGTCTTTTCAGGCATTGTCGTCACCTCTGTATCTATATGCAATCCTGCATGCGCTCTCTGTTCCCACCATGCAAGGTCCTATCGGGCTATCTGGTGTGCAGGCTTTTGAAAATAATGGACATTTTTCTGGTTCTACGATTCCCATTATGACATCTGCGCACCGGCATCTGCCATTATCTTTTGGTTCTGGCAAGTCTTTGAGCAGGTCTCTGTATTTTTTTATTGCATCGTGAGTTTGGTACTCTTTTTTTAATCTTAATCCGCTGTCTTTTATGGTCCCTATGCCGCGCCAGTTAGAATCACATTTGTCAAATACTTTCGATACTATCTCTTGCGCTTTTTTGTTGCCCTCATCATGTACTATTATTGAATATTGGTTCTCTACTCTTTTTTCGTTGTCTCTTATCTGCCTCAAAAGCATCAGTATGGATTTCAGTACATCTTCGGGTTCAAAACCTGCTATCACCTGAGGTGCATCTATGTCTTGGTACGGTCCTGTGCCTATTATTGCTGATACATGGCCAGGGTCTAGAAAACCGTCTATCTGGTTTTTTTTGTCTGAGACAATTAGGTTCATAGCTTCAGGTATCGTCTTGTGTGCGCATATTATGTCAAGACCGTTTTTGACTGCCCAGGCAGTCATAGGTGCAGTTGTCTCAAAACCGATTGCAAAAAATACAAGGTCTGGATATTCTTGTTTCAGTTTTAATGCCTCAATTGTAGATTCTACTATGAATACTTTTTTTCCTTCTTCTTTTGCAGCTTCTAAAGACATCTCTGTTCCCGGAACTTTCAGCATGTCACCGTATGTTGCGATCGGCATGCCTTTAAGGGCAAGCCTTACGGCTGAATCGACCGTACCCTGCGGTGTGACGCAGACCGGACATCCGGGTCCGCTTACAAGTCTTATGTTTTCGGGCAGAATTGATTTTATGCCATATTTTGCGATTGACTGTGTGTGAGTGCCGCAAACTTCCATTATCTTTACTGGCCTGTTGATCTTTTTTGATATTTTGTCTATTTCTGATATCATGCTTTCTGTATCTTTATCCACAGGCATCACTTATTTTTTTTGTCTTTTTTTAGGATCTCGATTGCAAATCCTGCATGTACCAAGACGTAGTCTCCTATCTTTGGGGAGACTAGCATTATCTTTGCATGTTTTTTTATGCCGTCATAGTCTATGACTGCGGTATCACCATCTATCTCTATGACTTTTCCCGGGATTGCAAGACACATGAATCTTATTTTTTGTTGAAGATTATTAAATGTTGGTTTTTTGAGTTCTAAAAATATAAACTACAGATGATAATCATCTGTATGGCTGAATTTAAGATCTCAATAAAAAATGATTCAGGTGAAACTTTATCTGGGTTGCGTGCAGTTCCTGATATAAAAAAAGATAAATATCCTGCAGTTATTTTAGTACATGGGTTCGGTGTCACTAAACACGAATATGGTCTTTTTGATATCCTCTCTAAAACATTGGCATCTTCTGGATTTTTGGTGTACCGGTTTGATTTTTCCGGTTGCGGTGAAAGTGAAGGTGATTACCTTAATACAACACTTACAAAACAAAAAGATGAGCTTTCAATCATTCTTGATTTTGTTAGATCTGAGTCAGATGTTGATTCATCTAAAGTCTTTATTGTTTCACAATCGTTCGGTACATCGGTTACGGTGGCGCTCAATCCAGAGGTCAAAGCTATTGTATTTATGGGATCAATATCTGATCCAAAGAAGATTCTATCAAAAATATTTGAGGTTTCAGGAGATGGATATGATCCCGTCGGCGTATCTCAAATGACAAGATCTGATGGATCTGTTACGCGTATTGATCCTAAATTTTGGAAAGATTTGGTTAATTACGATTTACCTAGCCTGATTCGAGATATTAAATGTCCTGTCTTGTTTTTAAATGGTTCTAAAGATGATAAGGTTCCTGTTTCTGAGACTGATCCATATCTTTTAAATGTGGGTGGGGCCAAAGAAAGGATGATTGTCGGAGGCGGCAACCATAATCTTTATCCTAAAAGGGAACAGGTTGCTAAATTGATATATGAGTGGTTTAAAAGGATAATTTAATTATTGCATCTTACCTGAAATATGCATTGAGCACATACTGATGGATCATCCTGTGCGTGTTGAAGAATGATGCGTTGAATGCTATTGAGTGTTTCATTATGTTGGTCCATGCTTGTCTGTCATTATAATATTTTGGCATTATCTGATGTTCCAGCTTATCATATAAGTCTTTTGCATCATCACATCTTGAATTGTCCGGGTTCTTGTCGCCGATTGACCAGCCTGTAATGTCTTCTAGGTGTCCTTCAAGCCACCAGCCGTCCGGGATGCTCAGGTTCGGTATGCCGTTATGGCAGGCTTTCATGCCGGATGTCCCTGAAGCTTCAAGAGGGCGCAATGGCGTGTTGAGCCAGATGTCTACACCTGAAACCATCTTCTTTGCAATCTCTATGTCATAATTTTCAAGATATATGCATCTTATCTTGTCTTTCAGGTCTTCCATGTCTTTGAATATGTTTCTTATCAGGTCTTTTCCGGTACCATCATTTGGGTGCGCTTTGCCGCCATATATGATCTGTATCTCTCCAACATTTTTTGCAATCTTTTTAAGGCGTTCTACGTTTGAGAATAGAAGGTCTGCTCGTTTGTATGCTGTGCTCCGCCTTGCAAAACCTATTGTGAATACTTCGGGGTTCATGTCTACTTTGGTTTTTTCTTTTATGTGATCAAATAAATCTTTTTTCGCTTTGATATGCGCATCCCAGATATCATCACCCGGTATGTTTAAGGCATATCTTAATGTGAATGAGTCATTTCGCCATCCCGGGATATGGCTGTCATAAAGCCTGCTGAAATGCTTTGAGCTCCAGGTGACTGAATGTACACCGTTTGTTATTGAATCTATCAGGTATCCCGGGAACATGTCTCTTGACACTTCACCGTGCTTTTTTGCAACACCGTTTATGTACTGGCTGTTGTCAAGAGCCAGATATGTCATGTTAAGTTTTCCGTCATGACATTTCTGTTCTAGGTCATTGAACGGGATTACCTCTCCAACTACTTCTTTTACAAGATCAAAATCATATTGGTCATGGCCTGCCGGAACTGGTGTGTGCGTAGTAAATACACATTTGTCTCTTATGCAGTTTTTGTTCTTTAGATTTAACATCTCAGAATTTATGCTGTTCTTTCTCAGAAGTTCAAGGACCAGAAGACTTGAATGGCCTTCATTCATGTGATATTTTTTTATGTTCCTGTAACCTAGATTTTCAATGGTCCTAATTCCACCAATCCCTAAAACTATTTCTTGTTGGAGTCTGTATCTTTGGTCTCCGCCGTAAAGATGATGGGTGATGCGTCTGTCATCTTCATTGTTCTCTTTAACGTCTGTGTCAAGGAATATCACGGGCACTGTATATTTTTCTGCACCGACCACATCATATTGCCATGCAGTCACGTAGACGTCTCTTCCTTCTATCTTTACTATTATCTTTTTATCTAGTTTTTTCAGATGTTTTTCAGGGTTCCACTTGACTTCTTCTTCGGTCTGGTTTCCGTGTTCATCCAGTTTTTGCCTGAAGTAGCCTTTTCGGTATAATAATGTGATTGCAACTGTTGGTACATTAAGGTCTGCACAGCTTTTTATCGTGTCTCCTGCGAGAATTCCAAGGCCACCGCTATATGTCGGCATCTGTTCGTCAATGCCAATCTCCATGCTGAAATAGGCTATTGTCCTTCTGTCTTTTCTTGTGGTCTTTGAATTGAAACGTTCCATATCTGTTACCTAATGATAAGATGTCATCAGGGTATATAAATGAGTTTCTGTTTTTTG
>WTCB01000039.1 GCA_013138765.1 Candidatus Nanohaloarchaea archaeon
GTATTATCTCCTGAATAGGAGTAATTTATAGTAATTAAATCTAACTGATTTCACAAAGTATACATTTTTTTCTTTTTTTATATGAATTTGAATAATATATAGTTATGAAAGAAGCGATGTTCTGGAAACCTCTTGAAGAGAAAGCAGTGCAGTGCCTTTTATGTCCTCGAGAATGTAAGATTACTGAGGGAAAAAAAGGCAACTGCAGAGTGCGGAAGAACATAGGCGGAACTCTATATTCCTTAAACTATGGTAAGATAATCTCTACTGCGATTGATCCTATTGAAAAGAAGCCGCTCTTTCATTTCTTTCCGGGTTCTGAGATTCTTTCAATAGCCACTGTCGGCTGCAATTTCCACTGCAAATTCTGCCAGAACTGGGACATATCGCAGCCTGATGTCATATCCGGTGAAGAGATGATTCCGCAAGATGTTGTGGACATCGCAATTGACAGAGGCATTAAACTTATCGCCTATACATATACAGAGCCGACAATCTTTTTTGAGTTCGCGTACGATACAGCAAAGCTTGCGCATAAGCATGGAATCAAGAATGTGTTTGTGACAAACGGGTATATCAATCCTGAACCATTGAAGAAGATAGCGCCGTATCTTGATGCTGCAAACATTGATCTGAAATCAATGAAAGATACTTTCTACCAGAAGCTTTGCGGTGTTAAAGGTGTCGGTCCTGTCCTTGAGACGATAAAATTAGCGCATAAGCTGAATATACATATAGAAATTACAAACCTTCTTATTCCAGGTTGGAATACATCTGAAGTGCAGATAGCAGAGCTTTGCAGATGGTTGGCAGACCTTGATAAGAAGATACCATTGCATTTCTCAAGGTATTTTCCTGTCTATAAGATGTCTGTTGAACCGACACCTGTGGAAGTGCTTGAAGCTGCGTATGGTATAGGCAAAAAAGAAGGTCTTGAATATGTGTATCTGGGTAATGTTCAGGTGGGGAAGGAAAACACACACTGTCCGTCATGCAATGCTCTTATTATTGAAAGAGAACCAGGAAAGAGAGTCAAACAAAACTTAAATAAAGGTAAGTGCACAAAATGTGGTTATAACATATATGGTGCTGGCTTTTTATGAGAAATGTTATGCAGGTATTTATTGTAGCTGTTGTAACTGTTATTATCTTATTTCCATCTTCCTCTTTCTCTCTTGAAAACCATACTTTTGATTCCTATTCCGTTTCTGTTAATCTTGAGGATGATGATGCACATTATGAGTATGATATTGTCGTTTTTTTTGATGAGGCTGAGACAATACATGAATTTCTTTTTACGACAGATGCAAGGAATGTAAAGGTTTCCCTGAATGATGTGCCTGTCTATTGCGATATATCTTATGCTGTCGGAAGCTCAACTGCGTCCTGCGACATGTCTGAAGCGCTATACGGTAGGAATTATATCAGTATATCTTATAGCAGCAGGTATCCTCTGTTTGATATTGAGGATATGGTGATGTTCCGTGATTCTTTTGTCTTTGGAGGGGATGCTATATTATCCCGGCTTTCGGTCAAGCTTCCTATAGGCTATATGCTTCCTGAGAAATCTGACTATTTCATCACGCCTGCACCCCGCAGTATGTATTCTGATGGCCGAAGGCATATTCTTGTGTGGGAATATGAGAATGTCTCTGATCTTGAAGTGTCTGTGATATTCGAGAGATCGTCGGGTGGTGCATGGCAGTTTTTGCCTCTTATCTTTTTGTCTTTTTTGATTCTTCTATTCCTTGCTTTTCATATGAGGCAGTATCTTGGCAGTAAAAAGAAAGAGAAAATAAAACGCATTGTCTATTCGCATCTTCTTGAGAGTGAGGCTGCTGTTGTCGATGCTCTTGAAGCTAATATGGGAGTGCTGAAACAGAAGGAGCTTTTGGATATTACAAGCTTTTCCAAGGCAAAGCTTAGCCGTGTCATATCGAATCTTGAGTTGCGCGGCATTGTTGAGAAGAAGCACTGGGGCAACAGCAACAAAATATTTATTGTGAAGGAAAAGGATCAAAAAAAGAAGGCAGATGAAGAATAAAAGTTGTGTCCTGATAAAAATTCCTGTTCCTGTTTGCTTTTCTTTTTCTTTGTTCCATCCTGTTCCACTATGTTTCCGGCAATATTTATATATAGGTATCTGTATCTTTCTCTTGTCCGGGTGCAGTATCTCTGTATTTTCCGGCGAAAATGATTAGATTACAATTAAGGTGAAATTTATATGAAAAAAAATATATCAAAACTGCTTGTGTTTGCGGTCATCGCGATGTATATGGTGATGCCTGCTGCATTTGCGGAGGATGTTACTGCCGGTCTTGGCGGAGATGATGTTGCTGTTCTTAATGGAATAGCTGAGGACAGTGATGAGGAAGATGCTTCTGAAGCAGGTATCACTCCGGATTCTCCCTTTTACGGCCTGGATGTTGCTATGGATAATATAGGTCTTATGCTGACATTCAATAAAGCTAAAAAGGCAGAGAAGAAGCTTAAGATAGCTAATGAAAGGCTTAAGGAAGCCAAGATGATGGGGTTAGGGAACAATCTGGGCGCTATGGAAAAGGCAAAGGCAAGGCATGATGAGATGCTTCTTT
>WTCB01000110.1 GCA_013138765.1 Candidatus Nanohaloarchaea archaeon
ATTAAATTCTTTCACTTTTTCAGAAAATCTATTTAAAACTTCTCAAATAAACTATCATCATGTTTGACAAGCTCAAAGATTCCATATCAAGATTTGCAAAGCTAGGCGTTGCAGACAAGACTGCAGTTGAGGCATTGGTAAAAGATATCCAGCGCTCGCTGATCCAGTCAGACGTAAATGTAAAGCTGGTCTTTGAACTCTCAAAGAACATCAAGACAAAAGCATTGAAAGACAATCTGCCGCCCGGACTTACAAGGCGCGAGCACGTAGTCAACATTGTCTATGAAGAATTAGTAGCATTCTTGGGTGAAAAAAAGGCAGACATAAACCTTGAAAAGCAGACAATCCTTCTTTTAGGTCTTTTCGGTTCAGGTAAGACCACAACAACTGCAAAGATTGCAAAATATTACATGAAGCACGGCCTGACAGTCGGTGCAGTATCCTGTGACACCTGGCGTCCTGCAGCGTACGAACAGCTGAAAGCCCTAGGTAAGCAGATAAACATAGATGTCTACGGTGACGCAAAACAGAAAGACCCGGTAAAGATTGTAAAGAAAGGGATGGCCGAACTTTCAGCAAAAGACGTAATAATAATCGACTCAGCAGGCCGCTCAGCAATTGATGACGAACTTGCAGATGAACTGAAAAAGATAGACAAGATTGTGGACGCAGATGAAAAGATCCTCGTAATAAGCGGTGATATCGGCCAGGCTGCAGAGACCCAGGCAAGAACATTCAACGAATTAGTCGGACTGACAGGGGTCATAGTGACAAAGATGGATTCATCAGCAAAGGGCGGTGGCGCACTTTCAGCATGCCATGCGGCAGACGTCAATGTCAAGTTCCTAGGTACAGGCGAAAAGCTCGAAGACATAGAACTTTATGATCCCGTACGGTTCGTATCCAGACTTTTAGGCATGGGCGACCTTGAGACCTTGATAGAGAAAGCAAAAGATGCGATAGACCCTGAAAAAGCTATGGACATCATGAAAGGCGACTTTGATCTGAGTTCATTCTATGACCAGATCGAGAGCACAAAGAAGATGGGGTCTATGTCAAAGATAATGGAGATGATCCCCGGCATGAGCAACATAAAACTGCCAAAAGACATGCTTGACGTCCAGGAAGAGAAGATGACCAAATGGAAATTCATGATGGATTCCATGACAAAGAAAGAGAAGACAGAACCGGACATACTTGACAGGTCCAGATACGAGCGCATCGCCCAAGGTTCAGGCACAAGACCGGAAGAAGTCCGAGACTTGATAAAGCACTATAACCAGACTAAGAAGATGATGAAAAAGTTCAAGGGCGGCAAGATGCTGAAGCGCGGCCCGATGGCAAAGATGTTCAAAGGCATGATGGGCTGATGAAAACACAACATTTATTAATATTTAACACTATATAGGGGCAGTGATACTACTATGTGTGATTTAGATAATGGCGATAAAACTGATGTTAATACAAGTTCTGATACAGATCTAAATATCGAAGATAATTTAATATCACCTATATTAGTTAAAGAAGTCAAATACCTAAAAACCTGTCTTGATGAAGCAAAAACATTAGAGATTGATGCAAAAATAAAAACAGATCATTCAATTTATCCAAACTTAGGCAAAGTATTTTTATATAATCATCTGAACATGGGGCCTACAGTTGAATTTACTCCCAAATGTCTGCAGGAGATAGCACCTGTAGATTATGCAAAGATGGCAGGACATGCATCCGAAGCAATCATCGATTTAGGATATTTGGGTGCGCTTGATTTTGAACAGAAAATAGATTATAAGGATCCAGGTTTTCAACTGACATATAGTCTGGGAACATTTCAAAGATACATGATAAATATAAATGAAAAGGTTGTCAGAATCCATGATGAAGAGGGTATTGAGTTATTTCAAGTTTTATGGGAAAAATACTTAAAATAAATCCTTTCCATACTCTCTTAACTATTTTACTCATCAAACAGGCAAGTGCTCAGGTATTTATACCCAGTGTCCTGGAATATGTGAATTCTTATGTTTTTCAATTTTCAACACTCAACAATAACACATCATCTATAGATTTATAAACATTTGAGATGATAATATCTTATGTGATTATATGGATTCTATTTTAACTGGTGATTTTGAAACACCTTTTCTGATTGGTACTGATGAGCTTTCTTATCTGAAGGACTGCATTGAAAATGCACAGATTAATAACAGTACGAAAGAAGCTGATTCAATCTATCCTGCCATCGGAAATATAGAGATAGTATATAAAGGTTTACATAAAAAGCCGAAAATTCAGTTCACACCAAGTGGTTGGTCTCGTTTATATAGACAAGATGTAGGTGATATCTTAAAAGATCTATCTTGTATTTTATCAAATTCGGATTTTTCTAGTGAAATAAAAGTTCAATATCCGGGTAGCTATACAGAAAATTCTATTGATCCTAATCTGGTGGTTTATAAGATTGGCAAACCTCAATTAGACATCGATGTCAAATCTGTTCAGATATACGATAAAGATGGTGTAGATATCTTACTGGCTGTTTGGAACAAGATGGTTAATAGATTTAATAAAGAATGTTGTTTATTGGATGAACAGTTAGAACTACCAATTGTATTTGATTAAATTAAAATATTTGATGTTTAATATAATCTTTTATGCAGGCATCCCATCTACTCATCAAACAGGCAAGTGCTCAGGTACTTATAGCCATTGTCTGGGAATATCACTACTATCCTTTTACCTGCGCCTAATTCACGAGCTTTCTTCATAGCAACATACATTGCAGCACCCGAACTCATACCGACAAAAAGCCCTTCTTTTTTGGCAAGGTCACGACCAGCCTCTAAAGTTGCAGGAATTTCGTCACCTGTGATCT
>WTCB01000113.1 GCA_013138765.1 Candidatus Nanohaloarchaea archaeon
GTTACCGGTGTTCTCGAATTAAATAATGGTCCCCCTGAAATTATAAAAAAGGCAAATTTTACTCTGCCGGACAGAGAGATTACAAAGGCATTTTTGCATATTGCACAATATTCCAGTTGGAGAGTTGCAGTGACTGTTTGGAATGAGGATGAAAATGAACCGGGGTGGCAAGGTAACGAATGGACTGATCATCAAATATTTATATCCCCTACAGGACGGGCTGTTCCTACAAGCATCTATATCCCTCTTGACCGATTGAATAAAGGTGAAGTCAATTGGATAAAGGTACGAGATGGGTTTATAGGGAGCGAAGGTGATGAGGTCATACTTCCAGAATCAACCTTTGAATTCAGCATACTTGTGCCATCAATGGTCGGTTACGGCGGTAATTTTCCAACCGAGGAAGAGGCGATTTCGGATGCTAATTCACGGCTGGATGATATTTTAGGTGAATATGCAGAAGCTACGGCTATTGAAAATGAAGCGATATCCATGTCACAAGTACCTTGGATGTGGGGTCCTGCATATCTCACTTTAGAGATGTGGAAATAGGAGATGATAATTATGGTAGATGTCTTGCGATCTAAACGAAAGGGATTTGTGTATTCATTATTCTCAGTGCTTGTCATCATTAGTATATTTGGGATATTATCTATCAGCTCAAACAGTGATATGAATAAAGATCTTGAGATCAACATAGATGAAAAACTGCGCACAGATGAACTTTTCTATTTTAAGGAGGGGGCTAAACAGGATTTTTCGCGCAGTGCATACATATCAGGAAAACGTGCTGTAATCGCTCTTGTTGATGATATCTTGAGAGACGGGAACTATTCAACAGGTTATGCAGATGATGTGATTGAAGCTCTTGCTGAAACTGGAATCTATGGTAATGTTACACCCAATATTATGGAAAATTCCACAATAGTTGATTGGTCTGACAGTATATCTCATCTTGGTCAGCTGCATAGGATATCTGTCTCCATTGATTTGATTGATACTGATATTCAATCTGTAGATGCATTCACACTCGATTTATCAAATGAAGTAAATGTTTCTGTAACAGGAGATATATTTGGCATACAGTTTACAGACTCAGTATCTTCAGAAAATAAAATTGATATCGGCGCTGTTGAAGATCCATTGATATCTATTGAAAGTTATGGTTATCTTAGGCAGATAATCAATAGATGCGATACTTTATTGTATCCGTATCATGCACAGATGGTTTCTGATACCGGCATCTTTAGCTATTCTTCAGGTGATAACTGGACAAGCGGAAGACTGAGCTTTGATATCGATGATTCTGATCCTGCCCTTAAGATTTTAGTTGTTTCTGACATACCAGATTTACCTAATAATGCTGATGACTTTTTAGGTGTCGTCAGCGAAAATGTGTCTGATGATGCTACAGGAATTTCTAATTATATATTTGGGGCGACTTCTGTTGTGTCTAATCTTTCCGGTCTTTTGGAAACACCCATAATTGTAATGACTGATGATGCGGTCTGGTCAAGCTACATATATGATGAAGTTAATGAATCCTGCTATTTCATCGATTCTTTGGGTCCCTCTTTTTTGGATAGGCTTGAGGGCAATCTTGAGACCACTTCACGGTATAATCTTACCAATAAAACTGTTGGTATTGCATCGTTTATAACAGTTACTGAACTTCCCGAAGAACTTCAGAATGCATATTCATCTGTTGATTTTAAGTATTTTGGTGAGGTTTCAGGAAAGAGAATTAAAGGTGTGACCGAAAGTGAGGTCGGTATGGACCTTGTCTTAGGTTTTCTTTTAGATGATGGACATATCTCTTTATGGGGTCTTTCCGGATTGGATTATGTCTGAACTTATTTTATCTTTATCCCGTTCTGTTTTAGTATCTCTGTTTTTTTCTTTGAACATCTTTCACATCTGAACTTGGGTATCTTGTCATCAGTCCTGTCATAGTTCTCTGTCTTTACAAGCCTGTAACCTCTTGATACTTTGTTGCAGTCAGTACATCTGATCTTATCTTTTATCTCCCATTGTGCGTCAAGTGTATCTGTCGTGAAGATGTATCTGTCAACCCAGAAGAAGATCAGTCCACCTATAAGGTTTGCAATTATTGTTGCTGTCCATCTATCAGTTGTGGATAACCATATCAGAACGAGAGCAAGGATTGGTGTGCTCAATTGCCATCTTGCAAGGTACAATATATATCTTTTGATGTTTACTTGTTTCATCATAACATCAGGTCTATCGCTTTCTCAAGAAGTATTCTTGGGTAACCTAAATATGGAATTCTTAATATTGGTGTGCCATGGACCCATTCTGGCTGTACTGTCCACGGATCAGGTTTTGAGTTTGTTATAATGTTATCTCCTTTTGTCCTGAAAGACCCGTCATCATACATCTCAAAGACGCGATGGATTATCAGCTTGCCCATCGGCGGATAGTAGTATACTATTATGTCTCCTTCAACTATTGTTTCGGGGTCAATTCCTTTCAGGAACAGCATGTCGCCGATCTGCAATGTAGGAATCATCGATCCTGAGACAACGGTCACTATCGGGTCGGGGGTTGCGAGAGCAAATTTCAGTCCTGTATATATGAAAAGTGCGAAAAAGATACCTAATAATATGTAGAATATGTCGCCTACAAGTTCATTTTTGGCCAGTTTCCTTAATCTGGTCTGTAGGTCGTTCTTATCTTTTTTAACTGGCGCAAAATCTCTATTTTCCATAATAAGAACAACATCCTAGATAATAAATATTTTTCATCGATGTTTATATAAGTTGGTTTTTAGAGGTTTTATTCTAAACATAATTATATAAGCGAAGGATTATAAATTTATAATATGTCTTTAAATGTAAATAGATCATCTGTAAAATGGGTAACATAAAATATAAGACAAATAGGTATGGTCATATTTCTTATAGCCTTTGTAACATTTTTAAATCATCCACTCTCTGTAAATGATACTTATGCCCAGTTGTCAATAGTGGGGATAATCATCGGCTTTGTTCTTCTTGCAGGGAGATAATAGGATTAAAAAATAAAAAGAGTTTATAATACGCAAAAATATATTAAATGATAAATATCAAAAAACTTTAACTTTTCTTCAGATAACCACTGTTTCAATCATAGGTATCATGATTACATATTCATTATATTTCTCTCAGCAATTGATGGTTGAAACTTTAATAAATACAATAAGCTATGGGATATTTTTACTGTTGGTCTTTGTATTATATTTTAGTCTGGAATTAT
>WTCB01000084.1 GCA_013138765.1 Candidatus Nanohaloarchaea archaeon
TTCCTCATCAGGCAATTCAATCTACAACAACCTGTTCAACAACACAGATAATTTTGGTTTTACAGGAACAACATACACAAATACATGGAACATAACAAAAGTTTCTGGGACAAACATTGTCGGAAAATCTTACATTGGCGGAAACTACTGGGGCAAGCCAGATGCAAGCGGTAATTCAGATACCTGCTGGGACACGACAGGCGACTACATCTGCGAAAGTTCAGAGACTTTAGCAACAGGAAATACCGATTATCTGCCACTGACACAGAAGTCTGATTCAACAGATCCAAACATTTACTTTGACTCACCAACTCCTGACGACAATGACTACATAAACGAGAACTACACATACATCAACGTAACCGCAACAGACACAAACAACATCACCGCCTTTATCGACTGGAACAATAGTTTGGTCGGATGGTGGAGGTTCAACCAGGAATCAGGCGAGAACAACACATTCTTCCGCGACTGGTCAAACTGGGGTAACAATGGTACCAACAGTTCTACCCCGACATACACATCCGGACAGTTCGGACAGGCATTACAGTTTGACGGAGTGGATGATTACGTTTCTGTACCAGATTCAATAAGCTTGAATATTATCGATGCGGTTACTTTGGAAGTGTGGATTAAACCAGCAATGTATGGATGGACAAAAAAGAAGTCAATAACCGTAAATGGCTCTGATGACTCTGATTTAACTAATTATCAGATAAAAGTGGATCTGGATTATGATTCGGATATGCAGACCGATTTTGATGATTTAAGATTTTATGACGCAACAGGAACGCTCCAGAATCATTGGATAGAAAAATATACAGCATCAACAAACGCAACCGTCTGGGTAAAGATCAGTTCAATTCCAACAGGCGGAACTACAATATATATGTATTATGGCAATTCGATTGCCACTTACAATAATTCATTGGGCGGAAACAATACTTTTGAGTTTTTTGATGATTTCAATGATAACTCAATAGATACCGCAAAATGGAATACTTTTGGGTCTCTGGAAGAGACAGAAGGAGAACTTAATCTATCTATAACTTCTGTAAAAGAGTGGGTGAGTTCAAAACCAAGTTTACCCGTAAATAGTTCGGTCAGGTTCCGTTCAAACATAATGGATTCAGGTATCGTTGAAGCAGGATTCCTGAAAGATATTGAGACTCGTTCGGGATTAGGCGGGGATGGCAATTACTACAATATGTTCAATGGACCTGAATATGTTAGAAGTTATAGTGGTGGTAGTGCAAAATCAACAGTTGTCTCTTTTTCGGATTCCTATCATGTATTCGAAATTAAAAAAACAAATGATGAAGCCAGATTCTACAAAGATAATTCTCTTGATGCAACACATACGACACATATCCCAGATGGTTCAATACCGATTGGTTTATTTGCGTATGGTTTCACTGGTACGACTGCCACAATGTATGTTGATTGGATAGCTATCCTCAAATATACTCCAACTGAACCATCAGTCCTTTCAGTTGGTACTGAAACCTCAGTAGCAGTCTCAAAAACAGATGCGTATGGTGTCGGTGCAAACACAACAACTGCTTTTGCTTTAATAAACAACCAGACAATTAATGCATCAATATCATCTGGATGGAATTATATTGTAGTGACTTATGATAAGGATTTGGGTTCAGATCAGCAGAAATTATATGTAAATGGCAAACTAAAGACTCAGGGAACATTAACAGATACGATTAACATAAACCAAAACAATTTTCATATTGGGGATTATTTTAATTGCACAATCGATGAAGTAAAGATCTGGAACCGCGCACTCACCGCCGAAGAGATCAACGCATCATACAACGCAGGACTTTACCGTTTGGAAACCAACATAACAGACCTGACAGACGGAACCTACACATACACGGCTTATGCACAGGATCTGGCAGGAAACACAAACCAGACCGGGACAAGGACATTGACAATAGACACAATAGAACCAACCTCAGACCACCCGAATGACGCAGACTACGCCCCGAACTCAGATGCAACAATAAACTGGAAATTAACAGACAATCACGGTGCAGGATATTATTACATAACAAGAAATGGCACAATCCAAAACACATCAACCCAGTGGACAAACAACACCCAGATATCTGTCTGGGTAAACACCTCAACAACAGGATTCTATAATTATACAATTCACTTCAATGACTCATCGGGGAATGATGGGATTCCGGATAATGTTTTCATTAATATAGCTACCACTTTTTCAATAACTCTAAATACCCCCCCCAACCAGATGATAAGAAATAACGCAACGCCTGATTTCAATTTCACAGTATCAGGTTCTGAACTATCTTATGTGTGTGAATTGTTTATAAACAATAGCGGGTATGGAACTTCAGAATATTTCACAAACATAGGTCATATAGATACTAGCGGATTTGGTCGAGGTGTATGGGGGGATGGCACTGATATTTATCTTGCAGATTTTCAGGGGGGATTAAAATCATTTACATTCAATGGAACTGATTTCACAAACACAGATCATGTAGATTATGGCGGATTTGGAATGAATGTTTTGGGAGACGGCACTTATATCTATCTTGCAAATGCTGTTGGTGGATTAAGAGCATTTACCTTCAACGGAACTGATTTTACAAATACAAGTTATATATATGATGGCGGATATGCATATGAGGTTTGGGGAGACGAAAATTACCTATATCTTGCAAATGGTATTGATGGATTAAGAGTATATACCTTCAACGGAACTGATTTCACAAACACAGGTTATATAAATACTAGCGAAGATGGAAGGGGTGTTTGGGGAGACGGCACTTACATCTATCTTGCAAATTATTATGATGGATTAAGAGCATATACATTCAATGGAACTAATTTCACAAACACAGGTCATATAGATAATGGTGGACGAGGTGTGGGTGTTTGGGGGGATGGCACTTACATCTATCTTGCAAACCGTCTTGATGGACTTAGAGCATATACATTCAATGGAACTAATTTCACAAACATAGGCCATATTAATCCTGATGGTGGACCTGAATTAGATGTTTGGGGAGATGGCACTTACATCTATCTTGCAAATCAGGCTGCTGGACTTAGAGTATTTACCTTCAACGGAACTGATTTCACAAACATAGACCATATTGATAATGGCGGAACTGGAACAGGTGTTTGGGGAGACGGCACTTACATCTATCTTGCAAATTATGATGATGGATTAAGAGCATATTCGTTCAATGCATTAAACAACACACAAACAATAATAACCGCAAACCATACTTTATCAGATGGAAATTATAACTGGCATGTGAACTGTACTGCAGGGGGGACAACTAATCAGTCAGAAACAAGAGAGATAATAATCGATGCAACAAATCCTTCAATCCAATATAACCCAACAACAACTACAGCAGGAAATTACTCCAGAAACTGGCTCTTCATAAACATAACAGCAAGCGACACAAACAAAGACACAGTATTATTTGAATGGAATGGAACTAATGAAACATTTGATAATAATAATGGCAATATTTATTGGGAAAACAAAACAGGATTATCGGA
>WTCB01000075.1 GCA_013138765.1 Candidatus Nanohaloarchaea archaeon
GCCTGTTTTGTCTGTTTATTGTATCTTTAGTGTTTTTGTCAGTTTTATTTATAAATCCTATTTATGGATTGGTTTCAGAAGAGTCTTATAGTCCGGTCTTTTCTGAGGTTTATCTTTTTGATGAGAATCTGAATCAGTTATTGAATTCTTTTAGTCTGTTAGGGATAAAGGAAAATTCAGGGACTGAAACAGGAATGACTGTCATTGGTGGCATGTCTGAAGATAATAAGAGAAGCGCAACAAAAAGTAGTGTACTATCTATAATACCTGAGGCATATGAATATGGATTGGTATCTCTGAATACGAACAGGAGCACATATCGCCCCGGTGAGACTGCAGAGTTTACAATAGTTGTTCTTGACAGACATGGCAGTCCTGTCTGTGATGCTGAGATTTTTTTAAGCGTCTTGGATCCCGATAATGGCACTGCAGAATATTCTGTTTCGGATGGAACCATTTTTTCTGTTGATGGTTGCGGAGCATATAAGAGTTATTATCCTGTACATATAGAAGGAAATTATACTGTAGATGTTGCAGTATCAGTGGATTCTGTTGAACTTTTATTTTCGACTTATTTTTTGGTCTCAGAGGAATATGAGTTTGATATCATAAGGATAGCAGACCATAATATAGACCCCACTAAGGTAGAATACTTCGATGTGAAGATAGATATAGAGAGTTTTGTAGAGGGCGATACTTTGACTATCAGGGAATCTGTCCCGGCCGAGTTTGAGGTAATCAGTGATGCTTATCTTGAAGTAAATAGAAGTACAAAAGTATTGATATGGGATAAAGATCTGATTGAGAATAAGACATTTGTTAATTATTCTTATTCAGTTCCTCATATATGGCCGAATCTGTATGCACTGGGTCCTATTGAGATAGAGTATGGTTCACAGGTGTTTACAGAAGGAGGCTTGTGGTATGTTGCTGTTGATCCATCAGGAGAGCAGTTAGAGAATCCGTCCTTTACCACTAATGCTGATGACTGGACATTAAGTATATATCAGTACGAGGGGGCTATATATCAGGACACTGCCGGTTCCATATATAGTCCTGGAGGAGATTCCGCTACAGCTTATGCTACCCAGGAGGATTATGATACATATGAGTCTGGCGATATTGTTAATTTTTCTTGTTATTATAGGACTGATCAGGATCAATCGTGATCAGGTACCAGTTTGGGCAGCCTATATGCGGAGATAGAGAACGAATCTGATCCAGGCACATGGACTGTGATATATACTTTTTTTGAGAATGACCAGACAGATCGTCTTAGTTTTGTGTCTACAGGTGAACAGGATGTATCTTCTTATTTTGGCGATGCGAATTATCGGTTGCGGTTCAGGTCATATACAGAGGAGAGCAACAATGGCCATTATCACATCTGGATAGATAATTGTACGCTGTCAATTGATGGTCCGCCGGCAATAACCGTTGAATCACCAGAAAATATAACTTATCCAGCATCTGTCTGGTTCAATGTCACGCTCAATAAGGTTGGAAGTTGGTGCGGGTATTCTCTTGATGGTGCGGTGAATGTGACAATGGACGGGAGTGGTACAGAATGGTATAAGGAGAATTCAACAATGTCTGAAGGTGAGTATAATGTCACATTTTCATGTAATGATACTTCTGGAAAAATGAACGCATCAACAGTAATAGAATATTTTAGTGTTGATACAACTTATCCGCAGTATTCATTCAACCAGACTAATTCAACTGAAGCAGGAAGTGATGCTATGTTCAGTTTATATTGGACAGATAGTAATCTTGCAGGATACATATTTTCATTCGATAATGGTACGGGGACATTTACGAATGACAGTTATGTCGGCATGACCGGAACAGGTAACTGGTCAAATGTCAGCAAGTGGGTCAATTCTACTGCCGGGTCGACAATCAGGTGGCAGGTATATACAAATGATTCGGCAGGGAATATGAATGCATCTTTAATTTATAGTTTTGATGCGACAGATGTGACACCACCAATAATAATAATTCAATCTCCGCTCAATCAGACCTATAATACAGAGTCATTCTGGTTCAATGTGACATTGAATGAAGTCGGTTCGTGGTGCGGGTATTCTTTGGATAGGGTAGCAAATGTCAGCATGGATGGCAGCGGTACGATATGGCATAAAGAGAATCAAACTATGACTGAAGGGGCTCATAATGTAACATTCTCATGCAACGATACTGCAGGCAACATGAACCAGACTGACACAATCTATTTTAATGTTATTGATATTTCTGATGCTTTCAAATTCAAGATCATAACTACCGGAACTCCACAGACATTTAGTTTCCAGACAGACAATGCAGTCAATTTATTTGTCGATTGGGGGGATGGTAATTCCGACACCTATAGCGGCACCGGACTTAGAAGCCATGAATATGCCACCGCAGGAGATTATAATATCTCTTTAGTCGGCGAGGCAAGTCGAATATCATTTTATGAAGGGACAGAGGACTTGTTAAAAGATATATTGACGCCTATGTCAAACAGTGTGACAGGAATTACGAGCGCGTATCAAATGTTTAGAGGTGCAACAGGGATTACAACATTTACTGCAGAAGACTTCT
>WTCB01000042.1 GCA_013138765.1 Candidatus Nanohaloarchaea archaeon
TATTTCTATACTGAAACACACCTATTTTTTTACATATCTTTGATAGAACGCAGTCTTACGATAGTCTTCTTGTTCAATTGAAACAAGTTCAAATCCTACATCTTCATATACTTTCCTTAATTTCATGATTTCTGCATTGGTGTCGGCTCTTAAAAAACTGATATTGTTTTCAATAGCCTTCTGTTCTGCAAAATCCATAACTACTTTTGGCAAGCCTGTGCTTGCATATTTACGTTCAACACATAACCAGTGGATATACAATGCTGATACTGGGTTATCTTTATCTATGCATTTCCAATCCTGGCTGTTTTGACCAAATTGAAGGATTACAGCGGCGGCTTGTTCTCCATTGACCATAACTGTATAGAATTCATCCGGTTTAACATATTGTAATAATGCTTGTTGGTTCAAATTTTCCGGTTTCCACCATTTTGATGGCTTTTTACCTGACGTTTCAAGCCAGGTGCCTGCATGATACATGACTGATATGGATGTGTCCATATCCTGTACGATTTCAATAACTCGGTTATTGTCAGTCATTGTCATATCATGGTTATATAAAATTAGACTTTATATTACTTTTTGAAATTATATATTATTTCAATCCGTCTACGATAACTTTAATACAAACGTATTTTTATGGCAAAGTCTATGTCTCATATTCCTCTGAAACCTAAAAGTTATATAGGTTCATTTCAATATTGATTATATGGATTCTAAATTACCCAAACCTTTGGTTGGTGCAATGATCTATGATGACTTGAAATTATATGCTTGCTTGGCAAATTATCCGATTGTTAAGGGTCATACAGTGCTTGTGTGGAAAAAATCAGTAAATGATCTGCATTTGCTTCCAAAACGAGATTATGAATATTTGATGGATAAGGTTGATGAGGTAAGAAACGCATTGCTCAAGACTCTGAAAGTAAAGAAAGTTTATTTGATCTATATGGATGAGATAAACCAAGTCCATTGGCATCTGGTTCCAAGATATGATGAGCGGGGGTTTGATATTTTCCAACATAAACCCTCTAGATTAACAGATTTTTCTTTGACTGAAAAGATAAAAGGTAATTTGATTCTGCAAATATAGTTTGGTTGCGTTATCAGGTCTTAAAAAACAATTATTATCTTTACAAAACACACAGATAGTGCCTAACTCCTTTAATTTTCATTTCCAAGAAAACAGATTTTTCTGCTGGTTTCGCCTTTTGATGTCATCCAACTTTTTGAGGCTGTTCTCAATCCTTTCGGGAGAGAACTCAAATTCATCGATCAAGACCTCGCGTATCTTTTCAGGGTCAGGCTGCCCGAACTCAATCTTGTAGTCGTCAGTTACGGCAGGATTAGTAAAAAGCTCAAAAACCTTGTAAGGATCGCATTCAAAAGTCCAGTCGACCTTTTCTAAAACTGCATCAAGCGTCTTCTCCTCTTTGACAAGCTTAAGCGCTTTTGCCGGACCGAGACCGCGGATGCCCTGCGGATTGTAGTCAGTGCCGATGAGCATGCCCATGATGATCAGCTGCTCGCGCGTGATATCAAGCTCAGCAAGAACCTTATCTGATTCAATCATCTGCGGCGATACATCGATCCACATGTTCCGTCCCGGCATCTTTCGCCTGCCAGTAACAGATAAGTTCTGCACCAGTCGCGGTGTCCCAAAAAGCAGAGTGTCTACATCCTGGCTCATGACTGCATAAGCATCACCTTTGGCAGCCATGTGCGCGGCCTGCGCTTCACCTTCAGACGGTGCCTGGACCCAAGGGATTCCCATGACCTCAAGCAACCTTTTGGCATCAGAAAGCATCTTGTCGGTTAGTCTCATGGTGGCACCGGAATGCCTCATAACAGCCTCCCTGTCGCCTGCAGAGAGTGCCTCTTCAAGCTTGATCTTGGCTGCCTTTTTGATTTCAGCACGATGATTGACAGTATCCATCTTAAGTTCAGGTCTTTCACCGTCAAAGACAAATATCAGTTTGATTCCTGCATGGAGCATGTTGATAGAACGATAGAAAAGCCCGGACAGATGTGATGTCACATTGCCCTTGCTGTTAGTGAACGGTTCGCCCGTCTCACGGTCTTTTATTGTAGTCAGAAATTGGTAAAGTATATTGAACCCGTCAACTGCAAGCACCTTCCCAGAAAGGTCTTCCATGCGTATCTCTTTCTTCGGAATGACTTTTGATATCTTGACTCCCATAAATTATAATTCTTGCCCGAAGATTATAAATATTACTTACAAAAACAAAAAAGAACAAGACGAAAGTATATATTATTATCTATATATCTCAGTATATAGAAATGCTAAACTCCCACAATACAAATAAATACTACCCTAACAAATAATTATTGCTCGTGATATTGATGAAAGAGATAAGAGTCCACGGAAGAGGCGGTATGGGTGCAGTCACATCTGCGCAAGTCCTGGCGATAGCAGCCTTCAAGGACGGAAAGCAGTCCCAGGCATTCCCATTCTTCGGCGTGGCAAGAAGAGGAAGCCCGGTCGAGGCATACTGCCGGATAGACAAAGACTTCATAAGGGTGCGCCAGCAGGTCTCAGAACCGGATTATGTCCTGATCCTTGACAAGAGCTTAATTGATGCCGTCGACGTCCTGAAAGGCGTAAACAGAGACAGTACAATAATAATAAACAGCGCAAAAAAAATCAAGCTCAAGACAGAAGCAAAAGTGTTCCACGTAGATGCATCAAAGATAGCTCTTGACACCTTCGGCAGAAATCTTGTAAACACACCTATCCTTGGCGCATTTGTCAAGGCGACAGGCGAAGTGACATTGGATTCATTGAACAAGACAATTCTGGAGCGATTCCCTGAAAAGATAGCAAAGAAAAACATTGAGGCGATAAAGAAAGCATATGACGCATGCGGTGAATGATTATGGTAACGATAGCAGGAATAATAAAAAAGGTAGGGACTACAACCAAAGTAAAGACAGGTGCATGGCGCACATTCATACCGACAGTGACCGATAAGTGCAAAGGTTGCAAGATCTGCGAATCCTTCTGTCCTGACGGTTGCATAAAAGTAAACCCGAAGACAAAGAAGGCAGAGATAGACTATGACTTTTGCAAAGGCTGCCTTATCTGCGAGAATGAATGCCCGTTCAAGGCAATAACATCAAAGATGGAAGATAAGTGATATTTATGGCATTGACAGTTCTAGAAGGAAGCAGAGCAGTTGCAGAGGCAGTAAGATTATGCAGACCGGATGTTGTGGCGGCCTACCCGATAACACCTCAGACCCACATAGTCCAGGAACTGGCCAACATGAATGCAGACGGCACACTAAAATCAAAACACATTGAAGTGGAATCAGAATTTTCAGCAATTTCAGCAGCGACAGGCGCAAGTGCAGCAGGTTCAAGAGCATACACTGCAAGCTGTTCCCAAGGTGTGGCATTGATGCATGAAGTACTTTTTGCAACAGCTGGGATGCGGCTTCCGGTCGTGATGAACATTGTAAATCGTGCACTGTCCGCACCGATAAACATCTGGAACGACCAGCAAGATTCAATATCTCAAAGAGATGCAGGCTGGATACAGCTTTATGCAGAGACAAACCAGGAAGCAGTTGATCTGACAATCCAGGCATTCAAGATTGCCGAAGACAAGAAAGTACTTCTTCCGATAATGGTCTGTCTGGACGGATTTTTCCTGTCGCACACGATCGAACCCGTAGATATGCCCGAGCAGAAAAAGGTAGACAGATTCCTGCCAAAATACAGACCAGACCACGCATATCTTGATCCAGAAAGACCAATGACTCAGGGACCTTTCGCATTCCCACGACCTTACGCCGAGCTAAGAAAAGATTTGTCAGATACAATTGACAATTCAAGAGACATAATCAAAAAAGTATCAAAAGATTTCAAGAAACAGTTCGGCAGGCAATCAGGCGACGGTCTGACAGAGTCCTACAGCCTGGAAGGTAAAAAGACCGCAATAATCACGATGGGGTCACTTGGCGGCACAGTCAAGGAAGCATCTGACAGAAAAGGTGACTTCGGCCTGTTGAGATTAATCTCATTTAGGCCCTTTCCAAAAAAAGAGATAATAAAAGCTCTAAAAGGAATAGATACCGTAATAATCTTGGAGAAAGACATATCTTTAGGTGCTTCAAACGGTGCAATATTTGATGAGGTACGGAGCGCACTCTACACCGAAAAAGACAGGCCGAAAATAATCGGGTATGTTGCAGGTATTGGCGGGACAGAAGTCACAGTGAATGACATAATCAGAGTAGTTGACAAGAGCAAAAAACAGAAAGACGGCGACATAGGCTGGTTGATGGGTGACGCTTAGGTGGGATCTATGGCAGGCTGTGCAGAAGGCCATGAATTCAATTTCGCAGATGGCACATGCTGCAGCACACTGAATTCCCTGCTCAAAAAGTTAGGATCAACAGATGAAAAGACAATCGAACCTTACCTCGAACGGGGCGACATATCGAAGTGGGTCGGAGATGCCCTCTCAAAAAAGACACTCGCCTCACAATTATCTAAAGCAAAAGACAAAAAAGGAATAATAAACATCATAAAAGATCACATCGACGGAAAGAAAGGTAATATTATGAAAGATAAGTATAAAGATGACCTTCTGGCTCCTGGTCACAGGACCTGTGCAGGATGCGGCGCATCGATTGCGGCAAGGCAGATACTAAAGGCCTTAGGCAAAAATGTAGTCATCTGCAACGCAACAGGATGTCTTGAGGTCACAACATCACAGTATCCTTTAACATCATGGAAAGTGCCATGGATTCACGTAACTTTTGAAAATGCAGCATCAGTCGCATCAGGAGTGAGGGAAGCTCTTGACGCACAGGGAAAAGAAGACGTCACAGTGGTCGCAATCGGTGGTGATGGTGGTATGATAGACATTGGTTTTAGGGCATTTTCAGGCGCTTTAGAAAGAAACCACAACATACTTATGATATGCTACGACAATGAAGCTTACATGAACACAGGTGTCCAGAGATCAGGGGCAACACCGTGGTTGGCATCAACAACGACAACTCCTGCGGGGATAGCAAGCAAGGGGAAAGAACAATGGAAAAAAGATGTTCCGACAATTGCCGCAGCACACCACATCCCTTATGTGGCGACAGCATCGATCGGTTACCCTCAAGACCTTGAAAGAAAGATAAAGAAAGCACTATCGATAAAAGGCGCTAAATATCTTCACATCCACAGTCCATGCCCTGTCGGCTGGAACTTTGATTCCATGAAGACGATCGAGATTGCAAAAGATGCAGTAGAGAGCAAGATGTGGGCACTTTTTGAGATTGAAGATGGAAAGAAGACATTATCGCGCACACCAAAAGGTATACCTGTATCAAGATACATGAAAGCACAGAAACGTTTCAGACATCTTTCAGATATTGATATTGAAGAATACCAGAAACGTATAGATGCTATATTTAAGAAAGAATTTGGCATTTAACAGATAGGTGAATCGTTATCGTATCAAATAATAGTTCAGCAGCAGCAAATAATGATGAGTTAGATTTGATTTTATCTGAGACTCGTACACTCCTATCAAAAAATAAGATGATTGTTGATCTTATGAAACGTAAGATCAAGCTTGATATTGAGCATGATAAACTTCAGAAAGCTAAAGATGCTAAATTTACTGCTTTTATTGAACGTTTTGATGCAATGAAATCTGATATGGATTCTTATGAGAAAAAGTTTACTGATATGGTTCATCTTTTAAGGAGTGTAGGTGATTCGGTCTCAAGTGGTGTAAAGATGGATCAAGAAGAACTTGATGAAAAACTGCAAGATATATTCAAACAGTTATAATTGGATTCAAAAAATCTTATCGATTATCATTTCAAACCATGTCATAATCTTTTCAAGTATGGTTCTTTCATACTCTGATTCGATAAGCGGTGTTTCATAAACCTTATCCAAAAAACAGATTTTATTCTCAAATTCTAAGACTCATGGTTCGGATTCATCATAGCTGACACAGATTCCGCAGGTGCATACAGTCCAGTCTGTATCTCTTTCAGCGATTTTATGGTTTACTTCTGATTCAAATTATTTATGGCACATAAAATAGTCTTCATCTTGCACATTGTGCCAGAATACTTTAGTGTCAAAAAAATAATGCGATGCAATTGCGATATCTTTCCATCGGGAACAGCCTTCCTTTTGTCTGGCAGAATCAAGATATTCCTGGACTTTCCGACTTGCCTTAAAATCATTTTTGGTGGGGCATGTCCAAAAATCACTTTCAGGACAATCTTTATTGATGTCATAGTCATGGTGATTTATCATATCTTTAAATACTGTATCTGGTATGTTTGACCATTCCATCATTTTATCAATGCAGCTGCAGTTGAAGTCTCGACATACTTTTTCGGCAAGCGCACCATGTGTATCGTTCCACCATGCGCTCGCAGGTGATGCAATGATTAGGATTGCAAATATTGCCGAAATCCCAAAGATTCAAGTTCTCATAATCCTATATTTTCTTAGTTCTGTATATATTGATGATTGACCACTGCAGGTGGTGATTTTTATCAGTTCTTTTTGTGAGAGTTAATGATATAGTTTTATGGTGGTATATTATTCTATATAAATAATATTATAGTTAAATAAAATAATATAATTATATAACTATTAATATGTATTCTTATGTCTATATTAAAATAGTTTAACATAATTGTATTATAATATAGTATTATATAACTATTTAACTATACAAATATCTCAATAAAAAACAATATCAATATATAATTAACAAACTATACTATTATATCAAGATATTAAAAAGTACATCATATTTATATAATTAAAAAAATCCATTGATTTTATATGCGATACATAGTCTATCTTTCAGGAGAAAACGTGTCCCTTGCGCGCGAAGAGCTGAAAAGCGTAATAACTGCGCAAGGTTCAACGGTAGAGATCATACACGATTACCCCCGCCTTCTGGTGCTCGATATTGATAAAAAGATAAGTTTTTCAGATTGCGCTTTTGTGACAGAAGTAAGCAGATACTTGTCTGATATCAATCTTATCAACTCAATAGATTTCACTCCATATATAAATACCTCAATAAATGTGAGAGTTATAAAGCATAATTTAAAAGAAGATATCGACGGAACCCAGTTTGAGAGGCAGATAGGCCACCTTTTTCATACAAATGGTGCAGCAATTGACCTAAATGCCCCTGAAAAGAAGATACGCATCTATAAAACTCAAGAAAAAGGCTTCGTGGGTGAACTGATATCTATCCAGTCCAGAGAATTTTCAAAACGAAAAGCCTCCTTGCGTCCTTTCCATAGACCGGTATCTCTTGACCCTAAGATTGCCCGTGTCATGGTGAATCTGGCTCAAGTCAAAGCAGGTGACCATGTCCTTGATCCTTTTGTAGGTACAGGCGGTATACTGATTGAGGCAGGACTCATGCGATGCAGGATTGCAGGCATCGACATGGATGAGGAGATGGTTGAAGGGACAAAGGTAAATCTTGCTGAATATAAAATCCCGAACAGTAAAATTATCAAAGGCGATGCCTTTGACACAAGAAACATCTTCGGCGAGAATTTTGATGCCGTAGTGACTGATTTCCCTTATGGTAAAAATACAAAAGATGCAGATGTCAGAGATATTGCAGAACAGTTCTTAGAATATGCGCCCTCGATAACAAAAAGGGGTGGTTTTGTGAGTGTTGCATCCAACTTTTCGGACCTAAAAATCCCAGAAAATTCAAAGCTAAAAAACCGCTTCAAAATATACATTCACAAGTCAATGAGCAAGTGGATCTATGTTTTTGAAGTGAGATAAGGTTTTTAAAGTTAAATCTTACAAATTACTATTGGGTGGTTGTATTATGCATTGTCTTGATAATTTTTCTGAAATGACTGTTGATGGTCAGGCACTTGCTGTATGTGATTATATGCACGGGTCTGGTATAACTATAAATCGTGGAGGTACTATGCGTTTTAGTTCTTTTCATGATTTTGACATTGATTACAAAGAAATAGAAACGTTATTGGACTACATGATTGAAAAAGACATGCTTATCGTTGCACGTCGTGCACCAGGTAACATTATAAACAAAAAAGAAATTATCCGTGAAGAGTTGTTTACATACAACAATTACTCTGGTATAATCCCATCTAAATTATTCGAATCAGGTAA
>WTCB01000090.1 GCA_013138765.1 Candidatus Nanohaloarchaea archaeon
AACATTTTTTATTTGCAGGTGTAATTGTTGCAATCCCTTTTATGTTGATCGCGATAAACAGCATCTTCGCCTCTGCTGCCTCGATGCCTGCTGTCGGACATTCCATCTCTGAACTTTTTGTTGATGATGATATTGATATGGGGGGTTATGATATCATCAATTCCGGAAATCTAAATATTACCGGTAACCTGACAATTAATGGGAATGGAAATGGTGTGATATTTTCAACAGGAGACATTTTAACTAGTTCATCAGAAAATAACAATATATTTGAAAAAAACACATTCTCTGGTGGGGGTTCTTCTTGTAGAACATATAATGGGGGTTGGTGTACTTATGGAGGTCTCACATATTACACATATACCTTCGGAATTGATACAGCAAAAATACTTTTAGGCGGTTACACTAATGTCAGTATCTCTACTTCTGGTGAGGCATATACATCAGTATATATAAATGGAAATGCTATAGCATCTTACAGTGTGGGTTATAGTGGGTATACGTGGGGTGATATAAATATTCAACAATATTTAATACCTGGAACAAATACATTTACTTGTGTCGGCGGCAGTAGTACGGGCACCAATACAGAAGCATCATGTAACATCAAAGATATACGAATATATTATTTGACCCCTTAATATTATGTGTTATCTGCCCACGAGATTTAATCTAAACTTTCCAAGATCTCAATTACTTTCTTTTCGCCGATCGCTTTTATGAATCCTGTCAGTCTCGGTCCGCGCTCTTTTCCGATCAGTGCAAGATAGAACCCCTTGAAGAAGTCTTTCATCTCAAGGTTCTCTTCTGTTACAGTCTCTTTGAACATGCCGAAAAGGTCGTCTGCACTATAGGTGTTTGATTTTAGGTTGTCTTTTACGCTTTTCAGTGCTTTTACTTGCGCGTCGGACAGTTCGCTTATGACTTTTTTTGGAACCTTGTCGTTTATCTTTATCTTGAACTGTTCAGTTGCGTACCTGCTGAGCCAGCTGTCTGCGCATTCAATTATCTTTTCTGCCCTTATATTGTCAAATGGTAATGGATCTTTGAAATCTGCAAGGATAATCTCTTTTGTGCGGCCTTTGTCCTGTGTGGCCTGCAATGTATCACAGACTGTCCTGAATGCTGGCTGTATCGGCAACTTTTTTGGCATTACAAAAGGTATGGATAACCTGTAGACTCTCTTTAGGTGCGCCAGCTTTTTCGGGTTCTTCTCGTCTTCTAAGAAATATGCCCTTTCAGTCTTGTAGAAATCGTCATATACCTTGAACAGCTCATCATCGAAAGCCAGTGCAAATTCCTTGTTCGGTTTTGTGCCTGCGAAAAGGAACCTTAATATCTCCGGCAGATATACATCCAATACGTCTTGCACTGAAATCACATTTCCCAGTGACCCTGACATCTTACCGCCTATGCCTTTCAAGATGATGTAATCGTACATCTTGTATATCGGCGGTTCTGTCTGGAATATGTGTTTTACTATCACTTTTGCTGTGTCTCTTGAACCGCCTGCGCTTGAATGCTCTTTTCCGCCCGGTTCAAAGTCAACATTCTCAACATCCCAACGCATAGGCCAGTCCACTCGCCAAGGCGGTTTTACTATGCCCACTTTTCTGAAATCAATCTTGTTCTTGTTTCCGCACCTGCATTCGTAACTGATCTCGTATTCTTCGTCGTAACCTGTGACCTTTGTGAAATCGGTGCCGCATTTTTCGCAGTAGACCTCAAGCGGTATCCAGTCTTCCGGATGCGCCTCTTTTCTGAACTTGTCAAGGATCTTCTTGATCCTTGCCCGGGCTTTAAGTGCAGTCCTTATATTTTCCGCATAAGTGCAACTCTTGAACTTTTCGTTCTGCCTTATGAACTCTATGTTCAGGTCAAGGTCTTTCAATGATTCTTCCAATTGCTTTTCAAAATGTTCGGCGTAGGATTTGTGGCAACCGTAAGGGTCGGGGACTGATGATACCGGATGACCTAAGAACTGTTTTAACCTGTCCTGTTCCGGCAGGTTCTTCGGCACTTTCCTGAATCGGTCGTAGTCATCCCAGGAATAGATGAACCGTACTTTCTTTCCGCGGTCCTCTAGTGCTTTAACTATTAAGTCTGTTGTGATCATCTCCCTGAAATTGCCTATGTGGACAGTTCCTGACGGTGTGATGCCTGAAGCGCAAACATACTGTTTCTTGTCTCCTTTCTCTGTGATTATCTGGTCTGCTACCTGGTCTGCCCAGTGGATGAGTCCTGCATTCTTCTTGTCTTCCATAGATATCGCCTTAAAGGAATAGTTTAATATTTTATTAGAAAGGTTATAAATGTTAATCCTTGATTTAAAAATTATGTATTGATTATCTTTTTTAAACTTTTACGTATGTTGTCATCATCTATATATTGCATCATTTCTTGCCATGTCTTCTGAAGTTTACACAGATGCTTGAATGTATCATATTTGGGAATTGCATCAGTTTTAGCAAGCATTATATTTTTTAACGCTTCTTTACTGCCTTCAATATCCTTTTTTGATATATAATAGTCTGATAATGAATTGCATGTATCTTCTATCTTTTTTTCAAGGTCTTTGTCTATGAAATTGCCGGGATAATCACCCAACTCTTTTGGATGCACAATTGTCATGCCTTCAATATGTTTTTGGCCTTCAATCTTTGATTTCTCATATATAAAACGATATAGGTCTTCCCTTATCTGTTTCCAGACAGGATTTGTTTTTTTGGGAGGGATATGTCTTATGGATAATTCATTGTCCAGGTAAAAATCAAAGCCGAACATTTTTGCATCTATCAGATAATCTATATCTTCTCCGCGGGGGATAGAGGGGTCAAACGGTATAACTTTGAAAACATTTTTATGAAGTACCATATTGCCCCCAAATACAAAAGAAGTCTTTTTTAGTCGTGGCTGTGTTCCTATTATCTTATCAAAAGACTTATTCATGCTTTTGTTTTTATTCCAGAATTTAGTCCATGGTCGGGCAACTATGTCTGCATGAAAATCGTTGTTTTCCTGTAAATAATATCCTGCAATCGCACTGATTCTTTTCCCTCCATATTTTTTATTGATGAATTTTTTGGCTTTGTCTATATATTTCGGGTCTTCAAACACTTCATCATCATCTATGAGCATTATTATGTCTGATTCATTTATGTGTGGGAGAAATAAGCATAAGTTCCTTATATTTGAATAACCATCCAGACTGAGGAGATCTGCATAATCAATCTTATTATTTTTGCTCATATAGTCATGAATTTGTTTAAGATGTGAGGGTCCAAACATAGAAATGTTTATTTTTGCGATTTTTGATGCTGATCCTATTATGTCTTTAACTTTTTTTTCTGTTTCTTTTTCAATGTCTTCTGTTGTGGTTGCAACAATTATTATGAGCTCAAAGTCTTTGTTGTCTAATATCCCTATGCTTTCGATCGCTCTCTTTAACGTGCCTTCAGAATCGATCGGTGTCGGATGGTCATAGACAGTGTCATCTGGATTATGGATACTATTTTTTTTACGACCCCAATAAGTCGGGATCACCATTGCTGTCTTCATAAGGATATGTTTATTTTTGGGATTATATATATTTTGTTTTTCAAGCAAAGCTTGAAATTAAGTTTAAAGAAGATTTAGATCTAAAAAATAATTCGTCATCAGATAAAGAAATGACTTCGGCTCTTTTTGGAGAGCCGAATGTCATGTGCGGTGCGCCTCAAGGGAGCACCGCTTGTAGTGAGCCCGAAGGGATTTGAACCCCCGACACCCGGATTAAAAGTCCGGTGCTCTAGCCAGACTGAGCTACGAGCCCACACAAAAATATATCTGTTGTTGTTTCTGCGCTGATACTCTCTATATTATTACAAATAGTTTTATAAGCTTTTAGGTGGCTGTGGCCTGAAATGTATAAATCGGATGAAAATTGAAAATAAAAATGAATCCTCAACTCGGTAAAGGACAGCCACTGAGCTCAGAAAGTCTTGCAAAGGTCTGCGTACCCGGATAATTTGTACCATCTATACTCCAGGTCGGATAACCTGTCACTCCTGCATTCTTGCATTCGAATTCGTTTTCAGGACATTCGACATAATCAATATACTCAAATGACTTGCCGAACTCTTTTTTCTGGTTCTGGCAATGTGAGCATCCTTCTGCGCCATACATCTTTGCACTATTGTCTGTCAAGCATTTTGCAAAGCCATCATATCATGAACTGCTGGTCATTGCATTACCTGTCATTGCAGGGCTTTTCAATGCCAGTGCGATTGCAATAAGGATAAGTAATGATACTGCAATGATCATATATTTTTTATTGTAATTTTAATTACTTTTTATTCTCGTCAGCAAATACTGGTATGGGTTCGTCTATGTAAATGTAATTTATGATCTTATGATAGACCAGACATCTAGGTGATGGTGTGTGCATCTGTCCCTGAAATTTGTTGTTTACATATTTCTTTCGGGCGGTGTTTGAAAGCATTATACCATAATTATCAACATAGAGGACTTTGCCTGATATGTATTCATTTATTATCAATTGATCTGATACCTGATCATACAATGATTTTACCTCGATTGTCACTTTTTTTCCTTTAAGGTTCTGAAGATTTTCCAGATGCTTGTTCATTGCGTTTGTGATTGGGTTTATCTTATCCAGATCCATCTTATATTTTTTTTTATGTCTTGTTTTTTTTTCTGTTTTAAAAAGTGAGAATTCCATATAAGATAATTAGTATATATGGCATATATAGTTTTTTAGAAATGTGCACTGTTAATTTTGGAGGTCATCCAGTTAAGCTCAATCTTTCAATATTTAACCAGATGTTCTCTAATTTTCAAATATTACGTATTTATATTATTTATTTTTTCTTTTTTTTTCTTAAAGTTGAAAGATATGCAGCAGCTATAGGCACTAAAGGATTAAGACCCGGTGTATCTTCTGGTTCTTCTTCATCAGCGGGGTCTTGATTGCCTTCAATGTTTTCTGTTGAAGGAGATGTTTCAGGAGCATTAGAATTATCTGATTGCGGTATGTCGGGTTTATCCCCACCCATATTAGTTGGCATAGGTATCATTGTTGCATCTT
>WTCB01000077.1 GCA_013138765.1 Candidatus Nanohaloarchaea archaeon
AATGAATTAGTTGATAATATTTATCAGCATTCTGATTTTAAAAATGCATTAGTTATGGCTCAACGATATGAAAATAAAAAATTTACAGAAATTTGTTTTTTTGACGACGGTATAACAATTAAAGGAAGTTTCTTAAAAAATGGAATAAAATTTAATGATACAGAAGCTATAATTCAAGCATTAAAAGGTGTTTCAAGCAAAAATAAAGAACGTGGGTATGGTCTTAGTTCAAATTTAAATTTATTTATAAATGGTTTGGGTGGAGAAGTCTTAATTATTTCTGGAATTGGTGCAATATATTGGAGTAAAACAGCACAAAAAATATATAAGCTTCCTGACATATATAAATTAAAGGGTACTTTAATAAGTATTAGGATTCCTTATCCTGTAAAAATGGTGGATATTTATGACTATATTGACTAAAATATTGATTTCTGAACAAGTATCCACAGATTTAGCTTTAAGAAATTCTGCAGATAGATTCTTTGATCTTATTGATTCGATTAAACAAGATACTCTAATTATTGATTTTAAGAATGTTGATTTTATATCTAGGTCGTTTGCACATCAGTATTATCTAAGGAAAAAAAGTTCTAAAAAAACAATTGATGAAATAAATATTTCATCAAATATAAACAAAATGTTTAAAATTGTTTCTGAACCAAGACCCAAAAAACAAGTGATTACTATGGTTGCGTCTGATGCAATAAGTATTTGAAAAAACCAATTTTATGTATTGTTATATCTTAGATCTATTTTTTTATTTATTCATCTAAATTTAATCAAATAATTTTCCAATGTCCACCTTTATCGGGATCTATTCTTTTAAGATATCAAGTCAGAAATTCCATAGATCTGTTGCGTAGCAACAGGTCGAGTCTTTAGGCATGGGAGGTTCAATTTGAGGTCAATATTTAAAATTATACATACTTAATCTGTCTTATGGATAACAAGATAAAGGCAAGACTTAAGCAGGTGCCGTCTGATTTTGTCGTCAAAGAAATACTTCCAGACAGGTGCATTCTTGATATCAATTCGGATTATGATTATCCAAAAGAAGGAAACACGGTACATTGCATCTTAAAAAAAGAAAATATCGATCAGTTTCGCGCAGTTGGTATCATAGCTTCCGAATTGGGCCTTCTTTCAAAAGATGTGGCAATATGCGGGACAAAGGACAAAAGAGCACACACAACACAGAGAGTGTCAATTAAGGGTTCTAAAAAAGAAGATATAGGGAATATTACATCAGACAACCTTATATTAAAATATCTTGGCAGAGGACCTGAATTGCGCATAGGCGAACTTTATGGCAATCATTTTGAAATAACATTAAGAGATATTGATATAAGTCGGGATGAATTGTTAAAATATCTTCAGAAGATAAAAGATAATCCTAGATTTCCTAATCATTTCGGTGAACAGAGGTTCGGTTCCATAAGACCAATATCACACATTGTCGGAAAACATGTTATTTTAGGTGATTTTAAGGGTGCTGTTCTTGATTATATCTGTCTCTGCTTCCTGCGCGAAAATGAAACGATAAAGGCTGCAAGAACTATGGCAAAGACGGATCTTAAAGTTGCACTTGAAATGTTTCCGAAATCATCATATTATGAACGGGTGATGATGGTGCATCTTATTGAGAAACCAGAGGATTATCGTGGCGCTTTTTTTAGGTTGCCTTCAAATCTTCAGAAACTTATGGTGCATGCATACCAATCATATCTTTTTAATAAAATTTTAGATAAATTAATAGTCTCTAATGTAGGTAATCGGATGCTTGAGATACCTTTGTTCGGCTTCGGCATGAATATACCAAAAGATCTGAAATTAATAAAAATAATGCGCGATGTGCTTAAAGAAGAGAAGATAAGTCTTGAGAATTTTAGGGATGATGCATCACGGCAATTGGGGTCAAAAGGCGGTCGTCGCAAGGCATTTCAGACTGCTGAAAAATTTAAGGTCATAGAGATAAGTGATGATGAACTTAATTTAGGTAAAATAAAATGCAAGATTTCATTCTCGCTTCGTAAAGGGACTTATGCGACTGTTTTTTTAGGCAATCATTTTGAGCTGTAATCTATTCTTTTGCTCTTATTATATATACGGTATGTGTCCGATTGTTGCCTATGTCGCAGTCACATCGACAGTATTTTTCTGTATTATCATCTATGAACTGGCTTAAGTCATTTGGTTTTTCTGATGGGTAACATGAGCATGGAAAGTTCATATCAGGGTGGTTTTGGATGTTAAGACATTGTTCTTCTGCAAAACTTGTGTTATAACTGTTCAACATTACCCAACCAGTCCCAAGGACAAGTATGATAAATATTGTTAAGACTATTGCTTTTGTAAAATCTTTTTTTGTTTTTTCTTCTTTTTGATTATTTTTGATTTTAGTATCTTTAGTATTAATCGTCTCTTTATCTTCAATCTCTTTTTTAGAGGTCTCTTCTTTTGTCATCATGTATCACATAAAATATTGTCTGTATATAGTTATTTGGTATCTTGTCATATATTAAAGATTGTCTCAAGTTCGTCTTTTCCGACAAAACCTTCTCTTATTATGTCAAAATTGATTATGATTGCAGGTAGGTTGTCTTTGTCTAGATCATAAGCGTTTAATATTGTGTCAATGATTGGATCTTTGTCATACTCGCCATCTATTGAAAGGACTACAAGTTTTCCGTGTTTCTTGTCTCCATTTTCAAATACTGTGTCTTCATTGTATTTTTTTACAAATTCATCAAGTATGTAACCCTGCATCTCTGAGGTGCTATCATCTATCTTATAAAAGTAAAGTATCGGGGTGTATTCATCTTTACATGATTTTTGATAATTATATATTAGGTTATAGAATTTAATTTCCATCAGAAAATATCTGCGTTTTAGATAGTCAAATTCGTCTTTTTTGAAATCAGAGGCACTGCCGTATCTTTGCAGTTCGCGACCTGTATCTCCAAGTTCTTCACTTATCATTTTGATTCTTGGTGTAAGTATTTCGCAGTCTGTATCTCCTATATTTTCAAGAAATATCTGTTCTATGTTATAGCTTTCACTGTTGAGTTCATTGTTTTTGATTATGTTCAATACTTCATCAGTCCTGTAATTATCAAGAACCCAACCAATCATGATGCCGCTTGTGAATATTACTATGGCTGCTATAAGGCTTGTTATAAATATGTGTCTTATGTACTGTTCTTTCATTTAAAGTCCTCTGTTTTTGATTATGATATTAATTTTATCAGATATATTTAAAAATACTACCATACTCGTTTTGATTGGCGTAGCTCTTGGATTATCGAATATGTCCAGCTTATTGTGACAATCCATGGATATACTGTCAGGAATAATAAGAATGATATTATTGATTTTAGTGATAAATCAATTTTCTTTTCTGTGATTTTGTGTGCTTTATATAAAATATATAATCCGATAATCGTCATGACTATGAGCGGTATTGTTATCTTGAAATTGATGGTCAATAGTGTCTGTTTCATTGTGATTATGTCTATTAAGTCGAATATAGATGTGTCTGCGATTATTACTCGTTGATATATGTATCTGAACCATTTTGAAATACCATCCCAGATGATTGTTGTTGTTATGAAAATTAAGAATATGCCTAGTATATTAAGCGGTAGCATGAAAAGTCCCAAGGTTCCGAAGTCTTTGTTAAAGTGCATATGTCTGTATTTTCGTGCATTGTATATGTAACCTCTAAACCATCGGATTCTTTGGCGCATCAATGCTTTAAGTGTATCCGGGGCAGTTGTGTGTGTTATGCTTCTTATATCAAATGCGATGTGTTTATGTCTGCTGTGAAGACGTAATGCGATTTCTAAGTCTTCTGTTATGTTGTTTGCTTCATCGAAATAACCTTCATCTTTTAAGTCTTTTGTTCGATATATGCTTAAGACGCCCGGAGTCACATACATGCAGTTTATGAATGAATATATCTGCCTAAATATGGCTGCATACATGTATTCAAATACTTGGATTTTTTCAATTATTTTTTTGTTGTTTCTGATGAAGATGCTACTTGAGCAACCAGATATATCTTTTTTTCTGAAATTTTGGACTATATTTATTACTGATCCTTTTTCTATGTAAGAATCAGCATCAATACAGGCAAACAATTCTTTTTTTGATTTTTTTAGTGCAACATTCAATGCATGGCCCTTGCCGTTATTTTTTGTGCTTATGACAGTTATGTCTTGTTTTATGTATTTTTTTGCTATTTTTGCAGTATCATCTTTTGAGCCATCATCTATTACAAATATTTCGTATCTGTCTTTTGGGTATTCTATCTCTAATATTGATTCTATTGTTTTTGCTATTGTTTTTTCTTCATTGAATGCTGGGATTGCAAAAGTGATGGAGGGATAATAGCCTTTTTTTGGTTTTTTATATTCTTCAATCTCTTTTTTTCCTAGAAATAGTAGGTTTATCCAAATTATTGATAGGTATAATCCAATGAATGAGATTATGAGTATGACATATTCAAGCATATTGGTTCACTTTCTGTTTTCAGTAAAGTTTTAGATGTCCTGTGATTCTGTCAATATTTTTGTCTTTATCGGGACCTATGGCAAGTGCTGTGATTGTTCCTTGTGGAATCTCTGTCTTTCCTGCGTCTCTTATAAGTGCAGGTTTCATCTTTTCTTTTTTTGCTTTGCTGAAAAGGGCTATCATCTCTTTTTCGTTATCTATCTTTAGCACTACTTTTTTTTGTCCTTGCAGCTCCCATATCTTTTTGTTTGTAAGGGATGCTTTTTTATATGCGTTAAGGGATGCGTGGCTTGCCTGTGCTGCCATCTTCCCTTTTCCAAGATTGAGATCTTTTCTGATTATGATTGCCTGTTTCATAGTATATATTTTGAAAAACTAACTTTTTAAAGGATGTGCTTATATATTTTTCTTATATCAATAATATTATGGTCGGTAATCCGGATAGTTTTCTTCAAGAACAGATAGTGTATCCTCTGTTGAATGATAATCCTCATTATACTTTTGGTGAGACTGTTCTCTATGGACTGGCATTTCTTTTTTTCGTGTGGCTTGCATCTCGTTTTTTTGAGAAGATGAAAATCGATATCAATTTCAATTTTTTAATGGGTTGGTCTGGTTGGATACTTATCATGGCTGGCACTCGTGTTTTAGAGGATCAGGGTGTTCTTACTTCTCGTCTTTTTATTACGCCTTTTAATGATGTATTTTTTGTAAGCATAGCATTTTTCTTGATTTTTATTCTTAAGATGCTTGAAGTGAAAGGTGTTGTTGATTTTTATTCTGTCTGGATGCGCGTACCGTATATGTTGTTCATTCCAATTTTGTTTTATCTGTCTTATTCTAACCTTGTTGGAGGACTGTATATATTGTTGATATTTTCTTTTATTATTGGGCTGTTACTGTTTTTGCGCAATAAGTCTTCTGTGTTATCTCGCGAAAATATGGTTGCAATGTCTTCTCATATCCTTGATGCATCTGCGACTTTTGTGGCCATGTCTTTTTTTGGCGCTTTTGAGAAGCACATAGTGCCTAATATGTTCATCGGTACTTTCGGGCCTATAGCCATGTTTCCGTTGAAGATTGCGGTTGTCGGGGTTGCGCTCTATTATATTGATAAGGAAGTGGACAATGACTTTGAGCGGCGCTTTTTCAAGCTTATGATATTTTCTTTAGGGCTTGGTCCGGGGCTTCGTGGCCTGATTCAGGTTATCGGGTACTAGCACGGGCTTCAGAAAGCCCGGGTATCTTTATGACACTCAAGCGAAGCTTGAGGTCATGGTTATGTCTTCGAACTGGCTTCAGAATCATGAAACTTACATTTCAAGCTTTTCAGTAAACTGAAAAAGCCCGGGTATCTAGCAGGCATTCAGCTACGCTGAAGCCTTGCATTAAAACTTCGTCTGAAGTCATGGTCATGTCTTTTATATTTAAATAGAAGATAATGATTAAAAATTAAAAAGAGTGGGTCGAGCCAGATTTGAACTGGCGACCTTCGCCTTGTAAGGGCGACGTCATAGCCACTAGACTACCGACCCAGGTAGAAGTGATAAGTATCTTTTTTTGCAACAACTTTATATGCTTTTATATTTTATAGGTTTAATTAAGGTCATGCTTACTCTTGAACAAGGCACAGAGCTTGTAAAATATGCGAGAGACTCGATAAATGATTATCTGTCAGGTAATGTGTGTAAAATTGAGGATTTTTTGTTTGCGCGCGAGAAACAGGGTGTGTTTGTAACTATTCTTACTTATCCTCTAACTGAATTGCGCGGATGTATCGGATTTCCTGAACCTGTATTTTCTCTTAATAAAGCGATTTCTAAAGCTGCGATTTCTGCTGCAGTCGATGATCCGCGATTTCTTAAGTTGTCTTTGGCTGAGCTGAATGATGTGGCGGTTGAAATATCTGTCCTTACTGTTCCTGAAAAGATAGCCTTATCGGGTTCTGAAAAATATGAAGATAAGATAACAATCGGTAAAGATGGATTGATAATTCGGCGCGGAAATGATTCTGGGCTTCTTCTGCCACAGGTACCTGTCGATTTTGGATGGGATAAGAAACAGTTTCTTGCGCAGGTCTGTGTCAAAGCGGGACTTAATCCTGATGCTTATCTTTTAGATGATGTTGAATTATATCGGTTTTGTGCGCAGATTTTTTCGGAAGAGAGTCCTAACGGTGCGGTTGTTGAAAAAAGGTTGTGATTTTTTTATAGAAGATAAATTAATGCAGGGGAGGGGATTTGAACCCCCGAACTCCTACGAGAGTGGATCTTGAGTCCACCGCCTCTTGTCGAATAATACATCTAATATATTTAGTATATATTCTTTGGCCAGGCTGGGCGACCCCTGCATCTACAAATTGTCAATCTCAGTCTTTAGTTTTGTTATCTCGGACTGTAAATTGTCAAGATCTGCGTCTTTTGTTCTGATTGATATGGCTGACGGACTTGAAAATTCTTTTGGTGCTACAAGATTGCTGTCAATGTTATCTAGTTTTTCATCAAATACATTTAACCGTTTTTCTATTTTTTCGACAGCTTCAGATTTAAGTTTTTCTGCTTTGTTCAGAAGAGAAATAGTGTCAAGCATCTTTTTCATCTCGATACGAGTGTTATGAATATCATCAGTTATTTCTACATGCCTGTCAATTTTTACAAAAAGTGCAGAATTTGGTTTCTGTGCTGGTTTTATTTCGACAGGGTTTGGTATTGTCTGTTGTGGTTTTTGTGTAATTGGTCGTTGATTTATTGGGTTTGGTTGAATTGGCTGATTATGGCTCATATTTGGTGTTTGTGTTTGGGGTCTTGCTTGGGGAATTGTTGCTTTTTGCGGTAAGACTGATCTTGGCTGTATCTGTGGTGTGTTGTTTTGAGTTTGCGGTATCTCTTGTGGTCTTGTCTGGGTTGGAATATTTTGTGGTTGTCCTGTTTGTGGCAATGGCTGGTCTATTGGAGCATGGCTGTGATTAAAATCAATCCCTATTGCTTTTTTTAACCGTTCAATATTTTCGTTTGTAACCATAAGTTCACCTTGTATTATTTTATTATGCATATCTTATATATATCTTTAATCTTTGAGTCTGTAGGAGCGTTGTCCTGTTTAATTTATTAATATGTGTGCGGATAATTATTAATATGCCGGAATTGTCCAGTCTTGATTTTAAGATTCTTGCAGATGAACTGCAGTTTCTTTCAGGTGGGAAGATACAGAAGATATATCATGAGGGTAAGCATCTTCATATCTCTATCTTTGTCAAAAGTTGCGGCACTAACATGCTTATTACAGGGGACGGTAAGTTTTTTACGACACCGCATTCATTGAAGCATAAGATAAGTCCGACCGGTTTTTGTATGTTTCTACGGAAACGGCTTTCAGGGCAGTGGATTGATAGCATAAAGCAGATGGGTTCAGAACGTATAATCGTTATTGAGACACAGGATTATAGAATATATCTTGAGCTTTTCAGGAATGGCAATACTATAATTACTGATAAGGATGATAAGATTGTGTCGGTCATGTCTGTGCAGATCTGGAAAGACAGGGTTCTTAAAGCAAATGAGATATACAAACTACCACCGGCATCCATTGATGTGTCAACTCTTGACATTGATGGCTTTTCGCATGCGCTCGCTAAGTCATCAAAGAATGTAATATCATTTCTTGCGCGTAATATGAGTTTGGGCGGGAATTATGCTGAGGAGATATTAGCGATCTCAAAAATGGATAAGGATTTAATTGCAAAAAAGTTAGATGTTTCGCAGACTAAAAAGGTATTTAAGGCAATGTCTGCTTTGCTTAAAAGAAAAAAAGAACCGCGTATTATTCTTGAAGGGGAAAATTATATTGATATGTCATCGTTTTCTCTGGTTAAACATGATAAATTTAAGATGAAACAATTTGGGACTTTGAATGAAGCCGTAAGTGAATTCTATGTGTCTCAGATGGAACTTGAGGATGAAAAAGAGGTAACATCAAAATCAGATAAGGTTATGGGATCTCTCGAACACAGGCTTAAGACACAGGGAGATGCACTTTTGACAGTCAATAAGAATATTGACGACTGCAATCTAAAAGCTGAGATGATATATTCAAATTTTAATGTGCTTGAGGAAATGATTAGGCAGGTTAATTCGGCATGCAGTTCAAAAGGCTGGGATTTTGTGCAGAAGAGCATCATGTCCGGCAATATTGACAAGATAAAAAATATTGATATGAAAAACAAGATAATGGTTGTTGATTTGGGCGAAAAATTAAATATTTATCTTGAAAAACCATTGAACCATAGTGCTGAGATGTATTATCAAAAGGCTAAGAGATCTAAGCAGAAGATACCGGGTATTGAAAAGTCAATTGGTCTGACAAAAGATGGTATTCTAAAAGCAAAAGTTGGGGCTGTCAAGAAAACTAAGCCACAGGTCAAACGAGTTGTCAAGAAGAAAGAATGGTCTGATAAATTCCGGAATTTTGTATCATCAACTGGTTTTTTAGTTCTTGGCGGAAAAGATGCAACCACAAATGAGATTTTGGTCAAGAAACATACGGATGCTGAAGACATCATATTTCATGCAGATATTGCTGGGTCGTCGTTTGTAGTCATAAAATCAGAGGGTAAAAAGATTGATGATACGACAATATCTGAGGCCGCACAGTTTGCTGCAGCTTATTCTAAAGCATGGAAGATGAAGACGGGTATAGTCGACGTCTTCTGGGTTGCACCCGAGCAGGTATCTAAACAGGCACCGACAGGTGAATATATACAGAAAGGTTCTTTTATGGTGCGTGGCAAGAAGAACTGGATGAAACCTGAGTTACGGGTTGCATTTGCATTGATAAAGGATGAGCTTGTGTGCGCTCCAGTTATTACCGTCTCTTCAAAGACCAAGAAATATGTTTCTATTGCGCCAGGATATAAGAAATCAAAAGAGTTGGCAAAAGATATAAGGACTAAATTATTTTCAGTCAGTTCAAAGGCGGAACAGGAAATATTGAGAGGGATATCCGTTGATGATATACAAAAACATATTCCTGCCGGGACTGGAGAAGTTCTGAAATAGTTGTTTAAATTGTATTTTTAATAGGCACAAGGATATTTAAAGTTTTTATCATATAGTAGTGGTATGTCGTTGGCTGACAAGTATTATTTATCAAAAGATGATATTGTGATAAAAAAGGGAGATGAAAATAGTTATCATTTTTTATTTCCAATATTGCCTGAGTTTTTACCATCTGAGGTAGCACTTTATAGGGGTTTAGATAGGACTGTTTATATTTCTGATGGGAAGTTTTTTGTTGATTTTAATTTCTATGCAGATCTAGAATTTTTTGATAATGGTTTTTTAAAGAATCTGTATCTGGGGGATGGGTGTGGGGTTGAATTTTCATCATACAATCCTGATTCTTGTCTTTATACTGACAGGAATTTTAATATGGATGAAGATAGATTTAATCTGTTTTTTAGGGACATAAAACATATTTATGGTGTGGTCATCGGTAAAGGTTCTGTTTTTGAGACAAAAAATGTTTCAGATTATGGGACTGCGTGTTTTTTGTGCGATTATTTATGTGAGTTGCATAATAAGGCAGTTGATCTTATTTTTGATTCTTGTATTTCTCAAGACGTTCTTTGATGGCTGCGCTCAATAATGGCAGTGCTATTGTTGCATCACAGGTAACATTTACATATTTTGCTTTCTTGTCAAGCTTTCCCCAGGAGATTCCTTCTCTTAATTCTGCCCCACTTGAACCGCCTGATTCCGGTGTGTCTGTCGTAATCTGGATTGCATATGATGCAGCAGTCGGTGCAAACTGGAGTGCCTGCTGGATATAGTTTTTTGGTACGCCACCACCGATATATAAAACTCCGTTAGTCTCAGATGTCCAGGTTATGTCTATCATGTCTTTTAAGTCGTCAAATGCGGATACATCAATCTTATTCTCTTGCATGTAACTCCATACTTGAAGACCTATGCCTGAATCACTTAATGCGGGGCAGAATATCGGTATCTTTTTATCTGCGCAAATCTTCAGTATTGAATTTTCGTATGGTACTTCTTTTCCCAGGTGCCATAAAAATTCTTTTATGTTCATCTTTTCTTTTGGCATGAGCGCAAATGTTTTTTTGCAGAATTTCTCGAGGCCTTCATAGACTTTGTCTGGCATGAATGCGTCGTATATCCTGTCAACCCGTATCTTGTTCAGCTCTTCGTCACTTATCATGTGTGTGCCTTGATAATGGTGGTATCCTAAAGCTTCTACAAGGTCGTGTGTCAGGTTTGCGCCAGTCGTTACAATGACATCTACCCAACCGTCTTTCAGCATGTCAATTATTATCTGTTTCTGGCCACCAGGGACCATTGCACCTGCAAGACCTAAGAAAACTGTGCATTTTCTGTCTTTTATCATGTGTTCCATGATGTCTGCGGCTTTTGCTATTGTGCCTGCACCCATTACACCAGATTTATCCATCTGGTTTACCAGTTCGTTGCAGGTCATGTTTTTTTCAGTCTTTATCTGATGAACTTTATCTAGATGCTTGTGCATATCTTTGTGCATATATATCCCCTGAAACAATAATCTATAAGTATAATAGATGATAAAAATATTATAAAGGTAATATGTTATGTCAATTCTTAATAATCTTGGTAATAGGTACCGTACACAGAAAAAACTGATTGATGAAGGCAAGTCTCGAAATCCGGAATATGTCCTTAAAAACATAGAGGCAGTGCTTGATTCGGCAAGGTCTTTCAGGAATCTAAACAGACCGCAGGCGATAAGGCTTTCAAACAAGGCAATGGTTGATTGCGAGGATGCACTTGCTCGATATCGACAAAAAGATAACATTGACATGATTTTTGAGATAAATGCATTAAAAAGTGAGATTCAGGCATTTCTTACTAATTTTTCTGTTGAAGAGATAGACCGTGCATTGCATAAGTCTGACGGTGATGATTATCTTGATGAGGCTCGGCAGAAATTTATACTTGCTAAAAAGATGAAAAATATTAAACGGATTGATTCTTCGGTCAGTGCTCTTTATGCAATTGCGCGGTATGATGATGCGCTTATCTTTTTCAAGCAGGAGAGCATTCCGCGCAAAGATATAGCTATTGCAGAGAAGCAGGAGGTTATTGATTTCTTGCAGTTCTTTACTGAAGATGAGATTGTTGAGGCAAAGAAGATTGTGCTGAAGGATAAGGATTCTGGTCTGTCTGAGTTTTAGGGTTTACGGAAATCCGTAAGGTTTTGTGTTGTTTTCTTACGGAAAAAGGTAATGTTTTTGAGGCGTGGTGTATATATAGTATTTGTGTTCAAACAAATAATATTGGTAATTGTTATGGATAAAAAGCGTATGTTAATGTTTTCATTGTTTGTTGTATCTTTAGTTTTTATTTCAGGGACTGTATATGCTTTTAGTTTTAGTAGTGTATATTCTGCGTTATTTGGTCCTGTCTTGTCTGTTTTTGATACACCTGATACTGTTGCTGTCATAAATACTGCATATCTTGATAAGCAGAAGTATATGCCGGGTGAGCAGATGATTGTGACGGCTGCAGTTTCTGATGTTGATTATGTTACAGCTTATATTGAAACCGATGTCGGTGTCGATGTGGTCTCTATGGTTTTAGTCACGGGCACAAAAAAAGAAGGTACCTGGCAGGTTGCGTGGACATTGCATGATACCCAGACAAAAGAGTATTTTGCGAAGATTGTTGCAGTATCTGAGAGTGGGATTGAGGTTGAAAAAGTGCTTAGTTGGTTTGATCCTATAGTTAGTCATTCTTGGAATGAAATAACCGATATTCCTGCGGGGTTCGCTGATGGTACTGATGATGGAGGCGGTGTCTGGACTGAGTCTGGAAGTGATATTTATTATGATGGTGGTAATGTTGGTATTGGGATGACCACACCAGGGGATGTAAAACTTAATGTTTCGGGTAATATCTCTATAACTGGTTTTGGAAACGGTGTGTTATTTCCTGATGGAAGTGTACAAACAAGTGCGGTAACAAGTAATAGTGATTGGCCTTTAGGAAGTTATTGTATCTTGAGTGCTGGAGGTTGTCCTGTAGGGTTTACAAGCGGTTTTATATATTTTGATACCGAGGATAATAATAATGCAGATCGTATGTCTGGTTCTCATGGTACTTCTACAATGTCTGGGACTGGGATTGTTATTTATTTTTGTTGTAAATAGGTAATGATGTAAGAAATATTATTATATTTTATAATAAAATTTTATTGTTTTTGTAATGTTTTTGTATATTGAAAATGTATCAATATCTTTTATTTTTAATCTGTTAATCCTTATATATGCAGCTTTCAGAAATATCGTCTAAATATCATGTCCTTGAATCAGTCATCAAGATAATAAAAGAAAAGGAAGGTATAACTTCTCTTTTCCCGCCACAGGCTGATGCGGTTCGCGCTGGGTATCTTGACGGTAAAAATATGCTTCTTGCAATCCCTACAAGTGCAGGCAAGACTTTAGTCTCTGAGCTTGCGGCGCTCAAGGTCGTTCTTGAGACGCGCAAAAAAGTGTTGTATCTTGTGCCGCTTAAAGCGCTTGCTATGGAAAAATATAATGATTTCAAGGAGAAATATGAGGCAATCGGTGTCAAGACTGCTGTCAGTATAGGTAATTTTGACGGCCGTGATCAATGGCTCTCTGATTTTGATATAATTGTCACTTCTGTCGAAAAGGCGGACAGTCTGCTTAGGCACAAGGCGGAATGGTTTTCAGACATAGGTCTTGTGATAGCTGATGAAGTGCATCTTTTAGATGATCCGTCTCGTGGGCCGACTTTAGAGATTGTGCTTACGCGAATCAATGAGATTGCGAGTGCACAGGTAATTGCGCTCTCTGCAACGATCAATAATCGTCGCGAACTTGCAGACTGGCTTGATGCTGTACTTGTCGAGTCTGATTTCAGGCCGACTGTGCTTCATGAAGGTTATGCGGTTGATGGCAAGGCTGTGTTTTCAGGAGATACAAGACCCTCTTTTTCTTTGCCTAAGCTATCTGATACACTTGACGCTGTTGTTTCAAAGGTTGCAGGAGATGATAAGCAAGGGATTATTTTTGTGTCATCAAAAAAAAGCGCTGAAAAAGTTTCTGAAGATGTTGCAAAGATTACAGGTAAAGTCTTGTCTGCGTCTGAAAAGATTAAGCTTGTAAAACTTTCAGAGTCAATTTTGGGTTGCGGATCAAGTCCGACAGCCCAATGCAAAAGGCTTGCGCGTGTGGTCAAGGGCGGTTCTGCATTTCATCATAGCGGGCTTATCCATGGGCAGAAAGCACTTGTTGAGGATGCGTTCCGGTCAGGTATATTGAGATTCATATCTGCAACAACTACTTTAGCTTATGGTATGAACCTTCCCTGTGATTATGTCATCATGCGTGATGTCAAGAGATTCTATGGTACTCGCGGATATGATTACATTCCCGTTTTGGAATACAAGCAGTGTGTGGGCCGTGCCGGCCGTGCCAAGTATTCAAAAGAGGGCAGTTCGGTCATCATTGCAAAAAGTTCTGATGATGCTCTCGAATTTGAAAAGATATTCATTAACGGGCTTCCAGAAAACATATATTCTAAGCTGTCTCTTGAGCCTGTCCTCCGTATCCATCTTTTGAGCCTTATCGCTACAGGGCATGTCAAGACGGTATCTGATCTTGAGGCTTTTGTCTCAAAGACGTTCTATGCGCATCAGTTCAAGGATCTTCGTGAACTCTTTTCAAAGATTGAAGCCATGATTGATATGCTGTCTGAGTTCGGGATGGTTAAATCGTCTGATGGAACACTTATTGCTACACCTTTCGGGCTCCGTGTTGCTGAACTTTATGTCGATCCTTTGACTGCGGACCTTTTTGCACGGGCGATTAAAAAATCATTTGTCATAGCTTCTGATATGGATTCTTTGGGTACTGCCTCTAAAGATAAAGCTGTTGATAAGGCTGATTCAATGGGCTTTGTGTCTGGGGCAAAGATTCTTGAGGCGAAGTCAAAAGTCCTTAATAATTTCAGTATTTTTAATCTTATCTCACAGGCGCTTGAATTAAGGCCACCTGTTCGCGCTAAAAAAGCTGATGTTGACATGCTTGAAGAAGTTGTCAGTTCCTGTTCAAAAAATATTTTAGTTGATGTGCCGTCGCAATGGGACTGGGAGCGGAAAGCATTTTTGGATTCGGTCAAGACTGCGCTTCTTTTTGATTCCTGGACAAAAGAGAATAGTGAAGAGTTCATATGCAAACATTATTCTGTGACGCCCGGTGAATTTAAGATCAAGCTTGATAATGCTGATTGGCTGCTTTATTCAATCTGCGAGTTCTCTAAGCTTTTTGAGTTGGGTGATGTGTATCGGGTTGTCAGCCGTCTTCGGGTGCAGCTTAAAAATGGTGTTTCTTCTGAGCTGTTGAAGCTTGTTGCGGTCAAAGGGATTGGTCGGGT
>WTCB01000091.1 GCA_013138765.1 Candidatus Nanohaloarchaea archaeon
CATACTGAATATAAGTAAATTCTTTTCAGTCTTCAATATTTTCAAAAATCGTCCACTGAACTGCGGTGTAATAATTTCACAGAATGCAAAAAACATAAATATAGATCCAAACATATATGCAGGCAGACCAAGTGACAAAAGATATGGTTGTACTGCATAACTACCAACCCCTATATTTACTGACGCAATAAATGTCCCAAGAAATATCCATAACAGCACCCTATGATTCTTGACATACACCATAGCATCTCTTGATATATCATAAGTTTTCCTAAACGAACCAAAAACAGTAATTCCCTTTTTCCTCTCAAAATTTTCAGGTCCATAAATCAAAATAAAAAAAGAAAGCATCATGAATAAAAGACCAGTTGCATACCACACGTACCGGACATTAAGATATATAAGATATGTTGAAAAACCCAACGCAATAAAACGTCCTAAAGCTGAATAACTAGTAATATTTGAAATTATCTTCTGAATATCTCTATTAAGCCCATTCTGTTTGACATGATCAACCAGCCATGCCTTGTCTGCACCGCTTGAAAGTGTAGTTGAACCACCAAGCAAGAATACAAGAACTAAAAGAACATAGAATGAACTTGAAGCACCAAGTAATATTGCTAATACCCCCCCAAAAAAATAACTTAAAAAGACTGACAATTTCCTGCCATGGATATCGGCAATAGCTCCTGTCGGCATTTCAAAAATGAACTGTGAACCAACCCACACCGCAAACAATATCGCATTTTCAAGATAATTAAAACCTATAAGAATAAAATAAATCATTATGATTGGCCCTAAAAAACTAGAAAGCCCTGTAAGAAAATCCTGAACATAAAAAAACCACATCTTATCAAAATGCAAAGGTTTCTTGAAAAGCGCTTTAACATCCATCGATATCACAAAAAAAGAATACTATACAACTTTATCAGTTCGGATATAAATAATTGACGAAATGACATCAATTTTTATATACATCCACCAACAAATAACAGACTATGATAGACATCATTGCATATTCACTTGTAACTTTCTTCCTATTCACGACATCTTTGGCCATCCTTGAGATAAAGGCGTATATCGAACACCAACCAGACACAAGAGTACAAGACCACGAAAAGATACTTGCAGACTCTTTCTCTTTCGGAGACCCTAAAGTCCACCCGACAGACAACATAAATCTGGAATCAATTAAAAAAAAGGCAATAGAACCCGAACACATGATGATCCCAAAAACAATCAACCCAACACCGAATAATACACCAGATGACAACAGACAAAGTATAAATGATAACAATATACAAGCAATAATAGATGACGCACAGAACAAACAAACAAAAGAGACACGACCTAAATCCGAATTTGAGAAGACAAACGACAAGCTCGAAAATCTTATCGCACAATTTGAAAACGAAATCAATAAAACAAAAAATACAGGACATTAAACATTTATGATTTCAGATTACCTGAACGATCATGGACCCCTACTTTTTCTGGTGGAACACGTAACCCATAAGTCCAAGGAATAAAAGCATAATTCTTTGCTTTAAGTTCTCTATCTGCTACAGGTAAAATATAAATCCCATCACCACAAAGGATACTCTGTTTAAGTATCTTATAATCCAAAAAATCAGCATTATCTAAAGATTTCAATAAATTAGTACCTACACTTAATCTTCTATAATCTTTATGCACATCAATAAAATTAAGACGATAATGCCAAAATTCACTACTATATCCAGATCTCCATTGACATAAGACAATACCAATCAAATTATTATCATGAAATGCACATAAAGCTTTATGATACTCTACATCCAATAATTTCAAATCCTCTTGAAATTCTAATTTAGTCAATTTTTTAGAACTATTAATATACCTTTCAGAATCCTATGAATCAATAATCTCTAATGCATCAGGACCTAAATATTTAAAATCATCAAAATGACATAAATCGCCAGTTCGCACAATAGAAGTATTCTCCTTCTTTTTATCTGCAAATTCAGATAACTGGTCAAAATTCCAAATTTCAATATTAGCTTCTCGACCATCTTTTAAATTAAATATTGTAGACATGTCATACATCTAAGAATCTTTTTCTTTATAACTGTTACATTATCACTAACTAACAATAAAACTAAACTCTCAAATCCCAAAAATATTCTTAGCATTACCCAATGCAACTTTGACGACCTCATCAACGCTGACATCTTTTATCCCCGCAATCTTTTCAGCAGCAAGCAAAGTATTCCAAGGCATATTCTTTTCCCTATTAGGTCCAAGATAAGGCGCATCAGTCTCAAGCAGCATAACCTCAAGCGGTGTATTTTTGACAAGGCGCCTATGGTTCTTTGACGCAAGTATCTGCGTAGAGAAAGAGATATAATAACCAAGTTCAATAGCCCTTAAAAGCACATCCACCTTGCCAGAGAAACAGTGCATTACAACCGGAACCTTAACCTCTCGCGACAATATGTCAACAGCATCGGCCTCACCATCCCATGAATGGATGACAAGAGGCTTATTGATCTCATTAGCAAGAGATATAAACTGAGAAAACCTTTCTCTCTGAAGCGCCTGCATCTTCTCATCTTTTTCCCAATGATAATCAAGACCAACTTCGCCGACACCGACAATCTTGTCTTTATTTTCCCGGATCCAATCCAGTTCTTTCTCAAAATCAACCTTGCTCATCTTCTGCGCATCAATCGGGTGAAGCCCGGCAGTCGCATAGATAAAACCTTTATGTTTCTGAGACAACTTAATAGCCCCCCTACTCCATGGAGCATTGGCGCCCGATTCAATAATAAAATACATCTCTTTTTTAGCTCGTGCTATGACTTCATCTCTATCATCATCAAACCACTTGTGCTGCAGATGACAATGCGTATCCATTGTCTTAATATTTGCCATAAGATAAATACAATCTAAATATTTATATATAAGAAACAAATAAAATACAATCC
>WTCB01000096.1 GCA_013138765.1 Candidatus Nanohaloarchaea archaeon
TTAAGAGCTGCTGTTCCAGAACTTACAGCCAGAGAATGCCTGCATCCTATATATTTTGAAAAGATGTCCTGAAACTCAGTGATTTTTGGGCCGTTCGTTATCCAATCCTTCCTTAAAACATCACAGACAGACCTGATATCATCTTCATCCAGAAGCTGCCTACAATAAGGGATATAATTTCTCATAAAAAACACATCACTAGCGTATGCCTGTCACAGGCATAAAATTTATTAAAACAATTAACTTAATAAATTCTTGCATTTTTCTTCAATATTTTTAGATTCATCTTCAAAAGAAACAGCATATTCTGCATCAATAATATCCAGCTCCTTTTTTGTTTTCTTCCATTTAATCTTCAAAAACGTGTGCCTTAGGGTCTTGTTTGAGTATATTATTGATTTAATATAATCCATAAGGTCATTTTTCACAACCATATCTATTACCTCAAAATTAATTTTTCGTCTTGTTTTCGTATTGTTCTGCTGGAGGAATTTATCAATGAAATTTACGCACCTTGCAGTGCTTTTTCCATCAATCTTATAATACCAGTCTGTTATGAACCTGTCTATTTTTACCTTTAAATTATTTGGTAATTTTCCGCCCTCCAGATAATAATCCAGCTTATCATGCAATTGCATGTAATCTGACACAATCTCGCTGCATTCAATCTGATCTCCAAAGTAAGGCTTATATTTTTTGATAAACACCATACTGATTGTTGGCTTGCCAAGGAACCAGGCCTCTGTCGCTGCTGTTGTGTTTGTGTGGATCAAGAGATCAGAGGCATTCAGGACATTGAAAATTGGCTCATCTTTTATGAAGACTATGTTATTTAATTTCTTTTTTTTCAAATAATCAAGATAATATCTAAAGTCCTCTGTTGGATGCAACTTCAAAACAAATGTTGCTTTGCCTTCAAACTCTTTGCAGCCTCAAAGACATTTCGTGTCGTTATCTCACGCAATTCTGTCTCTCTTTTATGTATCTTTACCCAATAGTTCTCATAATCCTCAAGATAATCCTTATGGTTTTTTATATTTTTTAGATCAAGGCTCGCTATGGCCAGATTGGATGCATAGACCACTATCTTTTTCTTATAATCAAGTTTATATTTCTTAATGAAATCTTTTTTTGACAAAATTAAAGTGGAAAATGGCTTGCTATAAATATCAAAACGCGGTGAGCCGCAGACTTTTACTTTTTCCGACTTTATCTTACTTTCCTCTATGAAAATATCTGCAAATTTCGGTCCCCATACAAACTCCAAATCTATTGCCTTGTCAAAACTTTTGGTATATCTTGGCGAGCAAAGGGAAACAAGAGTGTTTTTTGTTATGCAACCACCTTCTGTCCGCAGAACAATCACAGAGATTCCTAATGTTTTCGCATATCTTGCAAGAAATGCACCATGTATCTCTGCGACCTGGCCAAGAACTATCACATCGGGAAGATATGTAAATAACTGAAAAAAATTATCTTTAAGACCATCAACAAGTTTTACATCATGACCCTTCTTTTCCAGATACATCTTCAGAAGCGTAAGACAAAAGATATCCCTCTTGCGGTTGGGAACATCAATCAATATCTTTTTCATAACATAGTTATATCTATTAAAAGTTTATATCTTAATAAGGTCAAAAATCCAATATTTCAGACAGACTGTGTTCAATATGGAAAAAAAGATAAGAGAACTGCAGGTCTCATTCCATAGGTTTACGGAATCATTCCTGAACGGCTATTCATTGACCAACCAGTCAAAATTGCTCTATCCCCTGATTGACAGAAGCATTGTGCCGGAAGAGTTAATAGAAAATATAGAACATAACAGAAAAATTATCCCAATGACTTTTGGTTTCCTGAAATCAAACAGAAAAATAAACAAACCAGAAACTATTGCTGAACTTATCAAAGTATTTCATCAGGAATTCTATAGAAAAACAGGTGGAAAAAAATTATCAAAAACAATATCAATCAATACGTCCTTCAAAGATTGGAATGAAAAAAGGAAAAGACTAAATATTGATGATGAAAAAACCACTTCAGCCTTAAAAATAAATGATTTTGTAAACAAGAAACTATCTCTAGAACTTGCGAATTTTTTTATCCATGGCAGCCTATCGACACTTGATTATACAAGATGGAGCGATATAGACCTGTTGGGAATAATAAAAGAAGAGACAATATTGGATAAGAACCGACTGCTAAATCTCAGGAAAAATATGATCAAATTAAATGCTTCTCTTTTTGAGAACGACCCGCTCCAGCACCATGGAGTCTTTCTGATCAATGAATTTGAGATGAAAAATTATAGCCAGTCTTTCTTCCCTGTAGAGCTTTTCAAGTATTCAACAGCCCTATTAAATACAGACAAATTAATATTTAATGTAAGAAACTCTAAGGGTGAAGCGAAAGAGACATTATTTGAACTCATTAATTATGTGGAGACTTTCCAGTCAAAAAAGAACATATCTATGTACGACTGGAAGCTTTTCTGCCATATAATGCTTCTGATACCGGCAATTTACCTTGAATGCAAAGGCAGATATCTCTACAAAAAATATTCATTCAGGGATGCAAAAAAAGATTTCAGTGAAAATGAGTGGAGAATTATAGAAAAAATGACTGAAATGCGTGATAAATTCTATTATAATCCATTCTGGTTGAGAATAATAACCAAACAAAGAATAAATTTCTGGCCGAATGTGCTTGCTGCGCGTTTTCTGACAAGAGCACCAAAAGA